>NZ_JBXBBJ010000013.1:0-148021 GCF_057221575.1 Paenibacillus sp. Y660 | reverse complement strand
AATGGTTCGCGGTCTCTTCCACACTCGTTGCCAGGTTCGCACAAGAAACCACAAAGGTTTAAAGCGAATCTACATCGATTTTGACATAGAGGTACGCCGTTTTGCAAGCCTTATTTCAGCATATTGGCCTAAGAATCTCTCCATGACCATGTGGCCGGTTTATTCAAACATAGATTCTCACAATTACCGGTTAATCTCATGAACTGCATAAGTCATGGACTTTGATACATAACGCTCATAAATATACACCTTATCCTTAAAATGGAATTTTTATATTTATGAATAAAGTGTTTTCATTTGCCTTCCTAAATTCTGTCATCTCTCGGACATCGGAATAAAATAGTACCTTCGGCAAGTGTGGCATTATAAAGAAGGTCATATTTCTCTCAACTATCCTTAGCCATTCTGCAATGCTCTATCCCTCAAATTAATGATTTTTGCAATCATAAATTTGATTTTTACAATCATTTTATATTGTTAAACGATCGAAACTCATATAAAATAAAAGTAACGAATCCATCAAGGAGGCAGTCAAATGGAAATTATAAAATTTGATTCACAACAGGAATTGGATGCTTACGCAGCAAGTCTTTTCATCAACATCGTAAACGAGAAGCCTAACGCAGTGCTTGGTCTAGCAACAGGATCGACACCTATCGGAATTTATGACAAAATAGTAGAGGCATACAATCAAAAAAAGGTTAGCTTCAAGGATGTAACGACGTTCAATCTGGATGAGTATGTCGGCCTGACGGCTGAAAACGATCAAAGCTATGCTTATTATATGAATAAGCATTTATTTGCTCATATCGATATCCCTGCGGATCAAACCCATTTGCCTAACGGCATGGCAGAGAAACTTGATGCGGAAACTGCTCGTTATGATGCTATGCTTGAGGCACAGCCGGTAGATATCCAACTGCTTGGTCTTGGCCATAACGGACATATCGGCTTTAACGAGCCTGATGTCAATCTATCGGGCGGCACTCACGCTGTGCAGCTGAAGCAGGAAACTCTTGAAGCGAATGCGCGCTTCTTCGCTTCTATGGACGAAGTGCCTAAATATGCAATTACAATGGGCGTAGGCTCGATATTGAAAGCAAACACAATCGTTTTGGCTGTTCGCGGGGCGGACAAAGCAAGTATCGTTAAAGAAGCATTGACTGGACCAATCACCACAAACGTGCCAGCCTCATTGCTGCAAACACATGCACGCGTAATCGTACTGCTCGATCGCGAGGCTGGAAGGATGTTGGATTAAATGACAGCAAGCTCTGCTAACTGGCTCATTCACAATGTGAATATCGTACTAGAGGACCGAGTCATTACCGGAAGCGTCGTCGTTCAAGATGGTAAAATAGCTCAGGTCATTTCGGAGGACGACAAGGAATCAGCAGGAGCAGTGAAAAAAGAGCTTCCTACAATAGATGGTCAAGGCGGCTTTCTGCTGCCAGGCTTTATTGACGTTCACGTACACGGCGGCTTCGGCGCTGATTTTATGGACGCGAGCCGCGAAAGCTTTAACACGATTACTAAATTTCATGCCTCGCAAGGAACGACGGGCATGCTGGCTACAACAATGACCGCAGCAAAGGACGCAATAGAGGATGTATTGCAAGCTGTTTCGGACTACAGCAGCAGCGAAATGCCTTATGCAGCTTTGTACGGCGTTCATTTGGAAGGTCCCTTCATTAGTGAAAAATGGCCTGGTGCGCAAAATCCAATCTTCATTAAAGATCCTCAGCTTGAATGGATGAAGCAATGGCATGCAAAATGGCCCGAGCTCATCCGTCAGCTTACGCTAGCACCAGAGAAAAACGGCGCTATCGAGACGATAGCTTGGCTGGCTGAGCAAGGCATCAATACAGCATGCGGTCATACCGATGCTGTCTATGATGAAGTAATTGCTGCAGCGAATGCCGGTCTATCACAGGCGGTTCATACGTTTAATGCGATGCGCGGCCTTCATCATCGCGAGCCCGGAACGCTTGGCGCCGTACTTACCGATGACCGGATTGCAGCCGAGCTCATCGCTGACGGCATTCATGTGCATCCGGCAGCGATCCGGCTCGTTCTTGCAGCGAAGCCACAGGATAAGGTCATCCTCATCACCGATGCGATGGCTGCAGCCGGCATGCCAGACGGTGAATACAGTTTGGGCGGTTTAGCCGTAATCGTGAAGGACGGCGAAGCGCGCTTGCTTGAAGGCAACGCTCTCGCAGGGAGCTGCCTCACGATGATCGGCGCTGTTCGCTTTATTCTTGAAAACTCCAGCTTAACGATCGCAGAGGTCAGCCGACTTGCCAGCGGCAATGCAGCGAAGCAGCTCGGCATCAGCGACCGTACAGGCTCCATAGCAAGCGGCAAGCAAGCAGACCTTGTATGGACCGATGCGAATCTGAACGTCAAGCAGACCTGGGTGCAGGGCCGCTCCGTTTATGAAGCGCAGTAATACTGCAGCTTAACGTATACCTTGGAGGTCATTAAATGGCCGCCAGGGTATTTTTTTCATTCGCAATCCTTCTACTACTAGTCTGGATTTGTTGGCCGTAAGCGCAAATGCGTGCTTAAAGCTGACTTTAGGTTGTTTCTGATACGAATAATCCAGAGAGCGATCCTAAAAAGTCTCTTTAAAATTTTTAAGCATATCCCCCCACTCCCAAGCATGAACCATCCTATAAAAAAGCCTCCAACCCCACTTGTTCAGTGGTTTTGGAGGCTCTTTCGCATTTTAATTGGGGATCCGCCCATAAAACGTAACTCTTATGAAATAGTCCTGCCTTTTATAATTCGCGCTATCCCGTCACATGAACGGAAATGCCGTGCAGTTCAACCGCAGCTTCAAGCTCATCTGTAAGGGGAACATCGGTAATGACGCCGCGAAGCTCCGTTAAGGAAGCGATGGAGAAGAGCGAGGTACGGCCTGTCTTCGTATGATCGAATACGGCATACGCTGCCTGCGAACGTTTTATGAGTGCTTTGGCGATTTGCGCCTCTTGCTCTGAGTAGGTCGTGATGCCGCCTGAGGCTGAAATACCATCAACGCCGATGAACATTTTCCCAATATGCAAATGGGCAACCATGCCCTCGCCTAGCGGTCCGCATAGCTCAAAGCTGTTATGGCGCATAATGCCTCCGGTTACGACAACCTGAATATCGCTACCCGCCAGCTCCATCGCAATGTTAACCGCATTGGTTACGACCGTTATGCCTTTGCGGGATTTTAAGAGCTTCGCGATTAAGAAGTTAGTTGTACCGCCGGAGAGCGCGATGACATCGCCTTCGTAGATTAATGAAGCAGCTAGCTCGGCGATTCGCTCCTTCTCCAAAATCGACAGCCCTTCCTTCTCGGCAAAAGGCAGATCTCGAACGGAATTCATCCCATCGTACATCGCTCCGCCAATGGTGCGAATTACCGGATAATCAGCCTCCATTTGCTCCAAATCGCGACGCGCAGTCGCTTCAGAGCAGCCGAAGCGCTCGACCATCTCCGTTATCGTTACTCGTCCCTGCTGCTTCAGCAGCTGCAGTACTGCCTCTCGGCGGCGCTGCCCTTTGGACCCGTTCAAATCAGCCATTGTCAGCGCTCCACCCACACTTTAGCGGACATCCGCTGCTCGACGACATCCCACTCCGGCAATGCTTCCCAGTCGCCTCTCATTTGTACAACCAGCGATCCGTTGATGCTGGCAAGACGGACTGCTTCAACAGGAGACAATCCTTTCATGATGCCAGCCAAAAAGCCCGCACAGAAACCATCTCCCGCACCAACCGTATCCACAACCTGCTCAGCCGGATAGAATGGCAAGCTTTCCTCTTGGCCGTTGTTCAATACAACCGTTGTATCGCCTCTGCCTTTAATAATGGAGACTGCCTTCAATTTCGAAAGCTCGCCTTTGACATGCTCATAGTCATCTGTATCGTACAATAGCTTAAGCTCATCCCAGCCCGGCAAAAAATAATCCGCATCCGCTGCAAGCGGCAAAACCGTTTCTCGTGCTTCCTCGATGGACCACAGCTTTAGGCGCAAATTTGGATCAAAGCTGACGAGCACGCCAGCGTCTTTTGCGATGTCGACTGCACGGCGAAGCGTCCTGCGGCAATCCTCGCTGAGCGCTGCGGTAATGCCAGTGACATGAAGCAGCTTTGCTCCGCGAATGTAATTTTCGTCAAGCTGCTCAGGAATCATGCGGCTGGCAGCCGAATGCTTTCTGAAGTAATGGACGGCTAATCTGCCCGCTACATGCTCGCGGAACATCATGCCCGTCGGCGCATCTGCGCTAAGCTGAGCCCGGGATACGTCCACGCCTTCGCCGCGCAGCGTTTTCAAAATAATTTTGCCGAACGGATCATCGCCTAGTGCTCCAAACCAGCCTACAGAGGAACCAAGTCGCGCAAGTCCAATTGCGACATTGCTTTCCGCTCCGCCGAAGCTCTGTTCAAGCGTCGCAGCACGTTCGATAGACTTATGCTCCTGCGGCATAAACAGAGCCATTGATTCGCCAAACGTTACAATTTGCGGCGATGTTTCATGCACGTTGCAATCCCCCTACAGCGAAATATAATCTACGATTTTTTATTGGCCATCATACATCGGAAATTTCATGAAGTAAATGATAGCGATATAAAGCAACAACACGATGATGCTCATAACGCGTGCTTTGTTAATATGCGCCGTTGCGCTTTTGCCGTCATTAATGGAAGCAACGACGAGCTTAAGCGGTTTGGAAATAATCCCGCCAAGTGCGGCAATTGCCAGGAATAGAACGATAATAATAACCATCCATGTTACGGTATAGTCAGCCTGCGACATCAAGTAACCGCCTGTCAACAGCTGCAGCACCAGGAAATACTGGGCGATGCGATTAGCTGACAGCAAACCGTCCGCTAGACCGCCTTGTCCAACTCCGGCTAGCTTGGATGCTCTTCCAACCATGATTGGGAGCACGATATAAAATCCCATCCCTGCTGCCCCTAGCACATGCAAAAACAACATTACTTTAAACATTATTAACTCCTCCTGTTTTGGTAAAGCGTAATCAACGACCCGCTATTGCCAAAATTGTATCTAACAAATAGTTTATCAGAAACGAGATTTTTTTCAAATGACTACGCTATCAATACGTTGGTTTATAGCTTAAGCCTTAAATCCATATTTGCTCATCACGCCATGAATGGCGAAATAAGTGACTTCCTCAGGCAAAGCGTCTTTAATCGGCCGAAGCTTCTCATTCCCAAGCTCTCCAATCGCATCAACGATCAGCTGCTCGTATTCAGCAGGTATGATGCGGCTCCAATCGATCTCCTCGCCCTCGTCGGCGCAGCGAATTAAATGCCCCTCAACCGTTACTCTGCTTAAACCGCGCTCCTTCGCAATATCATCCGGCTCCATGCCGGCTTGAAACCGCGCAAGCGTAGTCAAATAGCTCGGCTCCTCGTCTCCCGCCGCTCTTTTAGTAGAAGAGACCGTCGCTTTAGGCGCAGCTTTAGGAGCTGCAGAGCTCGTTCCAGACGAGGCACCCTCGCCTCCAAACGATTGAATTATGGAGAGCAAGTCCTCTCCGTATTTCTCAGCCTTCGCTGATCCAATCCCCTTCACGCCTAGCAGCTGATCTACCGTCTGCGGCTGTACATTCGCAATTTCCCGAAGCGTCGCGTCAAAAAATAACATGAACGGCGGCACGCCTTCCACGGCTGCTTTCTCTTTGCGCCATTGCTTAAGCGCATCGAATAGCGGGGAAGCGTTCGCGTAATCGGCTGACGCCGCTTGCCGGACAGTCGCTCGAACTCTTTGCATAATCGATTCGCGGCCTTCAAGAACCGGAAGCGCGCTCGCCGTTAAAGAGACGACTGGATATTGTCCCTCGCTAAGCTTCAAATAGCCTTCCGATACGAGCCAATAAAGCCAATCCGCAATTTCCTTCTCGGGCAAATGCCGCATAAGTCCGTACGTGGACAAGCGGTCCAGACCGAATTCAAGCAAACGCTTGTCGCGAGAGCCCTTCAGCACCTTGGCTGCCATCGTTACGCCGAAGCGGCCTTTCATTCGTCCGACGCAGGAGAGCGCCATCTTCGCTTCCTCCGTCCGGTTAACCGGCTCGCTCTTATCGAGGCAGCTGCTGCATTTGCCGCAAGCCTCTACGCCAGTTTCTCCAAAATAATCAACGATAAACTGCTGCAGGCAGCGCTGCGTTCGGCTATAATTCATCATCGTATGCAGCTTGGATAGCTGAATCGATTTGCGATCCGTATCGCCAGTGCCCTGCTCAATCAGGAAGCGCTGAACCTGCATATCGGCTGGCTCGAACAAGAGGATACATTCGCTTTCCTCTCCATCCCTTCCGGCACGGCCCGCCTCTTGGTAATACGATTCAATATCGCTGGTCATTTGCCAATGCAGCACGTACCGGACGTTGGGCTTATCGATGCCCATGCCAAAAGCGTTCGTCGCAACCATGACGCGAATCTCATCAAATCTAAACTTCTCCTGCGTATCGGCGCGCTCCGTATCGGAGAGTCCGCCGTGATATTTACCCGCCAAAATGCCTCTGCGGGTAAGCTGCTCATATACGTTCTCGACTTCTTTTCTAGTAGCAGCATATATAATGCCCGATTGCTCCTTGCGCTCAGCCACATAGCTCTCAAGAAATTTCTTCTTATCCACGCCCGTAACGACGGAAAGCGATAGATTTGGCCTTGCAAAGCCGGTTACAAAAACGCTAGGATCTCGAAGCTTGAGCATTTCTGAAATGTCGAGCGCTACCTCATTCGTTGCCGTAGCCGTAAAGGCTGCAACAAGCGGCCGATCCTTCATTCTTGCTATCCAGCCAGCAAGCTGGCGATAGCTTGGCCTAAAGTCATGTCCCCACTGGGATACGCAGTGGGCCTCGTCTATAGCGATGAGCGGAATTTGCAGCTGCTCGGATAATGATTGAAACATCGGCGCATCCAGCCGCTCAGGCGCAACGTAAAGCAGCTTATACTCACCCTGCATGCTACTGCGCATAACTTCCCGGTATTCGGCTGCACCAAGCGAGCTGTTCAGAAACGCTGCCGACACCCCTACACGCCTCAGCGCATCAACCTGATCCTTCATGAGCGAGATGAGCGGGGATATAACAAGCGACGTACCTGGCAGCAGCATTGAAGGGATTTGATAACAGATCGACTTCCCTCCGCCTGTCGGCAAAATAGCCAGCGTGTCTCGTCCGTTCAATATTCCCGCTATAATATCCTCTTGTCCTTTGCGAAAGGAGTCATAGCCGTATACTCGTTTTAAAGCTTGCCTCGCTTGTTCGATCAATCTTCGTCCCTCCTCTGTAAAAATAAACAAGAGGACCCTGGCAGCATTCTGTCAGGGTCCTCCCAAACGCATTCTTTTATAATCAGCGAGTAAGCTCGCTTATTGGCCTGTTACTACTTGAATGACGTTGCGAACGGATTGAGCAGATTTATCAAGAGCAGCCTTCTCTTCAGCTGTCAAATCAAGCTCAAGCACTTTCTCGATGCCATCGCCGCCAATGATTGTTGGAACGCCCATGAACAGGTTGTCATAGCCGTATTCGCCTTCAAGCAAAGCGATAACCGGAATGATCCGTTTTTTGTCTTTAAGGATCGCTTCAGTCATTTGCACGAGAGAAGCTGCAGGCGCATAGTACGCGCTGCCGTTGCCAAGCAGGTTAACGATTTCGCCGCCGCCAACGCGAGCGCGTTGTACGATTGCTTCAATGCGTTCAGCAGAGATAAGCTTCTCGATTGGAATGCCTCCAACGTTCGAGTAACGAACGAGTGGAACCATATCGTCGCCATGTCCGCCAAGCACGAAGCCGCGAACGTCTTCAACAGATACGTTAAGCTCTTGTGCAATAAAAGTGCAGTAGCGAGCTGTATCAAGAACGCCGGATTGGCCGATTACGCGGTTTTTAGGGAAACCAAGCGTCTGGAATGCCGCGTAAGTCATAGCATCAACCGGGTTGCTCAGGATGATGACATAAGCGTTAGGGCTAGTCGCTTTGATGTTTTCGCAAACGGATTTTACGATGCCAGCGTTTGTGCTGACAAGGTCGTCGCGGCTCATGCCCGGTTTACGAGCGATACCAGCTGTGATGATGACAACATCGGATTCTATTGTATCTTCATAGTTTGAAGTACCGATGATGTTAGCGTCCACTCCAAGTACTGGAGTTGCTTCAAGCATATCGAGCGCTTTACCTTTAGTTGGGTTTTCAAGAGGTGCAATATCAACAAGAACAACATCGCCTAGCTCTTTTTGAGCAAGCATAAGCGCTGTAGTAGCGCCTGTAAAACCGGCTCCAACGACTGTAATTTTTTTGCGTTTAATAGCCATCTTGTGTAAATCCTCCCGTCACATTGCTTAATTTAAGGGGAGACCCCTTTGACCCCCTTTTTTTAAGGGAGCCAACACTCCAAAGTGCGTTTTCGAACCCACCTAAATCCTCCCGTCCAAGGGAGGACCCCAAGGCGCTGCGCCTCTGGACACCCGCTAATTGGACTAAAGTAAGAGAAAAACCGGTGCGTTTGTGCTACTTTGGAGCATGGATCGCTTTCGTCCCTGCTGGACACGCTTTACGATTGTGCGTGGAGGGGAATCTGTCCCTGCGGGACGTGATTCCAAGACCTGCGGGACGTGATTCCAAGACCTGCGGGACGCCATTCCACCCAAACCTTACACACAAACCAGAAATAGATAAAACGCAAACCATACTAAGATTATGGGGATCAAACGGTTCCCTTATACAATGGAAGATAAGACTACATATTTTTGATGATTTCGTCTGCGAAAGCGGAACATTTTACTTCTGTTGCGCCTTCCATCAAGCGTGCGAAGTCATAAGTAACGGTTTTGTTGTTAATGGAAGCTTCCATACCTTTATAGATAAGGTCTGCCGCTTCTTGCCAGCCTAGGTGCTCAAGAAGCATTACGCCGGAAAGGATTACGGAACCCGGGTTTACTACATCAAGGTCAGCGTATTTAGGAGCTGTACCGTGTGTTGCTTCGAAGATTGCATGACCAGTCAAGTAGTTGATGTTAGCGCCTGGAGCGATACCGATACCGCCAACTTGTGCAGCTAGTGCATCGGACAAGTAGTCACCGTTCAAGTTCAATGTTGCGATAACATCGAAGTCAGTTGGACGTGTAAGAACTTGTTGCAAAGCGATGTCTGCGATTGCGTCTTTAATGATCAGCTTGCCAGCAGCTTCTGCATCTTTTTGTGCTTGGTTAGCAGCGTCAGTGCCTTGAGCTTCTTTAATGCGATCGTATTCGCCCCATGTGAAAGTCTCGTTAGCGAATTCTTGCTCAGCCACTTCGTAGCCCCAGTTTTTGAACGCGCCTTCTGTGTATTTCATGATGTTGCCTTTGTGTACAAGCGTAACGGATTTCTTGCCGTGCTTGATTGCATACTCGATCGCTGCGCGAACAAGACGTTGCGAGCCTTCTTTGGATACTGGCTTGATGCCGATACCGGAAGTTTCTGGGAAGCGGATTTTGTTGGCTCCCATTTCATTTTGAAGGAACTCGATTACTTTTTTCACTTCTGCGGAACCTTCTTGGTACTCAATACCCGCGTAGATGTCCTCTGTGTTTTCACGGAAGATAACCATGTCAACAAGCTCAGGACGTTTTACAGGGGATGGAACGCCAGTGAAGTAACGAACTGGACGCAGGCAAGTGTATAGATCAAGCTCTTGACGAAGAGCAACGTTCAAAGA
This sequence comes from Paenibacillus sp. Y660, assembly GCF_057221575.1. Taxonomy (NCBI): domain Bacteria; kingdom Bacillati; phylum Bacillota; class Bacilli; order Caryophanales; family Paenibacillaceae; genus Paenibacillus; species Paenibacillus sp. Y660. The sequence continues at coordinate 138,289 of NZ_JBXBBJ010000013.1, read as the reverse complement.
ACGGATACCGCCGCCGATAGGCGTCGTCAAAGGACCTTTAATTGCAACGATGTACTCACGAATTGCTGTAAGTGTATCAGCAGGCAGCCACTCGCCGTATTCGTTGAATGCTTTTTCGCCGGCAAATACTTCGTACCAAGCAATTTTTTTCTCGCCGTTGTAAGCTTTCTCTACCGCTGCATCAAGTGCGCGTTTCGAAGCTCTCCAGATGTCGCGGCCTGTGCCGTCGCCTTCGATGAAAGGAATGATAGGATTGTTAGGTACGTTTAGTACACCGTTGTCTATTGTGATTTGCTCGCCTTCTGTTGGAAGCGCGAATTTTTCGAACTGAGCCATGAATAAAATCCTCCTTAGAATGGTACCTACCGTTGTGCAGGTATGTATTAGTTATATTTCACAATGAAGGAGAAGAGCGAACAGCCCGTTCGCGTCTGCCCTCTCCATCCATTGTAACTTAATTTAGCGATTAACGCTGTTCAATCGGAATGTATTTCGCGTTAACTGGACCTACATAATCTGCACGCGGACGAATCAAGCGGTTATCTTGGTATTGCTCAAGGATATGCGCGCTCCAACCTGATACACGGCTGATCGCAAAAATTGGCGTAAACAGGTCGCGTGGAATTTCAAGCGTCGTGTATACGGATGCGGAGTAGAAGTCAACATTTGGCTTCAAGCCCTTTTGTCCCGTTACCAATTCTTCGATTTTGACAGACATTTCGTAAAGCTCCATATTGCCTGTCAGCTTGCCGAGCTCGCGTGACATTTTTTGCAAATGTTTTGCGCGTGGATCGCCGTTTTTGTAAACGCGGTGACCAAAGCCCATGATCTTAACTTTGTTCGCAAGAGCGTTGTTAATGAAGCTCTCAACGTTAGCTGCTGAACCGATTTCTTCCAGCATAACCATAACCGCTTCGTTAGCGCCGCCGTGAAGTGGACCTTTCAAAGCGCCGATCGCGGAAGTTACGCCCGAATAAATGTCAGACAATGTAGCTACCGTAACGCGTGCAGCAAAAGTCGATGCATTCAATTCGTGGTCAGCATGAAGAACGAGCGCTTGATCAAGTGCTTTAACAGCTACTTCAGCAGGCTCGTTCCCTGTAAGCATGTATAGGAAATTATAAGCGATTGATACGCCTTGCTTTGGCGCTACCGGTTCTTTCCCTTGACGAATACGTGCAAAAGCAGCAATAATCGTAGGCAGCTGCGCCTGCAATTTGATTGCTTTCAGTTGATTCGCTTCAGGAGTCATATCGTTAGCGGAGCTGTCGTACAATGCCAGGCTTGATACCGCTGTGCGCAGTGCAGCCATCGAGTTTGTATCGTTTGGATATAGTTTAATTTGATCAAGCACGCCTTGAGGAACGGCTGCATATTGATCCAACTGCTTTTGCAGTCCATCAAGCTCGGAACGATTAGGTAATTTACCGTACCATAGAAGATATGCGACCTCTTCAAAGGTAGCGTTTTCTGCGAGATCGTCAATATCGATACCTCGGTATGTCAGTACGCCATCAATAATTGAGCTGATGGACGACGCCGCGGCAACAATTCCTTCCAGACCTTTAGTTGCTGTCATCGTTCTCTCTCCTTTAACTTGGATATCGTTTGTTAACAATAAAAAGGGTTCGTTATTTGTACCATCGCCTTTAATCATAAATGATTTCGGCGGTGAAGTGAACAAATAGAGACATAAAAATGCTTTATCGACATCATTAATATTTTTTTCGATTAGTCTCTCACCACATCGTATCGTATGCTCCAGCTGCATTTTTCCCTATTCGCTCTATTTTTAGCCGCAGCATAAACTATTTTAACAGAAACGAATATAGTGGTAAAATGTCACAAAGAGAACTTTCTGAGCAAAATTTGCCGCATTGGAGGCGCTACATGACAGAACAACGCATTGGAATTATCGACATAGGCTCCAACTCCGTCCGGCTCGTCGTATACGAAAGGACTGCAAATGGTGCTCATCGAGTTGCTGATAGCAGTAAACGGCCTGCCAGACTAAGCGAACAAATTGATGAAAACGGCGATCTGCCGGGGACAGCAATCGAGGAGCTAATCGACACACTTAATCATTTTACCATGATTTGCACACATAATCATACAAGCCACATTCGCGCGGTCGCAACAGCTGCTATTCGAAACGCCAAAAACCGCACAGCAATACTCGATCGCATAAAAACAGCAACGGGTCTAACCATCGAATTGCTATCCGGAGAGGACGAGGCTTCCTACGGCTTTCTCGGCATGATTAATTCGATTAATATTCGGGACGGTTTTTTAATCGATATCGGCGGCGGAAGCACGGAGCTTTCTTTGTTTCGCAATCGCGCGCTCGTTCGTTCCGTATCCTTTCCTTTTGGCTGCGTAAGCCTTAACAAGCGCTTCGGATCAAAAGGGCTGCTTCAGGATGAGGAATTGAAGGCGCTTGAGCTGCTTGTATCAGAAGCTGTTCGTAATGAGCCTTGGATTGGGGAAACAGCTGGACTGCCTCTTGTCGGAGTAGGCGGTACCGTGCGCGCACTCGGCAAAATGCATCAATTCGCTTATAAATACCCGTTCCCGCAAACGCATAACTATCCGGCAACAAGCGATCAGGTCGATGAACTGTTTCATCAAATGCGCAAGCTGCCGCTAGACAAAAGGCGCAAGCTGCCAGGCTTGTCCAAAGACCGCGCTGATGTCGTAGTGCCTGGCGTTGCTATTTTGCGCGTTTTGTTTCGGGCAACTAAGTCGGCATATTACCGAATTTGCGGGGCAGGTCTGCGTGATGGATTATTCCATGCGACACGCTTCCCGAATCATCCCAAGCAAGATGATGTGCTTAATTTTAGTCTTAAAAATTTGAGCGCTCTGCATCCGGCAGCGCCGAAGCAGCATGTGCAGCAGGTCAACCGGATATCGCTAGAGCTCTTCGATGTGCTGAATTATGTACATCCTCTGCCGCCGCAAACGAGGGTGCTGCTTGATACGGCGTCGCAGCTGTTTCGTATCGGTGCCTCCATCGATTATTACGAATATGCGAGACACTCCTTCTACCTCATCATCAACTCCCAGCTGAATGGGCTTAGCCACAGGGAGATGATTATGACAGCAGCTATCGCTTCTTACAAAAGCAAAGGCCGGGCTCGTCAGCACATATCCGAATATAAGGAGCTGCTTAACGAGACCGACCTTGATATTATTTATAAGCTTGGTGCATTGCTTCAGCTCTCTACAGCACTCGATCGAACGGAGACGCAGGCAATCGCGCAGCTGAACGTCCAATTATCCGGCAGCCAGCTGCTGCTGCGGCCCATTCAACCTCGAGGCATGCTGGATGTCGAGCGCCGCGAGGTCGAGGAGCTGAGCTCTGAATTCAAGAAGCTGTGGAGCGTATTGCCAGTACTTGACTATACAGCTATGCATGTCCCTTCCACAACGATATAACCTTTGCCTCGAATTGACTGCGGAACGGCTGCTTATCTTCACTGGAAATGTGTTCATAAGTACCGTTCGACTGCAGTTCGCGAGCCTTTACATTGTCATTGATATTAAGCTCCAGCATCTTGATAAGAATTTGTCTGAGCGTCTCATCAAATACAGGACATATCAGCTCGATCCGCCGCGTTAAATTGCGAGTCATCCAGTCTGCGCTCGACAAGTAAACTTCCTCTTCCCCGTCATTATAAAAATACATAATTCTCGAATGCTCGAGGAAGCGGTCAACGATGCTGATGACCTGAATATTTTCACTGCGTCCCGGAACACCTGGCCGCAAGCAGCATACTCCGCGGACGATAAGCACAATCTTCACGCCGGCTTGAGATGCATCGTACAGCTTATCGATCATTTCCTGATTCGATAAGGAGTTCATTTTGGCGATAATGCGCGCCGGCTTCCCTGCTAACGCATTCTCTCTCTCCCGGTCAATGAGACGGTACAGCTTCTCCTTCAAATCCGATGGAGCAACGCCAAAGGCCTTCCACTCATAAGGCGTTGAGTATCCCGTTACTTCGTTGAACAAAGCCGATGCGTCCCCACCGATTATAGGATGTGACGTGAACAGTCCAATATCCGTATACAAGGTAGCTGTACTGTCGTTGTAGTTGCCCGTACCGACATGTACATAGCGGTGAAGCGTCCCTTGCTCTCGCCGAACGACGAGCAAAATTTTGGCATGTGTCTTTAAGCCGACCAAGCCATAAACAACATGGCAACCCGCCTTCTCCAGCTGGCGCGCCCAAGCGATATTCCTCTCCTCGTCAAACCGAGCCTTAAGCTCCACAACGACCGTTACCTGCTTGCCTGCTTCTCCTGCCTTAGCCAGCGCTTGGACGAGCGCAGATTGGCCGCTGACGCGGTATAACGTCATTTTGATAGCCAGCACGTCTGGATCGTAAGCCGCCTGCAACACAAAATCATTAACAGCATCAAATGATTCGTACGGATGGTACATCAACACGTCGCGTTGACGGATAACCTCGAACATATCATCTGTTTCATCAAATTCTCTTGGGTAAACGGGCTCCAGCTTCTCATACCGCAAATTGTCATTGCCAGGTACGGCACCTGCAAATTTCATTAGAAAGCTTAGATCAAGCGGTCCGTCAATTTCAAATAAATTATCTTCAATCTCCAGCTCTTCCGTCAGCATTTCGAGCGCATAAGGATGCATGCCCTTTGCCACCTCAAGCCTTACGGGAATACCCCAACGACGGCGGCGCAGCTCCTTCTCGATTTCCTCGAGCAGATCATCTGCATCCTCCTCGTTTAGCGTTATATCGGCATCGCGTGTCAATCGGAACGGATTTACAGAGAATGGGATATAGCCATTAAATAATGTATCAATGAATTTTTCGATCAAATCCTCAAGAAGAACAAATTCCGTCTTCTTGCTGTTGATTCTTCCTGGAACGGGAACAAATCTTGGCAAAATGGACGGCACCTGCACAATTGCAAAAAAAGGCTCCTCCTCAGACGGGTCCTCCTCTTGTCTAAGCAGCACGGCTAAATACAATTCTTTCGTGTGCACGAGCGGAAATGGTCTACTCTGATCGACAGCCATAGGCGTAAGTACAGGAAATACAATTTCGTGAAAATAGTCCGAGACCGCCTTGGTCTGTGTTACATTCAGCTCATCGATCGAACGAATAAAGATCCCTTCACGGCTTAAGGAACGAAATACTTCCCTGTAGGTGCGGTACTGATCGTGAACCATTTGCGTTGCTCGCTTTATCAGCCTTTTCCACAGACCGGACGGCGTATAACCTGTAAAATCGATTTTCGACAGGCCGGCTCTCATCTGCATTTGTATGCCCGCAACCCGCACACTCATGAATTCATCCAGATTGCTGGATACAATCGCCAAGAACTTAACCCTTTCAAGCAATGGATTGTTGAGATCCTGAGCCTCTTGAAGAACTCTTCGGTTGAATTCGATCCAACTTAAGTCACGGTTTACATAGTTTGACAAAAGCTTGGTCATTTCTCACGCCCCCTGAGTAATTATGCGAAATAATCACGCTTCTAATGTGTACGCTTCTGTTTGCAGATCAATACTGCTTTGTAAGATTAATACGCGACAGCGCTGATCACTCTATAAAAAAAGTGACAAGAAACGACAAATATCTATTTTATTATGAAGCATGACTATTATTGCCATGTTAACCTTTTGTAAAGGTAACGTAAATATTAGAATTTTCCGATCTTAAAATTGCCGTTTCTTAATCTTTTTTCAATCCAGTGCAGCATCATTTGCCTGTAAAAGGAACGTGTTGCCGGAATAAGCAGCGTAACGCCCAAGATGTCGGAAATAAATCCTGGCATAAGCAGCAATAATCCCCCTGCCAGCACGCATAAACCGTCCAAGAGCGACTGTCCGGGAATTTGCCCCGCCTGCATTTGACGCTGAGCCTCTCCCCATACTTTTCGCCCTTCTGCACGAGCTAAATAAGCACCTGCCAGTCCCATAATAATCAGTATAAAAAAGGTATACCAGCCGCCAATCCAGCTGCCTACTTGAAAAATTCCTAAAAGCTCAACGATCGGTACAATGATAAAGACAGCCAATAGCCATTTATACATGATTTTGACCTCCTAAAAGTTTGCGAAGCAAACTTACTTCGTAAGCATACGCCTTGTTTGTGAAGCTAACTTACTTCGTAAGCATACGCCTTGTTTGCGAAGCAAACTTACTTCGTAAGCAGCAGCTCGTAGAGCTCTGGCATCACCTTGTTTAAGCGTGCCGGCTGCCAATCTGCATTAACCCATACATGTTTGGTGCCGCCTTCGACTAATAGCTCTCCGGGCAATGGTTTGCCTGCTTCAAATTCAGAGGCATGAAAGTCGGAAGCCGCTACCCTTCTAATTTGCGACTCAAAGGAAAGCCGTACAGGCGAGTAGTCTGCCACTCGTGTACATACGAGAACCATATCATCATAACGAGCAGGCAGCACATAGCGGCATTGCAAATCCACAACAGGCAGCAGCAGGCCGCGTTCCTCTATCGCTTTGTAGCTGTAGCCAGCATTTCTTATCCATTCTGTACGTCCAATTTCAAACCATGTTATATAATTCCCATGAAAAACGACACCCATTTGATCGGTTTCCTGATAACGAACGCGTATGGGGTGCATGAACCAACCGGAAGCTGAAAGCATAACTGAACCTCCCTAAACCATTTACAATAAGCTTACATAAAACATATGTAATTAGCAAAAAGCGAGGGTGCAAACACCCTCGCTTCAGCTTTCGTACCCTATAGTTATTGAGAAAGCAGCTGCTCTAATTACAGTACTTTCGATTGGCCGTGATAGATAACGCCAGTTTCGCCATAGATGGTTACTTCCATGCCATCCTCAAGCAAATCTGTTGCATTTGCAATTCCAAGAATAACAGGAATTCCAAGGTTAAGGCCTACTACTGCAGCATGGCTGGTAATGCCGCCTTGCTCCGTAATAACGGCAGCAGCCTTCTCAAATGCAGGCATATATTCTTTGTCTGTGGAGATCGTAACCAAGATAGAGCCTTCGGTCGTTTTCGCGATAGCTTCCTCTGGTGTACGAGCGACAACGATTTTGCCGATAGCCGTTTGGCTGCCGATGCCTTGTCCTTGAGCCAAAAGCTCACCGATATGATGAATTTTGATTAGGTTTGTTGTGCCGGCGCGGCCTACAGGAACGCCTGCTGTAATGACAACTGTATCGCCAAGGCTTAGGAAGCCTGTGCTCATGCCGCCTTTTACCGCATTTTCGAACATTTCATCCGTTGTATCCGCATCAGGACCAAGCACGGCGAATACACCCCAAATGAGAGATAGACGACGCAACACCTTCTCATCTGTCGTTACCGCGATGATTGGAGCCTTAGGCTTGTACTTCGATACCATGCGCGCTGTAAAGCCGCTTTGTGTGGAAGTAATAATCGCTTTTGCACCTAGATCAAGAGCAGAGTTGGCAACAGCTTGGCTGATCGCTTCTGTAACCGAAGTTTGTTGTGCATTGGCTTGTTTAGTGAAAATTTCACGGTATTCCAAAGCCGCTTCCGCGCGCTCTGCGATACGTGCCATCGTTTGTACCGATTCCGTTGGGTATCTTCCTGCAGCCGTTTCGCCGGATAGCATGATTGCATCCGTACCGTCGAAAATTGCATTTGCAACGTCACTCGCTTCTGCACGAGTCGGACGCGGGTTGCGCTGCATGGAATCCAACATTTGTGTAGCCGTAATAACTGGCTTGCCTACGCGGTTGCCTTTTTTAATCATGTTTTTTTGTACGAGCGGAACCTCTTCAGCTGGAATTTCAACGCCGAGATCGCCACGCGCTACCATTAGGCCGTCAGAAACCTCAAGAATTTCATCCAGGTTGTCTACGCCTTCTTGGTTTTCGATTTTGGAGATAATTTGAATATGACCCGCATTGTGGCGCTCAAGAAGCTCACGGATTTCAAGCACGTCGCTTGCTTTACGCACGAAAGAAGCTGCTATGAAATCTACGCCCATCTCGATACCGAATACGATATCATTCGCATCCTTCTCTGTGATACCAGGAAGCGAAATTTTTACGCCTGGCACGTTAACGCCTTTTTTGCTTTTAATTGGACCGCTATTTACGATACGGCATACGATTTCAGTTCCATGAACCTCTTCTACCGTCAATCCGATCAAGCCGTCGTCGATCAAAATAGTCGAACCGATTGTTACATCGTTTGGAAGGTTGTTGTACGTAATCGGAACACGATTGCGATCACCTAAAATGTCTTCCGTCGTAAGCGTAACGGTATCGCCTTGATTCAATTCAATAGGCTCTTCCTTCAGCTTGCCAAGACGAATCTCTGGACCTTTCGTATCAAGCAGAACCGCTACCGAAGTGCCGAGCTCGGCATTCGCAATGCGGATATTTTTGATACGATTGCCATGCTCTTCGAAATCTCCGTGAGAGAAGTTAAGACGGGCAACGTTCATGCCTGCTTTAATTAGTTTCTTTGTGTTTTCCAACGATTCGCTGGATGGACCGATGGTACAAACGATTTTAGTTTTACGCATGTAAGTTTCCTCCGTATATTGCCTGAATTCTATACTATACTGACATGACACCCCACTGCTTGTACAGTGAAATAATCAATTTTACATATAATTTACTGAATCGTCGAAGTCGCTTCCGGCGTTTGCTCGCGAGATTGATCCGCTGCATCGGCTGCTTCTCCAATTTTGGAGTCAACTGGCGCACTAGGCGCTTCGAGCGGTTCCTCAACCATTTTGAACTTGCCGACCTTACGGAATTTATTATAGCGATCCTCAATCAGTTGCTCAGCGCTCATTTGCATTAGCTCTTGTAGATGCAGCCATAGCTTTTCCTTGATTTGCTCCGCTTGGAACGCCAAATCCTTATGAGCGCCTCCCTGCGGTTCAGCAACGATGTCTTCGATTACGCCAAATTCAAGCAAATCTTTAGCCGTAATTTTCATAGCTTCAGCAGCTTGATCCGCCCTAGAGGCATCCTTCCACAATATCGATGCTGCTCCGTTTGGCGAAATGGCGCTATAAATTGCATTTTCCAACATAAGTACACGGTTGCCGACGCCTAATGCCAATGCACCGCCGCTTCCGCCTTCACCGATAACGATACAAATGATAGGCACGCCGAAGCCGGCCATTTCCCGCAGATTGCGCGCAATCGCTTCCGATTGTCCACGCTCCTCAGCAGTTTTGCCCGGATAAGCACCCTTCGTATCAATAAAGGTAATAATAGGCCGTTTGAACTTGTTCGCTTGCACCATAAGCCGCAAAGCTTTGCGGAAGCCTTCAGGATGAGGGCTTCCAAAGAAGCGAGCGATGTTCTCGCGTGTATCCTTGCCCCGCTGATGTCCGATTACAGTAACTGGAACGCCGTTAAGCTTGGCAAGTCCTCCAACAATGGCAAGATCGTCCGCAAACAGACGATCCCCGTGAAGCTCCATATAATCTGTAAATACGGTTTGAATGTAGTCAAGCGAAGTCGGACGCTGATGGTGGCGCGCCATATGCATTTTTTGAGCCGGAGACAGCTCGCTGTACAGCTCTTCTTCAAGCTGCTTGCATTTTTGCTCCAGTCCCAAAATTTCCTCGGAGAAGTCAATTCCCTTCTCCACGCTCAAGGTCTTCAGCTCGGTAACCTTCTGCCGCAAATCGTTCAGCGGTTTTTCAAAAGGCAGCTCACCCGCCATAGGATGTTTCCTCCCTTACGCAATGCATATCGAGCAGCTTTGCTAACGTAGGCTTCATATCTTTGCGGTGTACGACTTTATCCAACTGGCCGTGCTGCAAATTAAACTCGGCTGTCTGGAAGTCATCCGGCAGCTTCTGGCGAATCGTTTGTTCGATGACAATCCGACCGGCAAAGCCGATCAACGCGCCAGGCTCGGCCAAATTGTAATCGCCCAAGCTCGCAAAGCTTGCCGAAACCCCGCCTGTAGTAGGATCGGTGAAAATCGAAATAAACAAACCGCCTGCGCCTTGAAATTTCGAAAGCGCTGCGCTCGTTTTGGCCATTTGCATCAAGCTTAAAATACTTTCCTGCATCCGGGCGCCGCCAGAAGTAGAGAAAATAAGAAGCGGCAGCTGCTTCGCATGAGCCGCTTCGATTGCTCTAGTAATCTTCTCTCCAACAACGGATCCCATACTGCCGGTGAAGAAATCAAAGCTCATCACAGCAACGACAACCGGAAAACCGCCGATCGTTCCTTCTCCCGTTACAACAGCTTCGCGAAGGCTCGACTTGCTCCTCTGCTGCTCAAGCTTGCTGGCATAACCAGGGAAGGTTAGCGGATCGACGGATTCCATATTCGCATCGTATTCTAACAAATGTCCTTCATCCAGCGTCAATGCTATACGCTCCCATGCGCTTAGCCGATGATGATGGCCGCAGGAAGAGCATACTTTTAAATTCTTTTCGAGCTCTTTGCTGTACTGAATCGTGCCGCATTTGGAGCACTTATTCATCAAGCCCTCCGGAACTTCCCGCTTGCGGGGTTCCGAAGGTATAGTCGCATATTTCTTCTTCGTAAATAAGTCCTTTATTTGCACGTGTGACACCTCTCAAGGCGCAATAGTATAGAGCAGTCCATCATAATGGCCGCATAATGGAGTTGAAGACTTCTTGAACTTCCTCCAACTCGCCAGACGGAACTAGTATCTCGTATTGCTGTTTGGACAGATTGACAGAGCGGATTTTCACCAAAAACCCTTCCTCCGTTAGCCGCTTCTTGATGTTATCTGCGATTTTTGCTGTTGGTGCGATATAAATGACCGTCCACATCATGGTACCTCCTGAAAACTTTGCTACCGCAAAGTTCACTTACTAAGCATAGCTATCCCGGTAACAGGCCATATGATGTCACAATGATACCATAGTCATGGGGAATCCGGCAAATCATATCGGATCGCTTTCGGGTCCTGATGCGCAATTCGTGCCGATGCTGCAGCGGCCAAACCAGCTACCAAGTCATCCAGAAACACATGAATGCGTTCGCCTTTTATATTCAATTGACGAATAATGCCGGGTTTTACTTTATCTAAATATCCGAAGCTCGTCAATCCAATCATGCCGTAAACATTCGTTATGCCTAGCGCCAGTGTCTCGTCGACACCGTAGAGCGACTCATCGGTTTCCATGATCGATTGCAGCGGTTCCGGAAGCAATCTGCGCTCGGCTAATTCATCGAGCGCAATGCCGGTATACAAGACATATTGCACCTCGCGTTTAGCGAGCACCGCCCTTACGCTTTCCTCACATTCTTCCATCGTCAAATCACCGTTATAGGGACGCTGCAGCGTATATACGATTTCGGTTACGTCGTCGATCGATACCCCGCGTTTTAAGAGCCAATTCTCAATTCCTGTCATAGGACCCATCCCTCCCGTAACTGCTTGTACGTAAATCTTGGAAACATTTGCGTGAGCAGATGGCATTGTCCTAAGCCAAAGCTCGCTAAACTGCGAGCTTCTTTGCCATCGTCACTTGTATCTCTAAACATATGCGCGTACAAGCTTTGACGTGCATACGAAGTACATTTGTTTGCGAGATTTTACGGGAGGAGAGAAGTTCCTAGTCATAAAGCTGTTTAATTTAAGAGAAAGAACCAGCATCTTACCTATGAATATTTTGCAGAATCTCACTGCATCAATCATTATTTTTCCTATTAAAAACGCTTATATCGCTTTCATCTCTTGCATATTTGCAAGCATAGAGCAGTTGGCCTTCTTTTGAATCATTTCGCTATCTCACCACGATCGCGCCTTCCCCCAGCAACTGCTCGACAGATGCTATGAGCTTCGGTGAAGGCTTGACGCGATAGCTGTCGCTCAGCGCGATCGATTTCTGGCCTTGTACATAGAACAGAACGGTAGCGAGCTGACCGGAATGTGCTGCAAGCAGCCCTTTGAGCTTCTCAAGCACCGCGGGCTCTTCATTCGCTGATGCGATTTTGATATAAACGCGCTGCGGCTTGCGATCAGCTTGCGCCGAACGGGCCTCATCATTTTCGCGCGGCCTGTCCGAGCTAACCGCGATTTTTTGTGAAGGCGCCTTTTTCTGATAGGCTTGTTGGCGTACAGCCTCAGTCGGCCGCTGGGCCTGATATCGTTGGCCTGTCTGAGTGCGATTTTGGGCAGCTCCACCGCCTGCACCCGTGCTGCCGCCATTCGTGCGTGCAGCGCGGGCTTGCGCCTGCTTTTGCAGCCGTCTTACCTGCTCCGCAAGATCCACGTCCGCATCGCCTATCGGCACGCAGTCCTCGACAAGCAGCTTATAATCATCATCCTGCTGTTGAACGGTTGCCTGTATGATCGCTAAGCCGCCCTTCTCAAGCTTGCTTCCGATTCGTTTCCATATCGTCGGAAACACTACGGCTTCCACGCGCATAATACGATCCTCAAGCTCCAAGAAACCCATCGAAAGCCCCTTTTTATTCGTGAAGGGCTTAAGCGACACGATCATGACGCCTACGATGGCGATCGTCCCATCCTTTGCATCGCTCAGCTCGACCAAGCGGTCCAGCCCAAGCGTTTCAAGCTGCTGGTCAACCGCATCGAGCGGATGTCCAGATAAATAAAGTCCCAGCAGATCACGTTCAAAATCCAGCTGTTGACTCGTCGTGTAAGGACGAATATCCGGAAGCTCGACATCCCAGTTTTGTACCTCGTCGAGGCCGAACATTTCGATTTGCAGCTCCTCGCGCTCCTTGCGCCATTTGACAGCTGCCTCAACGGATTCCTCAAGGGCGCCTAGCAGCTGAGCGCGATGACCGGGCAAGGAATCCAAAGCTCCCGCTTGTATCAGCGACTCCAATACCCGCTTGTTCACGACTCGCAAATCTACGCGTCTGCATAGATCGAGCAGGCTCTCAAATGGCTGTTCTCCTCTCTCCTTCTGGAGCGCTTCAATCGCCTGCGTGCCGACGTTTTTGATCGCCGCAAGCCCGAAGCGCACGGCTTTGCCAACTGGCGTGAATGACACCCCGCTTTCATTCACGTCTGGCGGCAGCACGGCAATGCCCATACGGCGGCATTCATCCACGTATTCAGCCGTCTTCCGCTGGTTGCCAGTCACGGAGGCGAGCATCGAAGCCATAAACTCTACCGGATAGTTTGCCTTTAGCCAGGCCGTCTGGAACGCAAGCACGCCATAGGCCGCCGCATGCGCCCGCGGGAAGCCGTAATCGGCAAACCGCACGATCATATCGTACACATGATTCGCATCCGTATCGGAATAACCTTGCGCAAGGCTCCCCTTCACAAAATGCGTCCGCTCCTCATCCAGCACCTCGCGCTTCTTCTTAGATACAGCGCGCCGCAGCAGGTCCGCTTCGCCTAGCGAGAAGCCCGCCATAAGAGAAGCGATTTGCATAATTTGCTCCTGATAGACGATGATGCCGTACGTATCCGACAAAATTGGCTCCAGAGATGGATGCGGATATTCAACGGCAACGTCCCCATGCTTGCCTTGAATATATTTCGGAATAAACTCCATCGGGCCTGGACGATATAATGCCAGCACCGACACGATATCCTCGAATTCCGTTGGCTTCAAATCCTTCAGGACGCGCCGTACGCCGGCGGATTCAAGCTGGAATATGCCGGTCGTATCGCCCCGGCTGAGCATCGTGTAGGTTGCCGGATCATCGTCGCGAATCGTATGAAAATCAATCGATTTGCCATGTTGCTCCTTCACAGCCTTCAGTGCCCGCTCTAATATCGAAAGCGTCCGCAAGCCGAGAAAATCCATTTTGAGCAGCCCGATCGCTTCTAGATGTTCCATGGAGTATTGCGTTAGCGGAATCCGTTCGCTGCCGGCCTGTATGGGTGTATAGTGGGTCAGCGGTTCTTGCGAAATAACGACCCCCGCAGCATGCGTGGAGGCATGACGCGGCATGCCTTCTACCTTCAATGCCATCTTGAGCATTTCCGCCGTCTTCGGCTGGCGATCGCTTGCCTCGCGCAGCTCGCTGCTGATGCGAAGCGCTTCCTCGAGCGTAATGCCCAGCTGATTCGGAATAAGCTTCGCAGCACGGTCCACATCTTGAAACGGTACGTTCATCGCCCGACCGACATCCCGTACGGCAGCCTTGGCTGCCATCGTCCCGAATGTAATGATTTGCGCGACATGCTCATCGCCGTATTTGGCGGCAACGTAAGCGATAACCTCATCGCGGCGCTCGTCATTGAAGTCAATATCGATATCGGGCATAGAGATCCGCTCCGGGTTAAGGAAACGCTCGAACAAAAGCTTGTATTTGAGCGGATCAACATCCGTTATACGAAGCGTGTACGCAACCAAGCTTCCCGCGGATGAACCCCTTCCGGGACCTGTGCGTATGCCGCGCTCATGGGCGAAGCGAACAAAATCCCAAACGATCAAAAAGTAATCGCTGAACCCCATTTTATCGATAACGGAAAGCTCATACTCGAGCCGCTGCTCTGCCTTCTGCTTGTATTCGGCATCGGCCGCCCATTCGGGAAGTCCGGCGTATCTTGCAGTCAGGCCGTCACGGCACAGCGTCATTAAATAATCTGAAGAGCTCATACCAGCCGGTACCGGCCTGAAAATGGGCAGCGCGGCGCGGCCAAGCGTCAGCTCCAGTTCGCATTTGTCCGCAATTTCACTCGTATTCGCCAGCGCTTCCGGTACATGCCGATACAAAAGCGCCATCTCGTCTGCGCTCTTCAAATACATCTGATCCGTCAGCATCCGCAGCCGATCGGTATCCTCAGTCGTTTTGCCCGTACCGATGCACAGCAGCACATCTTGAACGGCAGCATCCTCCGCGCGAAGGTAATGCACGTCATTTGTTGCCGCAAGCTTAATGCCCGTCTTGCTGGCGAGCTTTATCATTTCGGCCGCTGCCTTCTTCTGGTCCAGCAAACCATGATCCTGCAGCTCCAAATAAAAATCGTCTCCGAAAATCGCTTTGTAACGCAAAGCGCTAGCTTCTGCATCATCGAATCTATCATGCAGCAAATGCTGGGACACTTCGCCGCCGAGGCAAGCGCTTAAGCAGATTAATCCCTCTGAATGGTCGCTCAGCACCTCCATATCGACCCGCGGCTTGTAATGAAAGCCTTCCAAATGAGCGATGGAGCTAAGCTTCATCAGGTTCCGATATCCGGTCTCGTTTTTGGCGAGCACGATCAAATGATAAATCGGATTTTCCTTGCGCGTCCCTTTCTCAAAACGTGATCCGCTCGTCATATATAGCTCGCAGCCGATAATCGGCTTAATGCCTTGGGCTTTGCATGCCCGGTAAAAAGGGATAGCTCCGTACATGACGCCATGATCGGTCAGCGCAAGCGCCTTCATGCCAAGCTCAGAGGCTCTTGCCGTAAGGTCACGGATTCTAGCGGCGCCGTCAAGCAGGCTATATTCGCTATGGACGTGCAAATGCACGAAAGATTGTTCGTTATGTCCGCTCATCGCAACCGTTCCTTTCCGCGTAGACCAAATAAGTTACGTCTATTTTATCATAATCGCACAGGACACGCCCATAGAATGGTAGCAGAGCGTACAAGCGTGCATAACCAGCCTTGCATCCGTCAACCTTCATCACAAGCTCTCGGATGCTTCTTCGCTTCACTATATTTTTAGGAGGTAAGCGTATGAGCTACTATTTGTCCAAAGCGGGACTTGATTTCTTTATTGCACTTGGCGTCGTCCTTGGGGGCTCGACGCTCGCGGGAGTGGGATCTGTATTCATGCTGCTGCCACCGGCGACTACGATGCTGGATACGGCAGCAAGACTGAAAATATGGGCAATTGTAGCCGCTGTCGGCGGATCGATCGACCCCGTTCGCGTCATAGAAAGCAACATTATGGAGGGATACTTGAATCCGGCGGCGCAGCAAATCAGCTTTATTCTCATCGCTTTTCTTGGCGCCCACTTAGGTACGGAGCTGGTCCGTCTCATATGCAAGGGAGCCGTTTAAGCGATGCGCGTACCGCCGTTTGGGCGTTTTGTGAGAGGCATGCAAATGGTTGGAGTGTTGATACTTGGGATGATAATCGGAGCTATCGTCTATAATTCTCTTTATTTGGCGGAGTTCCAGTCACTAATTATTTTGAAGAGCGAGCTTGAGGTGAAGCTGGAGCAGTATGAGCAGGATATTCGGCTTTTAAAAGAATTCAAAAATCAGCATACCGTTATTAAAAGCATACTGCCGCGCATCGAGAAAGAAGCCGGACAAAATTCCGGCAGGCCTGCTCTTGACCAAGTGACAGAAGCCGAGCTTCTTAAACGTATAAAGAAAGATCTTCAGGGATTCCTCGGCCAGAGTATTTTTGTCATCGATTCCGATGCCAAATTCGCCCGAAAGCTCCTTGATAAGAAAGTCTATATGGATGTGTTCAACAAAGATTACACCATTGAGGTGCAGACGATCCTCGTCGTCGAAAATGTCCTTCATGTATGGATCAAGGTTCGAGACTACACGAAGCCTCCTTCCTAAGCACGCAGCCTCATTTCGTGGTACAATAGAGCCTGTCTATTTGCGAAATCGATGCTGCAACTACATAACTTAAAGGAGCTACTTTCTCATGGATCAACTTCTGCAATGGCTGCTCATGCCGGGCATCCTTATTTCACTAGTGTTCTCGGTCGTGTTCAGCTTTAAATCCCGCCGTTCCTCCGATACAAGAACACGGGCAATCTTCTCAGCAAGAATGAATATTAGCATGGGTATCATGCTGCTGTTCATCGCGTTGGTTCAGCTGTTTCTGTCCGGCGAATCCACGCTTCGCATCGTCATTGGCGCCATATTCCTAGTGCTTGGCGTATTCAATCTGTTCGCCGGCCTTCGCAATCTCAGCATCTACAGCTCGCCAAGAAGCTAAGTCAACCGTTTAATACGGGTCAATCATCTGGGCCGTCAGCATCGCCTTGGCGGCCAATCCTTTCGTATCCTTAACCTCGATTTCCAGCTTCGTAAACTTCCGGCTCATCTCCAGCGCCTTCGGTATGATCGTTATCTCACTATCTATTTGAACGGGCCGAACATAATAAATCGTCATACTCTCCAGCAAGTAATCGCGCTTAGCGGTCTCCCGAATCATTTTTCGCGCTGCTTGTGTCATAAGCGTGGCGAGAAGCCCCTCTGATACCATCCCGAGCGCACCTGACATTTGCGGCGTTATCCTCCCCTTGTAGGCTATGCCCAGCTCATCAGGACCAACTCCATTGACGTTTGCTGTAGCCATAAAGCCCGTCCACATCAAGTCCTCAAACGTTTCTCCCGATTCCGGCTGCTTGCCGGCAAATCGCATAGCATCAAGCACTTCCTGCCTCGTTACGACACCTAGCAGCTTGCGGTGCCTATCAACGATAGGCAGCAAATCAATGCCTTCCGCGGCCATCGTATGAGCGGCCGAAGTGACCGTAATGTTCGGTGCCGCCGTAATCGGCTGCTTGGTCATTACTTTATCTACTTCGCTATCCACTGGCGTTCCGATCGCATCCTTAGCAGTCATCATGCCGACAACCTTGCTTCTCTCATCCACAACGGGAAAACGTGAATAGCCGGTAGCGAGAGACAGCTTATGGAAATCGGAAATAGTATGCCCGATTCGCAGAACGTCGGCCGGTCGACTGAATGTGACGATATCTTCGATCAGCATAATTTTCCGTTTAATCAGCCGATCGTACATGGCACGGTTGATCATCGAGGCTACCGTAAACGTATCATGCCTGGAGGTAATAATCGGCAGAACACGCTCATCAGCGAGCCTGATCACTTCCGCGCCCGGCTCGAAGCCGCCGGTAATAAGAACGCCGGCTCCCTCCTCCAGCGCACAGCGATACGCGTCGATTCGGTTGCCTACGATCAACAGGCTGCCTTCGTCGATATAACGAAGCATCGCGTCGAGCTCCATCGCGCCAATAACGAATTTATGCAGCGTTTTATCGAGACCTGCCGCCCCGCCAAACAGCTTTCCTTCCACGATTTCGGCAACCTCGCCGAAGGTGAGCTGGTCAAGCGCTTCCCTGCGCTTGCGGTCGATTCGAACCGTACCGATCCGCTCCCTCGTGCTGACAAGCCCCGAGCTTTCCGCTTCCTTAAAAGCTTTATAGGCCGTACCCTCGCTGACGCCAAGCGATTTCGCAATAGCGCGTACCGAAATTTTCGTTCCAATCTTAAGGCTTTGAATATAATTCAAAATCTGTTCATGCTTCGTGCTTGTTTCATTTCCCGGTCCGATTGGAGCCACTCTGCAACCTCCGTCCAACTTGCAATCCTTTCTCCCTATTATAGGAGAAAGTGAAGAACAAGTCATGCTCGTCCCGATTCACTTCACCTCATAGCTGCCATTGCAGCAGCACCTGCTCTACCTTCAGCTTGGCGTCTATGAATTGTCCCGTTTTCCCCTTCAGCTTCCATTTCTTGAATAAGTGCTGTATCGTTTGCAAGTTGATGGCATCCTCTGCGCCAGACATAATAAATGCCTGCCAATCATAATCAATCGGAATCGGATAACGAAGCGCCAAAATGAGGAATTGATTGAGTTCAATGACTTGCGCTGGAATCTCTTCATAAATGCTAGAAAACAAAAACGAGCTATGCTCGCTGTATGGTCTAGAAATAGAATCTGATTTTAGCTCAAGCACGTATTCAACGATCTGTGTATGCGGATTTACGCGACAGCTGAATGAACCGCGGGCAGTTATTGCCTTTTTAACTCGTTGAGACAAGCGAAAAGTGAATCGAACAAGGAAGGGAACGTTATTATAATAAGCGCGAACTTTTCTGAAAAACTCGAATTCATCAACCACTTGCAATCCTCCTCGCGTAACGTTTCTTCCCATTTATATCCTATCATTTTTAATGGAATTGGTAAATTGATCCTTTATAGGCAATCATGTCGATAGAATGATACTTTTTTACACAATTATAGTAAAAAGCCCATCTATTCGTCAATGATTATAGTCACTATTCCTAATATACTCTATAGAGTGTTGTTGATAGGCAAGTAAAGTTTTATCGTTAGGCTGAGGTGACGGTATGAGTGAGATTGCAGGGCTAGTAGGAGAAAACATTCGTCTGCTGCGCAAAAAAAGAGGGCTAAGCCAAGAGCAGCTTGCTTTCCGCGCTGATATTAATGCTTCCTATATGGGACAAGTTGAACGCGGGGAAAAAAATCCGACAATTGATGTGCTCAGCAAAATCGCGCTTGCGCTGCAAACACCGCTTGAGAAGATTGTGAATGTCATTTCTATTCCAGACGCCGCGGAAGAGCCTGCTGACGAAGGCTATGCGACCAAAATTGTCCATCAAATAAACGGCCTTACCTTAAAGGAGCAGGAAGCTGTATATAAATTTGTCAAGCAGCTTGTGCAATTTAAGGATATGTAATTAGCGATTTATATACACAAAGAAGATCCGCCGATATAGATATCGGCGGATCTTCTTCATCTGGAGAACAGGGCAATTGACTGTCCAAAAAGCTAACCACGCGCTTTTCTTGTGGCCTTTTGCAGCAGCTTCTGCTCCCACAGCAGCGCCTTCGCCTTCTTAATGCGGGCCAGCTCCCTGCGCTTCTCGTCATTCATCACCAGCGCATTGACATGCGCCGTTACGATGACTAACGCAAACAAAATCCATACGAGTCCAAATACACTCATCAAGCTCCACGGCGCGCTCAGCTCAAGACGCGGAAGCGCATATACGAGCATTGCAAGCGCTATAAGCAAATACAGCACATGACGGCCTTTTCCGGAAAACATTCCATTCAGCTCCTCCATAGGGTCGTAAGCGGCTCAATATCTTGTCCGCATTACCATTCTATGAGAAGTGGACAGGGGATATGTCTCTTATTAATCTACGATAGATTTCAGCACATCGGACATGATTCGATTGACATCCTCGAACACAACCGCAAAGCGGCGCTCCGCCTCAAGCAGCTTGCCGATCAACGGGTTAAGCGTGATCACCTCGTAGAGCTTATTCATTTTCTCCATATCCTCAGCAGACGGCTCTTCGCCAGCCATCATTTTTTGCTGCAAAAAGTTTTGACGCTCGCGAAAATCATCAAGCATCTCCTTTGCGGCAGGATCTGCCTCAGCGACCTCCTTCGCCGCCTTCAGCAGCATCGCTTCCTCGCTTTCCTTCAACGCCTTCGCTAATTCATATGCCTTGTCATAAATATTCATCAATCTCTCTCCATTCATTAATTGTGATGGTGTAAGTTTTGACTAATCATAACGCGTAAATAATGCATGAGCCAAGCCCCTGATGGAAAAGCTCATGAAAACTACACAAGCCACATATCCTTTTGTGATTCACAAAGGGGTAGATGTCCTCATATGATGAAGTAATTCGTGTAAAAAACCTAGTTGCCGACCTCTTAAAGTCATCCTCCTGCTTGGAAGGAGATTTATGATGCTCAAATCTAAAGTAGCCGTACAGGTGATCAGCTCCGGCATGCTTCCGGAAGATACGCTCATGCTTGGCGAAACCTATGTAAAGCAATGGAAGATTCCACATGGCCAGCACATCCAATTAAAATTCGGTGCCTTCCGGCATCATGTGAAGGTTATTCCTGTCGCAAAATACGATGGCATGAGAATCAGCCAAAGCTTAGCGAGACAAATGGGAATTGCAAATGGGACGCCCATCAGGCTGCAATACAAGGTCGGCACCTCCACGCTTGTGCTCGGGCCGCTAATCGGTGTGCTTGTCAGCCGCGATTATCCGCATACGCCCGATAAGCCCTTTGGGTCCATTACCATGTTTTGCAAGGAGCTCGTTGAAGCCAGTACGGCGCAAGGCGTATTCGTTTATTTCTTCACCCCTAGCCAGATCGGCACGAGTCTTGATACCGTTGACGGCTGGATCTATTCAGATGGTTGGCAGCGGGTCAAAATGCCTATTCCCGACGTCGTCAATAACCGCTTGACGTCTAGAAAGCTTGAGAACAGACCCAGCGTACAACATTTTATGAAAGAAGTAAAACTACAGCATGATACGACCGTTTTCAACGAAAAGTTTTTGGATAAGGTCGAGGTTTTTGATGCGCTGAAAAATGATGAATCGCTCGCGCGGTATTTGCCCGAATCACATTTGCTCCGCAACTATACGATGCTAAAGTCCATGTGCTCACGCTACAGCAGCGTTTTTCTAAAACCGGTACGCGGAAGCTTAGGCAAAGGGATCATCCGCATAACTCGCCTGGATACGAACAATTATCAAGCGATGTTCGCAACCGCAGGCGGCACGCGCAGGCAGCAGCACACGAGCTTGGTTAAGCTTTTCGCGAGCATTTCAGCAAAAATGAAAACCGTTAAATATCAAGTGCAGCAAGGGCTGCAGCTTATCGAAATCCAGAAGCGGCCCGTTGACTTTCGCGCCCTCGTCCAAAAAAATGCAAGCGGCAAATGGACCCTTACCTCCATTGTCGCCCGTACAGCTGGCAGCGATCATTTCGTTTCCAACCTTGCCCGCGGCGGAACGCTCAGCACAGCGCTAGAGGCTGTTGCCAAATCGAATTTGCAATCCGGTATGAGCAGGAATGAAGCCGTGCACCGGCTCCAGCAGGCGGCGCTAAATATCGCGCGAGGTGTTGACGCACAAATTCCAGCGCATTTTGGCGAGCTTGGCATTGATTTGGCGCTTGATACAAGCGGGCGCGTATGGCTTCTAGAAGTGAATTCAAAGCCGTCCAAAAACGACAACACGCCGCTTCATGAGAACAAAATCCGTCCATCCGTACGTATGATGATCCAATATTCCCGATTTTTATCGGGCTTTTAACGGAGGCGCCTATGCAGGCTCGAATGGTTACCCTCGGAATCGTCGTCGCATCGATCAACCGTCAGCCCTTGGATGATGAATCGGAACCGGTGCTGCCGGAGTCCCGCTTCTACCGAGCGCTCAGCATGGCAGGCAAGCCGCATGGCATTCATGTCTATGTATTCTCGGAAGAAGGCTTGCAGCCGCAAACGGAGCTGCTTTACGGCTATAGCTATGAGCAAAATCGGTGGGTGAGGCAGCTGGTTCCATTACCGGACATCATCTATGATCGATGCTTCTTCACCGAAGCCAACCAGCGGACCCGCTGCCAAAGATTGCTGAATTTCATATCGCGGAAGAAGCCCTGTCTGATGCTTAACGGAACCCTCCCAGCAAAGCTTGACGTCCATGACGCGCTTAAGGCAGATCCTTTGCTGGCGAAGCATTTGCCTGCAACTGCCCCCTATCGATCCGCGGAGCAGGTTAAAATGATGACGGATCGTCATCCAGGCGGCATCGTACTAAAGCCATCGGCTGGCATGCAGGGCAAAGGGATTTTGCATATTAGGCGCAGCCCATACGGGCAAGCAGCGAAGGTGAAAGGGCGAACCCGCCAAAACCGATCTTTTTCAATGACATTTACAAATGACAGTGAATTAGAGCAATGGATAGCCCGCTTTATTAACCGCTCGCCCTATTTAATCCAGCCTTATCTTGCGCTTAGCGATGAGGACGGCAAGCCTTTTGACGTAAGAACACTTATGCAGAAGGATCACACAGGAAAATGGTCGCTGACCGGAGTCGTCGTCCGTACCGGGCAAGCGGGATCTCTGACATCCAATCTGCACGGCGGCGGCGACGCCCTCCCGGCTGATCAGCTGATTACTGCCAAATTTGGCCAGCAAAAAGCCGAACGTTTGCTAGAGCAGATCCATACAATAAGCAAGCAAACAGCGGAATGTCTTGAAAGCAAATTTGGCAGATTTGCCGAGCTTGGATTAGATTACGGCATTGAGCCAAGCGGCCGCATTTGGCTGATTGAAGCAAACTCGAAGCCAGGCCGATCTTCCTTTCGAATCACCAATGATCTAGAGGCAGCGCGGCTGTCTATCGAAAGGCCGCTCTTGTATGCACGCTTGCTGTCTAAGCGCCTGTCTCCGTTCTTTGCAGCCAATGAATCCACAAACGGCCGTCACCGATTAAAAAGATCAGACAACCAAATACGGCCTTTCAACGTTCAGGAGGTTCATCGATGAGTTTGACAACTTGTAACGTACATTTCTCACAGCAGTCTAATAATATCGTATATTTGTCCAGCCCTCTGCTAAAGCATCTGAAGCTTTCAGGCAAAAAGTCGGTACACCTCAAGCTGGGCAAAGAAGTGATTACAGCTGAAATCAAGCAGCTGAACCGGCCAGGCAATCATTTGTACTTGTCGTCAGGAATAAGGCAATCGATTAAAGTGCCGAAATCCGGAAATGTATATGTGCTTAACAACGGCGACAATGAGGTTCAACTTGGACCGCTTGTCGGCATACTAAGCGATAATGGCGTTCGCTCGGAGAGCAATCCGTTTGGCGGGCGAACCAATTTCATTAAGCAGATTATCCGCACAGGGGAGCACAAAGCCTACCTTTTCGGCTTCACTCCGCATGATATCAATTGGCAGCAGGATACCGTCAACGGCTATTTCCTTGATTCGCAGGGCAGCTGGTACCGCAAGATCGTACCGCTTCCGGATGTCGTATACAACCGGCTTCCGAACCGCAAGACTGAAACCTCCGCATCGATTAATGCGCTCCGCGAGCGCTTCGTACGCCGGAAAATCCCTTTTTTCAACTGGAGCTTTTTCAATAAGGCCGACGTTTACAAGCTTCTGGATAAAGATCCTGAAGCGCTCGTTCATCTGCCGGATTCCGCTTCCGGCCCAACCATGGAACAAATAAAGGAAATGCTCGAACAGCATCAGTTTATTTATTTCAAACCAACCGCAGGCAGCCTTGGAATAGGGATATATAGGCTGACCTATCATCCAAAGCGCGGTTATTTCGCACGCTACCGCAAAGGCGGCCAAAACGTGCTGCTTCGCTTCTCGACCTTCAACAGCTTGATGCGAATGCTGCAAACGAAGCATGGCCATAACTTAAGCCACTATGTCGTCCAACAGGGGATCAGGCTCGTGGAAATCGATGGCTGTCCGCTCGATTTCCGCTTTCATATGCATAAGAACGGCAAAAATGAATGGGTACCAGCCGGCATTGGCGCAAAGAAAGCAGGCCGCGGGAGCGTAACGACGCATGTGAAAAACGGCGGCTCGCTTATGACGCCGGAGCAGGCGCTTGAGAAAACGTTCGGCGATCAGTCGGGTGTCGTCCTTGAAAAAGCGAAACAAACGGCCATTAAGCTATCAGAGGCTATCGAACGGAATTATCCGCATCGATTAGGCGAGCTGGGACTCGATATTGGTATCGATAAAGATGGGGAAATATGGATGTTTGAAGCCAATGCTAAGCCAGGCCGGTCGATTTTCAAGCATCCTGCGCTTCGCTCGGAGGGTCGGGCATCGATATCTTACATTTTTGAGCACTGCATGTACCTTAGCCGTTTTCATGGCGAAGGAGGTAACAGCTGATGGACAGCAAGCATTCAGAAGAATATGAAATAAGAGGAATGCGAGCTGGCAGGACAGTATTGGCTATTTTAACGATAGATGATGATGTTCAGCTCTTCCGAGGCAACCGCAGCAACTTCGCCGATTTGATTCGAACCGGTCAATCCATGGGGTTTATTGTCTATGTATTGACGGTAAAGAATCTGCTGCTGACAAGAAACAGCTTAAAAGGCTTCGTATTCAATGCAGAAAATGACAGCTGGCAGCAGCGTCTGCTTCCTTTCCCCGACATTATTTATAATCGGATCCCGCAGAGGGAAGATGAAGAGCTGCCTGCCGTCAGGCAAAAAATCGATGCATGCCATAAGCATCCGCATGTGAAGCTCTTTAATCCGTCCTTCTTCAACAAATGGGATCTCTTCGAATGGCTGCGGCTCTCTAAATCGACCAAACCCTATATTCCGACGACTCGCAAGCTGATTACGGTAACGGGTCTTGGCCGAATGATGCGCAAGCATTCTTATCTTTATTTAAAGCCTGAGAGCGGGAAAGCCGGCAAGGGCATCATGACGATTAATGTAGAAGCCGAAACCACGCAGCCCTATCTCTTAAAAATACAAGAAAACAAAAAGAGCGCCACCTATCAATGCTCATCGATCAATAAGCTGTGGAGCCGTATCCAGAAGCAAAGCGGAGGGGAAGCCTACATTGCCCAGCAGGGCATTGACTTGGCTTCCTTCAACGAACGAAGATTTGACCTTCGCGCGCTCGTGCAAAAAAACCAGCGCGGACAGTGGGATATTACAGGAATTGGCGCACGGATAGCCGGCGTCTCAAGCATTACTACCCATGTGCCAAGAGGCGGCATGATCGAGGACCCTGAGAAGCTGCTTGTCCATTCATTTAATGAGGAGCAGGCGCGTAAGCTGTTAATAAAAGCAAAAAACACCGCTGTGCTTATTGCCAAACAAATCGAGCGCGCCTCAGGGCAGCTCTTGGGTGAGATGTCGATGGATTTAGGTATAGACAGCCTAGGAAATATGTGGTTTTTTGAAGCAAATTCAAAACCAATGAAATTCGATGAACCCCATATTCGTCAAAAATCGTTGGAGCGCATTTTTCATTACGGAGCTTATCTGGCTAGAATGAAAACGGAAAAAGCGGGAGGCGCGTAAATTGGAGCTGGAGCTGCTTACACCAGACGTTTGGTTAATGGAGCAAAAACGACTTATCGGCTTTGCCATTCGTTTCGGGGATAAGCGGCTGGCTGTCTCTACTATTCATGCGCTTCGCAAGCTGGACAGTTCCCTGCTTAGAGAAACTCACGATGGGACGTTTGGTGCAGTTGCTGTGGTCGTTAAGCACAGCAGCCGCATCGCCGGCTTTGGCTTTGCAGAAAACGGCGGCGAGGAAGCCTGCATGGTCGTCGTTCATCCCGAAGCAAGGAGCCTTGGAATCGGGAGCGCTATCGTAAAAGCGATGATTGCGCGCCTCGGCAAGCTTACCTGCAACGTAGCAACTGACAATACAGCCAGCATGGCGCTCTGCTTCCGCCTTGGCATGTCTGCGGTATCCATGCACAGAGGACCTACAGGCAAACCGACGCTCCGATTCGTAAGAAACAACGACCATAATACAGATGCCGCGCCTAGTCCATTTATAGCAATTACAGCAATGCAAGATGGATCGAAGGAAAAGCAATGATATGCATGCATTCACCTGCCAAAGGAGCAGCGCACTCGCGCGTGCAGCCTTGCAGGTTTTTTTTCTTTCTCTCATTAGAACCCGAATGCGGCAGCTTAAGGCCCGTTACTTTGATTCGTAGCCGTTCATGCGCAAATGAGCCTTGAACATGTCGCTTGTAGAAGGCAGCTCCTCCGCTTTGGGCCATTTTTCAGTGTCCCATACGCTTGACTCTTTGAGAGCCCGCGGACAATGGATGAAGCATTCCTGTACTTCTACAACGACTGCGAGCGCAGGCGTTTTGCCGCTCCATTCCATCTGGTCGATAAGCTCGGCATTTGTCGTTAGCGTTGTCCGCCCGTTGATGCGCAGCACCTCCTGCATCCCGGGAATGACAAAGAGCATGCCGACTTGCGGATTTTCCAGCATATTCAGCAAGGAGTCGATTCTCCGATTGCCCGGCCGCTCTGGATAGATTAGACGAAAATCGTCGAGCGGCTTCACAAATCCGGCATCGCCGCCGCGAGGCGACGTATCGCAGCGACCTGCGGCATCCGACGAGGATAAGAAAAACAAGGGGGATAAGGATAAGAAGTGACGGACATGCTCCTCCATTTGCGAAACGGATTTTTTGACAACCGCTTCGTGAGGCTCTCCGACAAGCTCCTTCAATTGATCGGGAGATACAATAAGATCGGTATTCCATAACGTTTGATTCACGAATACTCTCCTCTGTCTTCCGCTCTAAGCAGCAAATTCCGATGATTATCGCTCAATCAGATCGCTTTGAAAACGGAAGTCCTTTCCTCTATTGATCCAGCAAACGAGTGAGCTCACGGAAATCGGCAATCAGCACATCTGCTTCGTCAAGCTCTGCTTTGCGTCCGTACGTCGCATATGCGCAACCGATCGTTTGCAGCCCGTTGCCCTTTCCAGCCTCGACATCCGATGAGCGGTCACCGACCATCCAAGCCGTTTTAACGCCATGATCCTTCAGCAGTCGCGCCACTAGATCAACCTTGCTTGCCGTTGCGTATTCTCCCGCGCTGTACAAACCGTCAAACAGCTCGGCAATACCTCTATGACGTGCCACACCCTTCACATATTCCTCCAGCCCGTTGCTTGCAACGAACAGCTTCACCCCGCGATCCTTCAGCCCTCGCAGCGTCTGCTCGACGTAGGGGTAGAGCTCGCCTTCACCACGCTCCAAGCCCTCAAGCTCGTATTGAAGCAGCAATTCATCGGCGCGCTTCCGCGCAGCTTCCGTACTATCCGGCATAACCTGGCGCCATATGTCCTCCAGCAGCATGCCTAAGCAGCTAAGCAAGCGCTCGACGGGCGGTGTCTCATGCTCATAAAGCCGTTCCTCCCGAAGCGTCTCGAACACGCGGTGATGAACCGGCACAAGCAGCGTATCCGTTTCAAACAACGTTCCATCCATATCAAATATTACAGCCTCAGGCACTCGAAGCTTAAGCTCGCTCATCATTGCAATCCCCCTTCAAAGTCTGCTCTTATCATACTGGAATAAGGGAAAGCATCGCAAGCTTGAAGACTGGCAATGTGCTGATAAACGAATCTCTCTGGACATTCGCATATAGACATCTATCCTTGCGGCGGTGCAAATAGCTTGGACGTTTCGCACGGAATAAATGCTACAAACAAACAAGCTCTGATCTGCGTAAGCTGACATTAACGGAAAGGAGATGATAGATAAATGACAAATGAACGTTTGGTTATAACACTGCTTGGAAGCGGCGGAGGGGTCGGCAAAGCAGTTCTGGCTCTTTTGGAGCAGGTGCTTCAAGATACGAATGCTCCGCTTCACTCAGCTCTTGCGAGCAGCAAGATCCATTGTATCGACGCAAAGCCTCTGCAGCTGGATACCGATTACATCACCTATTGTCCGCAGCTGGCTAGTCATCTCGTGCTCCATCAATTCGATTTGCAGGATACGGAAAGATTCAAGCAGCATTTGGCAGATACTGCTTCTGTTCTCGTCATTGACGCTTCTTGGGCAGATACGATAGCCATGCTGGAATGCTGCAATGAGCTTGCTATTGCATATGTGAACACCGCGCTTGAGAGCGCGGAGGTGGATCGCCGCAACGAGCTCGAAGGATTCACGCTCATCGAGCGTTATGCAAGATTCAAAGAAAGCAGAAGCAGCTTCACCAGCCTCAAAGCGATCATAGGGTCAGGCATGAATCCGGGGGTCGTTCAATGGTTTGCGATTTCGCTCATGCAGGAGCAGCCTGACAAGCTTCCGCTCGCTTGCTACATTGTAGAAACAGACAACAGCTTTTATGCCGATCGGACGATGCTGCAGCCTAATACGGTTTACAGCACTTGGTCGCCCGAATGTTATTTAGATGAAGCGATTTTAAACTATCCGATGTATGTCACCAACCACATGCCTTTATTTCTGTACAGGCAAGTCTATGAGCAAACCTTCCTTGTAAGACTAGGTCTCACGAGCTTCGAGGGCTGTCTTATGCCGCATGAAGAGGTGCTGTCGCTTGGCGAGCGCTTCCCATTCGAGCTTGGATTCATTTACAAGGTCAATGAAGTGACGACCGATATTTTGCATAGTCACTTGAACGATGCGGATGAGCTGTGGGATTGGAAGCATCAGCTGCTTGATCCAAGGGACGCGGAGCTGGAAGGCTCGGACTTGGTTGGCGTGCTGCTGGTTTACGATGATCACGAGCGCTATTTATTTAACGTAATGGAAAATAAAGAGATTTTTGAGGCGTATGGAACGAACGCAACGTATTTTCAAGTTGCATGCGGCCTCTATGGCGGCATTTGTTCCTTGCTGCTCGGAGAGGTGCCAAAAGGCGCCCACTGGGTAGATGAGCTTTCGGACGATGGGATAAAAGCATATGGCGACTATATATCTTACTTTATGAAACCGTTCGTTCGAGGCACCAATGATAGCTCCGATGGCTTGCTGCTGCAGCGTTTGCGAGAATGGAACAGCTAAAATACGTTACAAGGCTTGCGGCTGCAAGCCTTTTTTTCTCATACACGCATTCCCGAGATTAGCTTCGGCTAAACAGATAAGCCGGCAGCATGGCTATTCTCCCGATCGCATAAGGTCCGAGATAAGCACCGCTTGCCAGAAATGCTGGGTTCTCAAGCACGCGATGCACCTCTGTCATAAATACAGTGCTATGCGCAAGCGTCTCCATCACAGCATCTGCTGCAATAACAAAAAATAAAAAAGCGGCGACGACTGCTATTCCGTCTATAATTCGGCTCGCTGCTCCACTCATTCGGCTGACCCCTGCAATTAAGGCTGCTCCTATTGCCAGCGCTGCTCCAATCATTATCATCACACACCTTCACCTCTATTGTTAGGTTCGGTCATTTTCTGACGGCTTAAACATAATCTCAGCTTATGAAAAACAGCAGATGTGAATAAATAGCGAGCAACTTGTTTACATATAATAACAGATGGAATCTATTTAAATGATGGATGGAGTGGTGTCTTATGAAAAATAGCTTTAGATGGTTGAACGTCATTGGCCTCGCCGCCGTCCTTGCGGTGAATGGTCTTGCGCAGTGGCTCCCAATTAACGGCATAACGACAGGAGAGCTGTCTGCCAAGTATCCGGTGCTGATCACGCCTGCGCCTTATGCGTTCTCGATTTGGTCGATTATTTATTTGCTTCTAATCGGATTCATCGTCTATCCGTTCAGGCCGCAATCGGCTAACAGCAAAGCTATGCAAAGCATAGGTCCGTGGTTTCTAATCAGCTGTATTCTTAATATCGCTTGGATTTTCGTCTGGCACTATGAGAAACTGACGGCAAGCGTGTTCGTCATGCTTGGCCTGCTCCTATCGCTAATTGCCATTTATACCGCAGTTGGGAGAGATAAGTCTGCACCTGCCCGGGGCGAACGCTTTTTTGTGCGGCTTCCATTCAGCATATACCTTGGCTGGATTTGCACGGCAACTATTGTGAACATCTCTGTTGCTTTATATGCCGTTAAGTGGAACGGCTTCTCGCTTTCCGACATCGTTTGGACAGTTGTCATGCTGGCGGTTGCAAGCCTGCTCGCCCTCGCTATCGGCTTTAAATTTCGAGATGCTGCGATCCTTCTCGTATTTATCTGGTCATTTATTGCGATTGCCGTGAAGCAGGGCCAGCAGTCTGAGGTTGCGCTCACAGCACTGATCGGCGCGGCCGTCTTGGCGGTTGCAGCCGTCGTTATTTGGATACAAGCCTACAAAAGGAATTCGGCTGCATATTGAAAATTAGAACCGAATATGTCACACTGTGTGGTGGGTATCAGGACTAATTGCCCCTTGCAGGAAAGGACGTGACGGTTCACGTATGACAAAATGGCTGCTTCGTTCGATGACAGAATTAAGCTCGCGCAAATGGATATCCAGCATAACCGGAAAATTCGCGCAATCGGCTGCCAGCCGCCCTTTTATTTCCCGTTTCGCCAAGACATACGGCATTAAGATCGAGGAAGCAGAGAAGCCTCTTTCCCAATATATGACATTGAATGAATTTTTCACTCGTCGGCTGAAGCCCGGGCTTCGGGAGGTGCACGCAGGAGCAGATTCTCTCATAAGCCCCGTAGATGCGCTTATCACCGGTGCCGGACCGATAAACAGCGGCACGATCGTCAATGTAAAAGGTCAGGACTACACGATAGACGAACTGCTCAACCGTTCTCCGCGAACGGCTAACTATATGAACGGCTATTATATCGTCCTGTATTTAAGCCCAACGGATTATCATCGCATACATACGCCAATTAGCGGACGAATTGTGGAACGCGAGCATGTTCTTGGCAGAGTTTATCCCGTAAACGACTTTGGCCTGCGCCATATGCGCAGAGTGCTTAGCCGCAACGAGCGGCTGATTACCTATATGCAGCATTCCGCAGGGGAAACAGCTGTCGTTAAAGTCGGCGCGATGAATGTGAGCAGCATTCAATACGTACAGCCGCTGAAGCCCGATATGGCAAAAGGCGAGGAGCTCGCCTACTTCGAATTCGGCTCGACTGTCGTGCTGCTGCTGGAAGATGGAACGTTTACGCCTCGCGAAAATGGCCTGCTGGGCATGAAAGTGCGAATGGGCGAACGGCTTGGCTCCCTTCAAGGCGACTAAAATGAGCAGCAGAGCGATTACAACGCTACGCCATCGGTTATAGATCTAGAAAATAGACTTATCATGAAAAAATGGCGCTGCAGGAGTGAACTTCCTGCAACGCCATGCCGTTTTTCCTTTGCAAATATGCCTACCGAATCTCTGACGGGCTGCGGCCCGTATACTGCTTGAATTGCCGGCTGAAGAAAAAAATATCGCGATAGCCGAGCGCGTCCGCTACTTCCGTTACGTTCATGCCTGCATGCATGAGCAAATGCTGCGCTCGCTCAATTCTCGTACGAATCATATACGTTTGCACCGACATCCCGATCAGCTCCTTGAACTTCATCGAAAAATAACGGGGCGAGAGCTGTGCTCGCATCGCCAAATCCTCTACACGATGCGCAATACTCGGGTTTTGCCGAACAAAGTTGGCTACCTCGTGAATGGCCTCGGTCAGTTGATTGCTTGCCTTCTTCTCCACCGGCAGCTGCTTATCCTCTCTCAGCAAATGAATCATCAGCTGCTTTAGAACAAGCTGCGCTTCCTCCTCCGCCGCATAAGTCTGTACAAGGAACAGCCTCACATAGCGCGAAAGCATATATTCAAAATCGACAGTATCGCTAAATTGTCTATAACGATTCGGTACCGCATCGATCGCTTCGTTGATGGCAAAATGAATATAGGATAATACGAGCGGCTTCTGCGGGTTATGTGTAGCGCTTGTGTAATCGTTTGGACGGAACAGGAAGCAGCTCCCCGGTCCAACCTGATAAAGGGTGCCATTGACTTCAACTTCCCCCTCACCGCTCCATACGTAAAATAAATCAAAATTGGCCATCGGCTTCTCGCGTCTCGCCCATCTCCAGCCCGGCTCGCATACGATTTTGGCAAACGCAGGTAACAGGATGAACGAATCAGGCGAAATGTGCAGCATAGGGCAACCTCCTGTGCTAATCTATGCCGTTATCATACAACAGCACCAAACTTTTGTACAAGCTGCCCTAAAATTACGAAAAAATTTGCTTTGAGATTGGTTTGCAGCTTAAAAAAAATGTTATAATAGCACCCGACAAGCGTAAACGGCTAACGCCTAATTATACTCATTTTAAATGAATGATTTCGGAAGGATGGAATAAAGTCCATGAACCCACTTGCTCAGCAGTTAAACGAGACGTTGAAATCGGAGAGTCCAAACGTCTATGCGATGTTGTCAGCCTTAGGCAAAGCGATTTATTTCCCAAAAGAGGGCATACTCAGTCAGTCCGCCGAAGCGAAAACAAAAGCAACCAAATTTAATGCTACTATCGGTATTGCAACAGAAGGCGGACAGCCGATGCACCTTAAGGTCATCCAGGATACGCTCTCTGCCTACAATCCGAAAGATATATATGAATATGCGCCGCCTGGCGGCAAGCCCGAGCTTCGTGCTGCTTGGCGTACGAAGATGATTAAGGATAACCCTTCCCTTGCCTCCAAGAGCTTCGGCAATCCCGTTGTTACTAACGCACTGACGCATGGCCTTAGCATCGTTGCCGATTTGTTCGCAGATGCAGGCGATGCTGTCATTATTCCAAACAAAAACTGGGAAAACTACGAGCTTACTTTCGGTATCCGCCGCGGAGCGGAAATTGTAGAATACCCGCTCTATAACGACCAAACTCGTTTCAACAGCGCTGGCCTGCGCGAGGCATTGCTCGCTCAGAAGGAAAAAGGGAAAGCGATCGTCGTGCTGAACTTCCCGAACAACCCGACAGGCTATACGCCAGGACCGCAGGAGGGCGATGAAATTATCGCTGCGATTAGCGATGCGGCAGAAGCAGGAATCAATGTTGTCGTGGTAACCGACGACGCTTATTTCGGCTTGTTCTTCGAGGATTCCTTGCAGGAATCACTATTCTCCAAGCTTGCCGACCTTCACCCGCGCGTTCTTGCCGTAAAGGTGGACGGCGCAACGAAGGAAGAGTACGTATGGGGCTTCCGCGTCGGCTTTATCACATACGCTTCAGCATCGGCATCCGTTTTGACTGCGCTTGAGCAAAAAACGACTGGCATTATTCGCGCGACGATTTCCAGCGGTCCTCATCCATCGCAAACATTCGTACTGCGCGCATTGACTTCGCCTGAGTTCGAAGCTCAAAAAGCAGAGAAGTACGATATTATGAAGCGTCGCGCTAACCGCGTCAAATCTTTGCTCGACAGCGGCCGTTATGGCGATGTATGGGGCTACTATCCGTTCAATTCCGGCTACTTCATGTGCCTGAAGCTGAGCGATGTGACTGCTGAGGCGGTACGCGTTCATTTGCTGAACCAGTATGGCATCGGTACGATTGCGCTAGGCGAAACTGACCTGCGCGTTGCCTTCTCCTGCATCGAGGAAGAGAACCTCGAAGAGCTTTTCGATACGATTTTCAAATCTGTTAATGAAGTGATCGCTCAAAAGGGATAACAGGCTGGCGCCGTCCTCCGGCGACAATCTCATAGCTTCCTTCAAACTCAAAAACCCCCTAAAGCAGCTTGTCTCTCGGACGATGCTGCCGTAGGGGGTTTTTCTATCTTTAATCCTCGTCTTCGTCCATGCTGAGCTTCTTGCGCAATCGAGATGGCCGAATAGCCAAATACACAATCGCCAAACCCGCCGCTGCGAGCGCCGGCACATAAACGCCCGAGATGACTAGCGGCAAAGCAACAAATACCCAAAGCACCGCCGTACAAATCAGCATAGCCATACGGTCAACCTTTAAATATTGCAGGGTTCGCTGCTTCTCCGGCAGTGGATATACATGCTTCCAAACCGAATGGCGATGGATATGGCGCAGACCGCCAAGCTGAACGGCGATCAAGCCCATAAAAATAATAAAAGTGATAACACTGCCGTAGCCGGAAAGCGATACAGCCTCGGCAAACCAATACGTGATCAAGCAGCCGAGAAAGAGTAGACGCAAAATAATTCCGCCCATCTCCGTCCGAAACATGGATGCCGTATAGAGATAAACAAACGTATTTCGATTCGAATAGCGTATTAGGCGAAGTACCCATGTCAAATAGGATCTTTTTGAAATACTCGACGGAAGGGTCGGTACGTCAATGAATAGTCCAAAAAAAACATAATAGCGCTTGCGCGTCCTTGCTTCCTCATCAATCAGCCTCTCCCAAGGAAAACGATGTTTGCTGGGCAGACGATAAAGCAAGCGGTAAAGAGCGACAACGAGCAAAGTAAATAGTGCGGCTTGCCATACGGGACAAGTGAGCCATGCCGTAAGCAGGATGGCTGTCGCAATCCAGCGCAGCGCGCGCATAAGTCGTCTCATGCTTGGCCAAGTCATTTGCCGCTCTTTCCATGCCCCCCACACATTGCCAAACTTCAGCGCTGCTGCAATAACGGCAAGCAGCCAGCCTCCGCTTATGGCAGGACCTTGATTATAAATCGGCATGTAAAGAAGGAACACGAGTGCTGCGAGTACGAAACACGCCCTTGTAGTATAGCGGAACGAGCGTCGTAAGTAGTCTGCCATCTGCGCTTCACGCGGCATTAGAAATACGGTATCGCCTAATGCAAGCCAAGTGCGAAGCGGACTCCAGCATAATACAAGCGTTAAAGCAATAACGCCGACGGCGGCAAAGGGAAAGTTCGCCGGCATATGGCGAATCAAGTTTATGTAGCCAATAGCAGATGAGATGACGAGCAAGGACATAAAAGACGGGAAGCCGCTCTGCCCCATATAGCGAAAATAAGGCAGCGTTTCCTCGCGGAACGCTTTTGCCCTTTGCTGCCACATCTTCTCAAGCTTAGGATCAGAGGTCATTAGGCTTGGCCTCCAGTGACAAGCTTGTAGAAGGCATCCTCCAAGGAACCGCCGCGCAGATCCATCCCAGCAGCTTGCCTGACGTCCTCCAGCGTGCCTAAAGCAACTATTTTACCGTGATGCATGACGATAAACCGGTCGCAATACGTTTCGACTGTGGATAAAATATGCGAGCTCATAAGAATGGCAGCGCCCTTTCGCTTTACTTCGACTAGACGCTCAAGAAGGGAGCGAATGCCAAGCGGGTCAAGCCCTAGAAACGGCTCATCAATGATGTATAGAGGCGGCTCCGCAAGCAGCGCATTCATAATCATAACCTTCTGCTTCATGCCTTTGGATAAGTGTGAGGCAAATGCTTTGCGCTTAGGCATCATTTGAAACTGCTTCAGCAGCTCATCTTCCCGTGCTTCATACTGATCATCCTGTACACTATATGCCATACCGGTTAGGCGCAAATGCTCCTCTACCGTCAACTCATCGAACAGCACCGGCGTCTCCGGCACGTAAGCAAATGCGCCGCGATAACGGTCCGTTTCTTGCTCCAGCGTAACGCCATCAACCTTTACCTCGCCGATCTGCGGCTTCATTAAGCCAAGGATATGCTTGATCGTCGTACTTTTGCCTGCGCCGTTCAGACCGATAAGGCCTACCATTTCTCCAGCCTTCACCTCAAAGGAGATATCGTGCAGCACAGGTCTTTTTGGGCTATAGCCGCCAGTTAAACCATTTACCTGTAAAATAGGTTCCATCCTATCACCTTCAACATTACAATTTAGTTTTTGCTAGTAAACAGCATACCGAATAATTCGCTTAATATCAAAAAAAAGACATCACCATAAGTGGTGATGCCTGTTTCATCTCGTAATTATTTGAATTCAATCGATTTAGCAATGTTATTATCGCCCTTCACCTGTACATACTGACCAGCCTTCAGCAGCGAAGCATCACCGATAAGCTCAACGTTAGCATCAACGTTATAAATGAGAGTAACGGTTTGTGAGTTTTCGACGCGGGAGATCGAGATCGTCGCAAGCTTCGCTTGCGGGTTGAACGTTAGTGTATTAATATATCCAAGCTCAGAGAAGGATGTATCGACAGGAGCCGATTTCGTAACCTCAATGAAGACCACTTTATTAAGGTACGTGCGTACCAGCACTTCATCGCCTGCGCGCAATGTGCTGAGGGGCGCCTTCTTGTCATCGCGGAAAATGAATACATTCGAATCAATTGCAAGAGCCGTTTCCGTATTGTCGGCTTTTACTACCGTCAGGCTGCCATTCGCAGGAGCTGCCTTCAGCTTGCCTGTAATCGCCTGCGCGTCATGATCCGGCATTTCCGTATCCGTTCGATCAAGCAGCGCTGCCAGCTCTGCACGGGAAACCGGTTGGTTTGGACGGAATGTTTTGCCGTGCTTGTCCTCGTAGCCGGTAATGATCCCTTTCTTAAGAGCAAGGGCTACATAACCGACGGAACCTGCAGGAATTTCTTTCGCATCCTTGAAGTCCAGCTTCGTATTATTGAGAGCCTTCGCTTCATCCTCCAATTTAAGCGCTTTAACTAGAAGAATCGTCGACCACAATCTTGTTGCGTTTGCCTCCGGTTTTACTTCCGTTTCCGTTTCCGAGAACAAATCATTCTCCAGAGCGACAGCTACATAACCGACAGCCCAAGGATATTTTCTTTCAATTTTGTCAGCGTCCTTGAATTGCAGGTCCGTATTCATTTCCTCTGCCGACTCGGCTTGAGCGCGAAGACCCATCAATCTTACAGCTGCAGTCAATGTTTCAATGCGGCTGATTTTTTGATTCGGCTTAAACGTGCCATCCTCATAGCCTGTAAATACACCCTTCGACGCCAGTCGCATAATGTATTCCAGTGCCCATTTCAGGTCATCTTCATCTTCGAACTTCCATGTTACTTTAATATCATCATCTTTATCTTTCTTATCTTTCTTATCTTTCTTATCATTCTTATCATGCTTGTCCTCATGACGGCCTTTATCATCATCACGATCTCCGCCATGCCCCTTACCTTTGCCGCCATCTGCAAAAGCTGATGTTGCTCCGCCTGCAAGCATTAGCAGCGCAAGCGAGGAAATTGCTGTCTTTTTCCACATTGTTTGTTTCATTAAGAAAGCCACACTCCTTTTTTCGATTGCGGGTTTTGCCGCATTTTTTACCTTCGCCCATATGTTTCGGGTAAGGCTAATCGATTTAAGAGGGTGGCTGTCAAAAATAAATTATTTTATT
Source organism: Paenibacillus sp. Y660 (assembly GCF_057221575.1). Taxonomy (NCBI): domain Bacteria; kingdom Bacillati; phylum Bacillota; class Bacilli; order Caryophanales; family Paenibacillaceae; genus Paenibacillus; species Paenibacillus sp. Y660. Next base: position 101,090 of record NZ_JBXBBJ010000013.1, on the reverse strand, counting down.
GTTCCTTCTCTGCTTCTCGTTTCGCTTTCAACCATTTTGGCGCGCCTTTGTTTTTGCCTTCGCGCTTGCGCTCCACCTTCTTGGGAACGGGCTTAGCTGCTGGCTTTGGCTTTGGAGCGGCGGCGATGCCTTTAATTGCCGCTTCAGGCTTCGCTTCCTTCACTGCAGAAGGAGCCTCCTTGCGCTCGCTCGATCGTTTCGCCTGCTGTACTTCCGAGCGTTCGGCCAGCTTCGCTTCATGACGAGCCGCAAATGGGCGCGTAGCCTCTCTTAGCTCTTCCTCAGTCAGAAGCTTTCCTCTAAACATCGTCCTCTCCGACAATTCTATGCCGAGCTGCTTCCGGAATTTCTCCATAATAAACAGCTCCTGCGGCGTCACGATCGACACGACCGTACCAGCTCGTCCCATCCGGCCGGTACGACCCGCACGGTGCACATAATGGTCTGCATCTGCCGCCGGATCAAGATGAATAACGAGCGTCAGCCCTTCGATATCAAGGCCGCGGGCCGCAACATCCGTCGCAAGCAGAAGCTGGCAGCGCCCATCGCGAAAGCGTGCCAGCGTTGCTGCGCGGCGCTGCTTATCGGCATCGCCATACAACGCTTCAACGGTGAAGCCTTCATAGCTAAGCTTCGATTCCCAGTTCGAAATGTTGTCGGTATCATTGAGGAAGAGCAGCGCGGATGCCGGGTTCAGCAAACGTATAAGACGCCTTGCCGTATCGGTCTTGTCCCGTTTATCGCTGACGATATAATAATTGTCGATCGTCTGCGAAACGCGGTGCTCCGGCGTAATTTGGATGCGTTCCGGGTTTTTCATCCAGCGTCCTTCGAAGCGGGCCATTTGCTCCGGATACGTCGCGGAGAAAAATGCGATTTGCCGATCTTTCCCCACGCTGTGCAAAATAATTTCGACCTCTTTCGTCGAGCCGAGCTGGAACACCTGATCCGCTTCGTCAATAACGACGTTATTGACGTCATTCAGCCTAAGCTTGCGCAGCTTAAGAAGCTCATGTATGCGTCCGGGCGTTCCGATAACAAGCTGAGGGCGAAGCTTCAGCTTCTCTACCTGACGTTTCAGCGCCGCTCCCCCAATCAACTGCTGAACGCGTATGTTGATCGGCTCGGCATACGCTTCAGCTACGCGGACGATTTGCATGGCCAGCTCTTGCGTCGGCGCCAAAATAACCGCCTGTATCGCGTTCGAATGCGAATTCAGCTTCTGAAGCAGCGGCAGCAAGTAAGCAAGAGTCTTGCCGGTGCCCGTCTGCGATCTTGCAGAAACATTGCTGCCTCCAAGCAGAATCGGTATCGTCTCCGCCTGTACATCGGTTGGCTCAACTATTCCGTTTGCCGCAAGCTTATTCGCCAGCAGCTCATTAATGCCTATCTCATTCCAAGTATACTTGCTCATTCTTTAATCCTCTCTCATTCAAGCCTTTATTTTCGATTGATCAAGCCGCCGAATAGCAGGTCGATTGTTCGGGGCAGCAATTGATAAAGCTTTATACCGACAGCAGCCGTTTTGGGGAGGTCCAGCTCAGCCTTCCTCCGCTCAATCAGACGAACAATTCGTTTGACGACATATTCTGGCTTCATCATAAACCAATTTACATTTTTTAAGTAAGAGCCGGAAGGATCAGCCAGCGAGAAAAAAGGCGTATCGATCGGCCCCGGATTAACTGCCGACACCTGAATCCCATGCTCCCGCAGCTCCATCCGAAGCGAATTCGTAAAGCCGAGCACGGCATGCTTCGTAGCGGTATAGCTGGTCGACTTAGCGGTGCCTATTTTCCCAGCCAAGGAAGCTATATTTACAATTTGTCCACTGCCTTGCTTCACCATATGTGGAATGACAGCCTTTGTACAGCGAACGATTCCCATGTAGTTCGTATCCATCATTTTCTCAAAGCTTTCCACATTCATGTCCATAAAATACTCGAATTGGCCGTAACCCGCATTGTTCAGCAGTACATCTATTTTCCCGTATTCCGCAATGACGGCTTCTACCGTCTTCATCACCTGCTCATTATCGGTCACATCCATCTGATAGCAGGAATGCTTGCCCTTAATAGCGCTGGAAATCTCTTTAAGCTTCTGGGCGTTGCGTCCCGTCAGCACAGGGATCGCCCCGCGTTCAGCCAGCCTTATTGCGGTTAACGCTCCGATTCCGCTTGAAGCACCTGAAACAAAAATCACTTTGTCCTTTAACATCCAACATCACCCATTTACAATTTTACTTGATTGGTACTACAGACGCAAAAAAAGCTCCCTAAGGAGCCATTTCTGTGCTTAAGATGCGATTAATACTTGGATGTCAAGCTCTCCGATGCCTTCCATAATAAGCGGAATCGTTAGCGCCTTCTGCGCGGAAAAGCCCGCTGATTGAGCAGACTGGATAACCTTAGGAGGCGTAATATCGACTCTCACCCCTTGATTAAACAGCATCGTACTCGCATTTCCGCTGATCATGTTGCCAAGCTCAGAAATAGCACTCTTCACGATTTCGTCGATTTCAGAAATAACGTATCCGCCCATCATCGCAGAAACCATTTTCATCGCTACCTCTTCGCTAAGCCCGAATACAATGTCTCCGTTCATCTGTCCGTTGAGTCCAATTTGAATCCAAATATAGTTCTCTACAAACTTGATATCCTTGAGGCCTAGTTCTCCGGTCGCAGGACGTATTTGAACGACTTGCTCTATCACGATTTTTGCAGATTCAAGAAACGGATTTATGTACTCTGCCTTCATAATGAAGATACGCTCCTTTTCGACAAAATTCGCGCTTTGTCTAATTTAATTTTCATTATACTTAATTAACTAGGACAAGTATACTATAAATAAACAATATACATCTAAAGAACTATATTTTTTTATTGAAAATTGTAGAATGATGGTAGGAATGGAGGTGGCTCTTCTATGCCTAACGTATGGGCTCATTTTATATTTGGACAGCTAGTACTAGAAAAGCTTGGCGAAAGCGAGCTTCTGCAAGCCGTTGAGCAAAAAAACATATTTAATATGGGCTGCCAAGGTCCTGATTTTTTATTTTACCATCGTTTTTTCCCGTGGCAGCGCAGCTTAGCTCTTAATCGCCTCGGAACAGAAATGCATAATCAAAATTGCGGCCCTGTGCTCGTAGAAATGTTGGATTGTGTCAATGGCCGAACAGCCTGCCCTAAACATCCTGATTCCTCCATCCTATACATGCTTGGCTTTGCCCTGCATCACATTCTAGACCGGAACCTGCATCCTTACGTATTCAGCAAATCAGGCTTTCGCAAATGGGATCATCAGCGATTTGAAATTATGATGGATACCGTAATCGCAAAGAAGCTATGGGGCGTTGATACGTGGAAAAACGCTGTATGGAAGCATATCGATACGAAGGGTGCCTTTCCCCCGCCGATTGTAGACGCCTTCGAATCCGTTGCCGCAGCCTATTACGCGGAGCTGGCTCCGCATATTCGCCGCGAGGATTGGAACCAAGCCAACCGTGATTTTACGGCGGCGCAGCGATTGTTCCATGATCCGACAGGCATTCGACAAAGGCTGACCTTCGGTCAAATTGAGCCATTCGTGTACAAAAGAGGCGCGCAGCCTTTTGATGTACTAAATGAAGGGGAGCAGCCTTGGCTTGATCCGGTAGATGGCAGCACCTATCACCATATGAGTGTATGGACGCTATGGGATAATGCCATGTCCGAAGCGCTTGAAGTCATAAGCGCCATCCTTATATGGTTAAGGGCTCATGAGAGACCTCAGCATACGAAGGAAGATCGCATCCATGTCCGGCAGCTGCGTGAGGAAGCTATCGCTTTAATCGGCAACCGCTCCTATGAGACTGGCTTAGCTTGCGATTCAGGTGCCGCGATCGGCTATGCGGATACGGTTTGGGCTGATCAGCCCGGCATTACGAAGGCTCCTTAGTTGCATAAAGGAGCCTCCTATTCCTTTTTCCAACTTATACGGCTTTACTTGTCTGGCTTCTGCGATAACGAAGTCTGATCAACCGCAGCCGTTCATACAAAACATCGACTGGCTTATTAAGCTGAGAAGCTTCCGATGATCCGTATACCTGCTGCAGCACCGGCTTCAAGTACTTATCACCTACTTGCGTAAGCGCCTCCCAAACGAGCTGCTGCTCATCTTCCGGCACCTCAATAAGCGCCCTCGTAATTAACGAGTCAAGATTATAGCCCTCCAGCTCGAGCTGCTCAATCCGGTCCATCAGCTCGCGCCTTGACAGCTCCAGCTCTGCGCCCAACTGCTCAAGTGTACCGCCATCCTGGGCGGTTGTCAGAATATGTTTTTTGGCTTGCTGCCGGTCCATCTGAGCTTTATATTTGGTTTCCTTTTGTTTGTAAAGCCACTGCGTGTACGCCGAGTAATCCAGCTTCTCCTCCACCCATTGCAGTGGAAATTCCGTTTCGCGATTAGCTTCATTCGTGATCTCAAGCACTTCTAGACTATAGGAGGCGTGCTTGGAGCTTCCCCAGCCAGGTATTTGTGCGAGCTCCTCCGCAGTCTTCGGTACAAAAGCACTGATCATCCACAATATTCGATTGGTTGCAACAAGATAAGCAGACCGTTTCTCTGCCGCCGCTTTGGAACGGCGCCATTCGCGAAGCGCTTGAAAGAGCTCTTGATTGGCATGCAGCTCGCCATAGCATTGCAGCATCATTCCGAAGCTTCCTGACGAAGCGCGGCGATCATCCAGCATGCCGTCTATGAGCGGTGTATACCCTTCACCCATAACCCTTGCGATGCCATGCCGAAAGGCTATGATCATTTCCTCCCACGATATGCCTTCAAACCAGGTTTGCGGGTTGCCGCTGGCCTCTTCTCCCTCCACCCATAATACTGCCCATATGCCTTGACGCTCGCATATAGAAAGCTGCGCACTCACGATATGATGATCATTGCCAGGCTTCTCGAACGTGTTCATAAAAACGATTTGCATGTTTGCCTCAATCCTCCAATAAAGTAGATAAATTGCGAATGTATTGAACGGCCGAGGAGTGCCGGAAAACAAAAAAAAGCACCTCCTCTGCCTATGGCAAAGGAGGTGCTTTCCTCTCACGTTCAATGATTCGATTGCTTTCATGCTATCATAATGATTTCTTTATTACAAGTATTTTGTTGTTGTATAATGATTGTAATAACGGAGTGGAGGCTATACAACATGCTGTTGCCAGATTTTGATTTTATGTCCGATTCAACTGAAGAAACATCTACAAGATATGTGACATTTATCGGACCAAGCTTGAAACGCTTTGATCTTGCCATCACATCTACCAGCCGTTTCTACGGCAAAAAGCTGGTTACCGATTTGCAATTCGGTAAAACAGCCATAATCGGCCCTGATGACTTGGAAGAAGAGGGCTATCTTGAATATACGTTTAAGCTGACGGAGGAAGAAGCTGCTGAGCTCGCTCAATTCTTATACTTTGTTGTCGGAACGGTGCATTTTACCGATTAATCAGGGTACACTGAAATGGTAATACAATACCATTTCAGGAGGAGTTTACTGATGGATCGGTTTATTCATGAGAATCGCCAGCCGTATACAGATGTATCAACAGTAGAATCGCAGCGTAACGATCTAATACCGGAGGAATTCCCGGATGGTCCTTATGGCTCTGACCTGCGGATGGAATCTTTAGGCAAGAGCACCCCATGGCGTATTGACCAGCGGCCGCCAAACCGCTTCGACTATGAGAATCGAGAGCTTCATGCTGATTTGCCGCGTGACTATCCAGGAGAGGACGAGTATGGCCACACTTTTCCTGAGGTGCATGACGAACCGTAAACACAACAAGCTAAGCCCTTGGCTTTGCATGCATTATGCATGCAAAGCCAAGGGCTTTTTTTTCATTGCAAAGCTTGATTGGAATAAGCAATTATCGCACACTGCTCCATCCCACATATCATTCTTTTATGATGCTGGGTTAAGCTCCAGGTCATCCTCTTCGTCGCGATTAAACGCTTCACGATCGAATTCTCCTTCGGAGTTCGCTACAAGGAGCGCCGTAACAGTAGTTCCTGTTGCGTTAACAGCTGTACGGCCCATATCGATCAAGGATTCTACAGCTACAACAAGCGCAATACCTTCAAGCGGAAGTCCTACTGCAGTCAAGACAACAGTCGTAGAGATCGACGCCGGACCAGGCACGCCTGCAACACCGATCGAGGAGATGACACTCACGAGAACGATAAGGACATAATCCGTTGCAGAGAGCGAAATGCCATATACTTGAGATACGAATACCGATACGACAGCCGGCCATACGCCGCCGCAGCCGTTAAAGTTCATCGTCGCGCCTAGCGGAGCTACGAAGCTGGCGATTTTTGGAGACACGCGAAGTCGTTTCGTAATGACCTCAAGGTTGATTGGCAGCGTAGCAAAGCTGCTCCGCGTCGTAAAGGCTACCGCTACGGTTGGATAAGCTTTTCTAAAAAATTTCAATGGATTAACCTTCGCAACGAACGATACCAAGCCGCCGAATACGAATATAAAATGAATAATTAGCGCAATATAGCTTACTGCAATAAGCATCGCAAGCGGCTCAAGCGTTTCCCAGCCGTATCTTGCAGCCATAACCGCAATCAACGCGTATACGCCATATGGCGTGAAGCGAAGAACAAATTTAACAACTTGGTGCATAATGACTGTCGCCGATTGAATGAATGCTTTGAACGGCTGCACCGAATCTGGATTTTTCGCTCCAACCTTAACAATGGCAATGGCAATAAATAGGGCAAAAATAAGTATAGGTACTACTTTACCGTCCGCAGCATCGCTAATTGGATTGGATGGCACTTGATCTAAAATAACTTTGAAGAAGCTTGGAACCTCGCGAGCCTCAAAATTCTCAGGCTTTGTTAATTCAAATCCTGCTCCTGGGTTAATGGCCGATGCCACAAGAAGTCCGATAATGGCCGCTACCCCTGTTGTCGCTAAAAACCAGCCGATCGTCTTTACGCTAAGCTTGCGTAAAAACTCAATATTCGTAATGGAGATGATGCTGTTGATAACGAGAACAAACACGAGTGGAATTACGATCATGCGAATTAGATTGATATAAATGGAACCGATTGTGCCTACGCCCTCAGTGTCCAGCTTGAAGTTGTTAAAAATAATACCAGCTACAAGGCCAAGTCCAAGCGCAATTAGCACCCTTGTTCCGAACCCAACCCGTTTCTTGGCCAAGAAGTAAAGTCCCCCAAGCAGCACAGCCGAAACAACCAGCGTAATCCAGTTTGTTTCAAACGCTGTCAATAAATTATTTTCCATTATAAAACAACCGTCCTCTCTGTCTAATCTTATAATTGTACAGCACATATGAACTTTGAAATTAATAATAAATAATTCCGATAAAATTACTGCGCTTTACTTGGAACAATATATCATCGTTAATTAATTCGTGTCAATATCATTTTTTTCAAAACAATCATTGGAATATTCCTATTATTTGAATTACTTCGAGATACTACAATATACTCCGATAAAATTGATCTATTCATTGCTATGGCCAGCACATCAAAAAAAGACGCCCTACCACTCCAGCAATAGCTGGTTGATAGGCGTCTCTATTAATATTTATTAATCTCAAAAAGGCAGGGAACAACAAGCGCATGCTCATTCCAATTCCACTTTTAAGCTTCCACTATTTTATAATTCGGCTTTACGTTATTGAAATCTTTGTTCTCGCCGCTCACCATGAGGCCCATGCCCCAATCGAAATGGGTATTCTCCGTCGGAATATCAGCTGCATCACGGTATTGGAACAAAATATTTCTGCGCGTTCTTTCGCTTCGGTTCACATCCGAGCCATGAATGGTCAAATAGTTGAAGAACAATACATCTCCTGCTTTAGCCGGACATGGTGTTCCTGAGGAGATCGGATGCTCCTTATGATTTAGGTAATGCTTGCCCACATGCGGCAGCGGCCCCTGCAGATGTGAGCCAGGAATGACAGCTAAGCAGCCGTTCTGCTCGTCCGCATCATCAAGATGAACGCTTGCGGCCAGCATAGAATGATCGCGATGCGGAAAGTAAGGGTAATCCTGATGCATCGGGAATGCTGCGCCATTCGCTGGCGGTTTTACAAGCATTTTGGAGTGGTGGAGCTGTACATTGGGGCCGATGATTCCATTCAGCGCTGCTACCATATTCGGATGTATGACGGCACGTGTGAAGGCAGCATCATGGTAATGCACATCATGGAATCCTTTCAGCACAAGCTTCTTAAGCTGCTCAGGCGGCAGGAAATCGCCTTGCCATGCATGGTTTTGTTCGCCTTGGGCAGCTGCCGCTCGCTGGATGATCCGCTCGACTGCCGCTCTCATTTCCAGCACCTCTTGCTCATTAAATACGCCTCTTACAAGCAGGTAACCATTTTCTTTGTAAAATTTCACGTCATCGTTGACGATCATGCTCATTCTCCTTATCCTATAATTAGTTTGAATATGGTTTAATTATAGATAGGATATAGTGATTTCGTATTTGCCTGCCGACGACAACTTTTTGCACAATTACGCCATAGGAGCTGATGTTTCATATGTACAATTGGCCTAAAAGCGAAGTACGACTTAATCGCTACGCTCGCTTGCTGCAGGGCGAGAGCTTAACCATTCATGTCTATTACTGGGGGTCGGTGCAGAATCTAGCCGCAAACGCTGTACATAAGCATTCCTTTTTTGAGGTTTGTTACGTGGCTGGCGGAACGGGGATTTATGAGGAGGGGCAAATCGCTTATCCTTTGCATGAAGGTGTTCTTTTTTGCTCGCGTCCTAATATACGCCATCAAATTCGGAATGTAGACCAATTGGATTTATTGTATGCAGCCTTTGAGCTTGATGAGAAGCTGTCGAAGCCGGATGAATTCGACTTTTATAATCACGCCTTAAACACCGGGCCAATTTGGATGGAGAACCAGCAGCATTCCCCGACTGCGGAAATTTGACGCTCTTTGCTCGTTCCAAGCGACGAATGCTTCGCCGTGCCGATTGCGGTGCTTCAGCAGCTGGCACACGTCTTAATTCTTACGTTTCCTACGATCGTAGGCGGAAAGAACCGCAGCTCAGAAACCATTTTGCCCGCTTCCAATGCAGCTATTCTCATAAGCCGAGCCAAGCTGTATATACGCGATAATCTAGGAGGCGCTCTTACTTTGTCAGAGGTTGCCCGCTATATCAACGTTTCGGAGCGGCATTTGTCCAGGCTGTTCTCCCAAAGCGTGCATGAATCGTTCTCCATGCTCGTTAGACATGAGCGAATACGCGCTGCTGAGCAGCTTCTGTCGCAAACGGCTATTCCAATCAAAACCATTGCTGAGCAATGCGGCTACTCGTCGGTTCATTATTTCTCCAGAGCGTTTGCCGAAGCCAAGGGCATTCCACCGGCCGCTTTCCGGGTGGCTAGCCGCAGCAGCAGCCTCGAATAGCTGGTCATTCCTGCTCACAGATCATGAATCGTGATTTCGCTTCGAACCATAAAGCGGGCATTAATGCCAGCTTGCCCGATGCCTTTTGAAATATAATAGGCTCCGTTCTGATCGGTATGCAGCCCTTTATATATCCCTTTAACGGAAAGCGGGCCTTTGGGCTTTAACGCAAAAAAGAACGGCACGTTCAGCTGCTTGCCATGCAGATGACCGGCCATTAAATAATCGTAGGGACGCTTAATAATAAGCAGCACATTCGGGTCATGCGTGATAACAATAGTTGGCTTGCTTCTGTCGATCCCCTTGAAGGAAGGACGGATGCGGCTGTGATGCGTGCAATCATCATCAATGCCGACAAGCTGAAAATCATCAAGCACAATGTTTTCATTCCGGAGTACGAGAATGCCATGCGCCTCAAACAGATCAAGCAGCCGCTTTAGGCGCGGGAGCTCATAATCATGATTGCCAAGCACCGCATAAACAGGGATGCCGCTTCCCGCAATCACTTTAAGATAATAGCCCACGCGCGGGAGGTAACGTTCTTTGGAGGTATAATCGCCAGTGAGAAATACAAAGTCCGGCTTAGCCGCCTCAATCTCTTCCCGAATGCGCTTCGCGCTTATGCGAAGCCGGTCTACATGCAAATCACTAATTTGCAATATGCGTTTGTTGATACCGATGGAATGGGTGACCTTTTCGACTTTGAGCCACTGAGTTGGGAAGATAAGGAGCAGATATAAGAGAAGCACGAATGCTGCCAATGTTAGTATAATAGCCAAATGCGCCCTCCTGATCGGTCATTCTACTTACTTTAAGTAGTGATATTTTTGCGCTGCAATACTAAGTATATAAAAGATGCTGCTATAAAGCTACTTGGAGCTGATTGCCCAGCAGGCTGCTGAACAGTCCCTTCTTGTCCTCGGAAAGCATGAGGAAATGACCTGCCTGCACGATTTTCCCATTATCCAGTACGATAACCTGATCCGCATTCCGAATGGTTGTCAGCCGGTGGGCAATGACAATGACCGTCATCCTGCCTTTCAACCGCTCGATTGCCTCTTGAATCTTGGCCTCGTTTAAGCTGTCCAGCGCGCTGGTCGCTTCATCGAGAATAAGAATGGACGGCTTTCTTAAAATCGCTCTAGCCAAAACGAGCCTTTGCCGCTCACCGCCTGATAATCGTATGCCACGATCACCGATGACCGTATCCAAGCCTTGCGGGAGCTTGCGAGTAAATTCAGCGGCTGAGGAGAACTCCATCGCTTCCCACATTTGCGCTTCGCTTGCAAGCGGATCAATCATGAGCAAATTATCTCTAATCGTTCCATGAAAGAGAAACGGCTCCTGCGGAACATAGCTGATCGATCTTCTTAGCGACAATAGCTCTGCACCCGATAACGCCTTGCCGTCAATGAGCACTTGACCGAGCTCCGGCTTCATAAGTCCCATCATCAAATCGATCAGCGTGCTTTTGCCAGCGCCTGATTGGCCTACAATCGCGGTCATGCTGCCCGCAGCAATCTGCAAATTAATCGCTTCGAGCGTAAAGTCAGGCTGCTGCTGATCATAACGGAAATAGACCTGCCGGCATTCCAGCTGCTCCTTAAGCTTAAGCGGTGAAATATGCTCTCCGCCCAGCTCATCCACATCCATTAATTCCTTAGCCGCATTGCAATCCTCCTGGAGCTCCATTAACGCTTTGAAGGCCGGCAGCGATGAAGCAACTTGCTCCATATTCGCTTGTATTCCTGTAAAGCGTGGCCAAAGCCGTGAGAAAATAACCATTATAAGCAGCAAATAGCCGCCTTGGTTCTTAAAGAGCATCACTGAACCAAAAACAAAAACAGCGATCATTATAGCTGAAAACAGCTTGTAAAGGAGCTGCGAATTACTTCGCACCTTCGAATTTTCATACCGTTCATGCGCGATCTTCTCGGACCAATCCAGCAGCCAGCGATAGCGGGACGATTCAAGCAAATTGCTTTTTATATCCTTCATGCCGTTAAAGTGATCGGTAATGCCGGATAAATAGCTTTGCGCCAGCTCAGTCGTGGCTGTGCCTATTACTCTGGCTTGCTTAATATATCTTCTTGAGAGGAATGCTACAGCGAGTCCGCAGCATAAGACGAACAAGGTCATTTTGACCGATAAAAATAAAGCTAATCCGATTTGAATGATCGTAAAGGCAACAGAGGCGATCAGCTGCAAAAAAAGAAAGGCTCCGTTTGTGACGCGAGCAAGCTCGCCGGTTAACGAATTAATGAGATCCGTCTTCCTTCTCTTCATAAAAAAGCCCCAATTCACTTGCAGCAGCGCCTTATAAACTTCTAATCGTATTTGATTCACAAAGCCCGTATGGATTCTAATTTCCCTTAAGCTTAAATTGCGTCCAATTATGCCTTGCGCGGCAACAAGCAGAATGAATAGGGCTAAAATAATAAATAGCGCTCTTTCTTTAGGAAGCTCTTGCAGCGTTGATAACAAATGAAGACCGGGGATTGAAGCCAGCGGAATATCTACAATGCCAATTACACCAAGCAGCGGAGCTAATAATAGAATGCCTGCGCCATCCAGAAGACCAACGAGCATCATCAAGGTGAGATTGATATAGAGCACCTTCCCCCCGTAGGCATGCAGCTTTCTTGAGAAATATAATAGATGATTCATCGCTTCATCACTTTCCGTATTTAATAATGGACTACTTTGGCAAAAATGCCGGTTACCGCAAATCGATCCATCTCTTCCGCGCCTGTAACGTACAAGGAGCCGCTTCGCAGCCAGGCGTGCGCAATCAGCTTCCCCGCCTCGTCCTTCGCCGTTCCGAGATATAACGTACTGCTGATGCCTCGTCTCTCCAGCATCTTCATGCCGGCTAGCGCACGAGCCAAGCATTTGCTGTCCCAAGGCGTATGGCTGCTTGCAATTTGAATGGCGTGGCGTATATGGACAAGAGATCGTCTGCGCTCTGCAGAAGTCTCGCTCTCCGTTTCTTTCATATATTGCCCCAGCGTTGGCGCAATCTTCGAGAATGGCTGGTGGATAATTCGAATTCTGGCCCAGCCGAGGAGCAGGGTTGCTTCAATTAATAGTAGGACGGTTTTGAAATCCAAAGAAAGCAAAGCTCTCAATCTCAACATTTTTCCCATAGGCTCACCGCCTATCTATTCATGAATAAGAATAAGCCGCTCTTCTAACAGATGGGTAAGAAAGGACAGCACCTGCTCCTCGCACATTTCCTTCTCCACATCAAATTGCTGAAGGAGCCCCTCTATCACCTGCGATATCGTAACAGGCTGCTTAATCAAATCCCAAATCTGGCTTCCCATAACGCCAAGATTATAGTATTTTCCATTCTCAATGCTCAAGATGACCTTCTCTCCGCCCATATCGCTTACAATATTGTTATGATCTTGAACGACGAGTTGTTCCATCAATAAAGCTTGAATCGTAATGGCTTGGCTTTTTGTCATAGGTTATTCCTCCGATTGTATCGTTTTTAATATGAGCTCTACGAGCTGTGGTGCCGTAAAGCCTGCAGCTGGTCTTTCTAAACGATAGACTGGCAGTTGAGAAGCGAGCGAGGCTGAATGTGTAAAATGCCACCGCGTAAGTCCCATCCGTTGCACCAAAAACTGCCGATAGGTATGCTGGAACAAAATATCCAGACGCTCTAGCTTCTGAATAGGATGAATGCCAACCTCATCTGCATCCGATTCCGATTTCACAAGCTCGAACACGCCTCCCAGCGGCATAGGGCTGCTGCAGAAGTCTGCCTCAACCGGGATACAATATTTATTTTCCCTGCCGTAAATGGCACGAAGCTCCTCATTATTTACGCCGAAGGCGTCTAGGCTTTGCTGCCAAAGCTTCTGCTGGGGGTATGCCGGTATTACGAGCGGAGCTTGTTCCGAAGAGAAAGGTGACACCGCAATAACATCATCGCTAAGCAGAGGGTAGCCGCGGTTTATGAGCGCCGACGCTAACGTTGATTTCCCCGCGCCTGAATGGCCTACAAATGCATAAGCTTTGCCATTAATCGCGATAGCACTCCCATGCAAAGGATAAATGCCGCGCTGCAGAAGTACTGCACCTATACAGGTGCCAAGCACGTATAACCGGTTCAGATCCTCATCGGCTCCCTCAGCAGGAGAAATGGTGATCCGATTGCCATCTTCTATCCGAAATAACGCTGCTTCCGGCATATATACCGTAACGTTGCGTTCCTCCACCACAAAGTCGTAAGGCTCGAGTAGAACGATATCTTTCAAACAGCTATCGATAATAATCTCCAAATCGAAATGCTCAACGATTTTGTTGATTGGGGTTAGCTCAGGCAATGGCAGCTCGCTTTCAATCGCAAGCCCAAATGCGCTGTATGCCATTTTCGTCTTCGTTGCCGCCAATGTCCTCACTCCATTAATCTGTTGATAAAAGCTAGAAAGCCCTTATACACCTTATGTATAAGGGCTTCCTTCACCAATCGAATCCATAATGCCTTAGCTAGTAAAACGCGGCTTTTCAGAATTTTGGCCAGGTACGTAAGCCTCGTCTGTGAATGGACCATTTGTCGTGGAAGCCGCAGTCATATGTACATGAAGGACCTCTAGCTCAGGTTTATTCCATTGTTTTTTCGTTTGCATATCTTGTCACCTCCCTTCAATCGAATTTTTTCAAAAAGCGAAATACGATAAGGCTGCGCATTAATAATCTATAATTCGGATCAACCGCATGCCTCGGCTGTGCGCCTTCCTCAAGCCTCGACAATGCCGATCGGATTACCTTGCCATCAACAAACTCCATAAATAAGCGATCTTCGCTCATTTGCCGCAGCTCATCCTTAAAGGCTTGCCATCTGGGAAGCATGCGATGAACCCAATCTGCTCCTTGTACTCCATGCGTGCGCTGATTAAGCCTCACCTGATCAGGCAGCAGCTTATCGGTAGCACGCCTGATTAGAGCGCGATCCATCCCATTCTGGACGTACTGGCTCTCCGGCAGAGACAAGCAAAACCGAATGACCCTTGCATCATTTGTCGGGTCGCGCTTCCAGAGACCATGTCTAAGCGACAGCTTCGTTGAGAGCGTATTGCCTGCGTTCCAGTGAAATACTTCATCGAAATGGATTTTTCTTTCCTCGTACACATCCTTGGCCGCAAACCATCCGGATTGATCGATGCCATGCTCGCCAAGCCGATTAAATACATCGGTCCTCCTCGCAAATTCGGGATTGATCACCATTGGATAATGGTACGTATCCTGGGAAGGCCGCAGCTGTTCAATAAGCGGAAATGCCGCTCGGCTGACGTTAGAGAATACATGCGCTCGGCCAGAGCCGATATTAAGGCTGTACTGACGCATTTCCCGCAGCAGCCTGATCCATTTCATTTTTTTGAGCAGCGTTGCGTAATAAGGAATGGCCGATCCCCATGAGATCGATAAATTGCCTCTGCCTCCATTTAGAAGCACGCCTACTCCCTGCTTCTCTGCCTGCTCGAACATGCCTCTCATCCAGAAGGAATTCTCAAAAAACTTATAAGGCATTTCCATAATATTTAGAAATCCGTCGATCTCGGAGTAGGAATCTCTCCCTTGGAAATCGAGGTAGTGATCCTCAATCCCTCCGACATGCTCGACAGTTGATTCAATAAGCGGCCTTTCATTCGGCATCATATATTCGGCTGTGTAATCGATAAAATCGGATGTCGGAACATAGCTGAACGTATGCAGCCTTTTATCTTGCTTGCGCAGCGCCCTTGAAGCGAAGCTTACGATCGAGCCGGAATCCAGTCCGCCGCTGAGTTGTGCGCCTACTTGGCGATGCGTCCTCAGCCTTGACGTAACGGCTTGCTCGAACACCTCTTGGAACGCCTCTACATATTGATCATCCGTTTTGAATCGAACGCGCTCACAAGGTCTAAACTGATAATATCTTGCTAGGACTATCCGCTCATCCTTGATCGTAATACTATGAGAAGGCGGAAGCTGCTCGATATTGCGGTAGACTGTTGTGGAAGCATCTGCCGCGTCTACCATGCCCACGATAGCTAGAAACTCGGCTAGCCAATCTTCATTCAGCAAGTGCTCCGTTCCAGACAGCGCAAGCAGCGGCTCAATCGTTGTGCAAAAGGCGAACCGTTCCGCATTCCTGTGATAATACAAGGTGCGGCCGCCCGAGAAATCTCTAGCGCCAAACAGCTTGTGATTGCGGCGATCCCAAATCATAAATGCAAAGTCGCCAGCCAAGTATGCAGGCGCATGTTCGCCCCATTTGTCGTAAGCAAGCAAAATCAGCTCGCTATCCGACATCCGGCTCCGTCGATGCTGTTCTACCTGCAGCAGGCCAAACAGCTCTCCCCGATTGTCAATGATCGCATCCGCGGTTATGACCAGCCCTCTTTCGGAATCAACATATGGATTGCGCTCGCCCACCGACTCAGGAGTAATCCACTGGTTATGGCAGCCTAGAAATATATGATCCTCATGCCAGGCCTGAGCCGAATCGCAAGGATACTGAGATAAAGCTTCCATTAAGGAGCCGCCTTGCCTCCATGCATGACTTCCTTGATCAGTTAGAAAAATGGCTGCGATGGCGCTCATCGATTCCTCCGGCTAGATATCAAAATTGTTCGATATGAAGAACGATTTTCGAAAATCATTTGTTGAATTTAAAGTTCTTAATAGAGAACATAACTGCATATTACACCTGATATTTACCTTTGTCAACCAATATTTCAACGATATATTGCAAATAATCGCAAGGTTTTGTTCTCTATTGAAAACAACTTGTCGATTTATCGCTTCGCCATCATTTTACGTCCAACACTACTTGTTATAGAACTAAATCAAGCTGTTATTCAACCAAAAATATCCACTTATTCATGATAATAAGTGGATACTATAATAGGAAATAAAAAAATAAATCATGTTAAAGGTTACTAGCTATCGCTACTAACATTTTTTCGTTATAATAGTAATTGTCTACAACGATGTGATAACGGAGGAGTTTCTTATGATCGGAGAACGTATTCAGATGCTGCGCAAGAGAAAAGGCCTTTCCCTAACAGAGTTATCTCAACGGGCGGGCGTCGCAAAATCTTACTTAAGCTCCATTGAACGAGGGCTCCAGCAAAATCCTTCGATTCAATTTCTTGAAAAGGTAGGCGCGGTTTTAAACGTAACCGTTGAAGAATTTCTCAATAACAACGAAAAAACGGATCGCACCCCCGATCACCTTGACAATGAATGGGCTGACTTAGTTAGAGAGGCAATGGCCTCTGGCGTAAGCAAGGATCAGTTTAAAGAGTTTCTAGAATTTAATAAATGGAAAATTAAGCGCGAATAGCGCTTTTTCCGCTTTTATACAGCTGTTTCCTGAATATCATCCTTCTTGCTTTCCTCTAGGGCTAGCAGCACCTTCCTCACATCTTCCTTACTGAACCCCAAAGAACGTGCATTCATGATTAATGCTACCCACTCCATATCCAAGTCCTGATTGTCATCGGAATTTATAAGTACCATTTTCCCATGTCCCCCATTCATTTTGGGACGGTTGCACCACTGACTCCATGCGTTTAAGGTGCCCAGATACTAAACGCATTTCAACGTCTCCCTATGCTTGTCATTCACTTATATCTGTATTATAAATCACCAATTATGCGCATGCTGTCGCTTCATGTCTTACTAAAATGATAGATAAATACATTTTTTGTCGAATGTTTTCAAGCAATGTAAAATGACATAGAATTTATGTACTATACTCCGCTAGGTTTGATCAGCTAGGTTTGATCAGCTAGCTTTGAAAATGGCAATTTTCCCTATTGCGCCGCTTCTATGTACGAAGCCGCTGCCAGCTCAGACATCAAATAAGGCTCTACTTCAAAACCGTTCGGATTCGCATATTGCCACCGCCACGAGTCTCTGCACATCTCTTCAATGCCGCGAATAGCAGCCCAATCCAGTTCCTCGTTTGCCTTATGCGTATCCGCATAGCAAATCGCAATATCGCCTGGTCTGCGGTCTACAATTGTATACGGAATGCTGCGCCCGGATACCTTCTCGAATGCAGCAATCATCTCCAGCACGCTATAGCCGCGGCCGGTGCCAAGATTGAAAATATCTACGCCTGATTTAGTCATCATTTTTTTCAGTGCCTGCACATGTCCCAGCGCCAAATCGACGACATGGATATAATCCCTTACGCCAGTGCCGTCTACAGTAGGATAATCACTTCCAAAAACGTTCACTTGCGCAAGCTTCCCAACTGCTACCTGCGTGATGTAAGGCATCAGATTGTTTGGAGTGCCATTCGGATTCTCACCAATCCTTCCGCTAATGTGGGCGCCCACCGGATTAAAGTACCGCAGGATCGAAATGCCCCATTCCTCATTCGACACTGCTAAATCTTGTAAAATTTGCTCCAGCATAAGCTTTGTTCTGCCGTAAGGATTAGTCGCACCTAGCGGCGAGGCTTCTGCAATAGGAACCTGCTCCGGCAAGCCGTATACCGTTGCAGAGGAGCTAAATACTAGTTTATGCACCCCGAATTTTTTCATAACCTCACATAGTATTAAAGTGCTTGTAATATTCGTATGGTAATAGGACAATGGCAATTGAACCGATTCGCCAACAGCCTTAAGACCTGCAAAGTGAATGACCGCTTCTATCGAATGCCTGGCGAATACACCCTCCAGCCCGCCGCGATCCATGAGGTCCATTTTGTAAAACGTGAACGTTTTGTTCGTTATTTCTGCGACTCTGTTTAATGAGATGTGGCTGCTGTTGGACAGATTATCGACGATAACGACCTCATATCCCGCTTCAAGAAGCTCTATGCATGTATGACTTCCGATATAACCTGCACCGCCAGTAATTAAAATCGCCATTTCATTATCTCCTCCAAATATTCATTATAAGGAACATATAATTCTTAATTAAGAACATGCTATCAAATAAATTCCCTGCAAGACGAACAAACTGCAGGGAAGTATTTTCTTCTTCAGCTTCTAGAATTAGGCGCTCCCTAAATCCGTATTATCCTCTAACCGGATATATGGTGCCGTTCCGGTTACGGTTACTCCTCTAAATACAGACTTCGCGACGATTGCCGATTGATTATGACGCAGCCAGTTGAAGTTGAGTTTACTATTTTCAAAGTAGGAGCTCGAGATAATTGCCTTTTTCGTATTGTCAGCTTTTCCAACAGAGGCATTTATAAAGGTAGATCCCGTTACAAGTGAATTCCCGTCCATTACGATTCCTAGATTTTGAAACAGCCCGTTGCGCATAGTAACCTGCCTCGTATACTTCGCATCGTTTGAGCCAAGCTGAATATCGGTATTGCCCAAAAGCGGAGTCTTAGCCCGTATAAACTCACTATTGCTAACATGACTGCCTTCAAATCTAGCGGAGCCTTCAATGAGCGTCAATCCATTTACAATGGTCGGGCGGCCCGCATAATCTTGTGGAACCAATATCGACAGATCGTAGTTTTTTACCGTTATATTTTCTAATACAGCACCTGCAGCGAGCAGATTAAAGTTCGGGGCGAGCGTGTTATTCGGGCGCCAATCCCGCTCTACCGTTATATCTGCCAAATAGCATCTTCCGTAATTATATCGGCTGACATTAAATCCTGGTGTCCCTGCATCTGCAATGATTGCCGGCGCGCCTCCCAGCGTCTCGGAAACCTGAAAGCCGAGTGAAGTAACGTTTACGGTGTAATACATCTTATCGACGCTGATTCCAGTCGGAACCTTACCGATCCATTGCTCAAACGATACTTGTGCTCCATTGCCCACGCCATGCGCCGTTTTAAACGTGAAGGTGCCAGCAGCAACATTTACGGCAGGCGATCCAAAATAGCCATATATGCTTGAGCCATATACCGAGCCATCCTTGACCTGACAATCCCGAACGACTGCTCCCCTTACATCAAGCAGCTTTAAATTCCCATTTCGAATAACGGCCCCGTTCACGAAGTTATCGCCTTGTACCCATAGCTCGCATCCATGAAATGAATTATTAACATATTTGACATTCGGAAAATTCGGATTCGAGCTCACTCCGCCAATGTTAGAGCCTTCAAAGGTATTTCCGTCCAATAAGACATTGGTGCCGTCTGCATTAACGAAATGGCCGCGCACGTTATTATAAATATAATTATCTTCAATATGAATGCGGTAGTTCAGCTCCAGCCCGTTAGGACGATCCGCTCTTTTGTACGGAATATTGGTCTCACTATACATGGATTCGATATCGATGCCGAACATAGGCGGCGTACCGTTTCTAAAATTCGTCGTGACTCCGTCGTCGGCATACCCGATATGATGAATTTTATTTCTGAAAATATGGGTATCGTTTGACGCGCAGATGGAAATGCCTTGTCTTCTGCAATGATGGATATGACAATCATGAATAAGAACATTTTGACCCATTTGGTCCTGTGTATATAAGGCGGGATCAAGCAAATACTTCTCATAACCGGTTAAAATTCCATCTCCTGTACAATCCGAAATTTCCATTTGTCCGATTTCGATTTGATTGGAACCAAACGATCCAATTCCATAACCGCTTTCATGCGTATAAAATGAACTATCTACCTTGGCCCGAATATCAGCAATTTGACTATCGGTTAAAGGCGATGTTAGCTGTATAGCAAATATCATTTTATTGTTTTTACTCAAATCCTTATTTTCATTAAGGAACCATCCTCTTCCACCTGCGCCGGCAGGTGCAAAAACGCCGTTCGTCCGAGATCCAACTAGCGCAGCATTTGAAATAGTATCTTTATATTGATAGAATTGATAGCCAGCTGCACCCACCCCCGGAATGCTCCATAGTCTGAAGCTTGCAAGAAGACCTGGGTTTGCATAACGATCAATGACCTCGCTGCGTATCCAGTTCGGGTTATTATTCAGCGTACCGTCAGCATTTACGCCGCCTCTGACAAACTTCACCGCAATCTCGTATATATGCTCCTTTTTGTCGCCTACCAGCTTGCCTCCTGATACTTTTGCATTATTGATCCCTCTCATTTCAATAATGGTGTAATTCGGGGAGGAATTACCCTCCAGCTTAATGACGCAGCCCTGCTCCAGCTCCAAATGAATGCCGCTCTTCATGTTGATAGCTACGAGAGAACTTGGATCGAGTCCGACCGTATAGCTCCCCGCTGGTAGTATGACATGGATAAAGCCTTCAGATTTTGCCCAATCGATAGCATCATTAATTCCTTTGGTCGTCTCTGCTGCATTCATGCCCGTGTTGCTAATATTGAATCGAGCTAGTTCTATTCGGTAAGACCCATGTAGATTCATAGCCTTCACCATCCTTTTACTTCATCGTATGTAGCTTGTCAGTAAAAGGTTACTCGTTGCGGCCAGCCTCCAGTCTATGACGGCGTTTCATAGTCTTCCTTAGGATTGTTCCTGCGCTTGGCAGTTTGTTTAATAGATTTAGCACAATTCCTAGCAAATATTTGAATTGCTCCGTTCGATGGAAAACCAAAATATATATCCCATTTACGAGTACGAGACAAATGATGCCTTTAAGTGAAAGCCATAATAAATGGGTTGAAGGCAGGAACTGATTAACAGCGGCCACAACACTACAAGCGATAATTCCAAGAGCGGTGTATAGGATGTAAGCCGTATAATAATGCCTTAAAGGCTGATGAAACACTTTACGATACACAAGCAGCGGCGTATACCAGAAAGGAACCGCTAATGCGCTAACTAATGTGCCAATGAATATACCGGCTATTCCCATATAATGGACAAGAAGCAGTGATATTCCGATATTGACGACAGCTTGGAATAACGGCGCATAACGATCCTCATGAAAGATCCCGGCTGTTGTTTTTACCGCGCTTAATGAATTTCGCATTCCTCTTTCATAGAAGGATAGAACCAGCACCAGTAGCACGGCATTGGTCATCATATATGCTGGGCCAATCCAAATCGTTATGAGCGGCTCAATCAATAAATAAAGGCCAATGGAGAGAAGCGAATATAACCAAAAGTTCATCAGGTAAGTCACTTTGAATATTCGATAAACGGCATCGGAGCTTTCCTTGGCCACCAAATTTCCTAAGCTGTGATACATGTTCGAGAACACCTGGTTCAGCAGCGTTCGGCATATATCGATCAGCATTTTGTAATTGGAATAGAGGCCGACGGCCGTGATGCTTACAAATGAAGAGATAAGGATGCTGTCCACACCAAAAATAAAGTAATTGCCGACATTTTGAAGAATGATCGCTTTCATATTTTTAATAAAATTGGCTTTGGTTTCGGGGTCCAGCTTGGCTTTAACCTTCTGCTTTAAGTATGGATACAGCTTATCTACTATTAAGACTAAAATAATGGATGTTAGGATGGAGAGTGCGCTTTCTACCACAAGATATAATATATAATTTTCTGTGTAATATAAAATCGCAATTTTCATGCAGGTCGAGACGATGGCCGATATGGAAAATACGGCGGTTACGATGTAATTTTTCTGGTTTACATTCAAAAAGGAATGCTTGTAAACAAACAAATAAGGAGCCGCTGTATTAGTAAGAAAAAGCATATAAATCAAATTAAGATTTTCTACACTCGTTTCCTTAATGAAGAAATGCAAGAAAGGCATAAGCGCTAAGCCGAGAAGAAGCACGACTCCAGCTATAACGAGATAAGCTTTTTTGTACAGCTCCATTAAAGCAAATATTTTAGGACGATCATTATCAGCGACAGGCTTATAGAGGTTATAAATGATGCTGGAGCCAATTCCGGCCTCTGCTAGCGTAAGCATGGCTAGAATGCTGGTGAATAGCCCATTAATACCTAAATACTCCATACCTAAGCTATTGATAAATACGGTCCTCGATACGAAGCTTAAAATGGTAATGACGAGCTGATTCCCTAGTCCGACAGTAATATTCAATAGTGAACTTTTTACCCTCATGCGAATCCCCTATCTGACAAATCCCATTGTTCCAAGCAGATCTTTGGACATCGTATTACCTTCCTAATACCTTCGAATGATTGGCAATACGAATACAGAACCCCTGTGTAAAAGGAAGAATATTAAATAACATGGAATATACGCCTATATCCTTGGTATCCCCTTGTGAGAAATCGACTGCACCGTTTCTTCTGGTCACCTTCATGAGATATTGGACCGCACGGTCCGCCCCTTCGGCGCATTCTTCAGCCAGCTCCTCGATCTGGGAGGCTTGCAGCAAAAACCAGCCTAACGTAGCTGTTGTAGAAGAATCCGCTCTTGTCTCATTTCGAGTTACCGTCCAGTTCCAATTGCCTTCAGGCCTTTGAAAATTTAGAATCGCTCGCGCGAATTTTTTCATAAAGCGCTCCAGCTTCGGCTTCGATTCATGCGAATCCGGCAGTTCGCGCCAAGCATCGCTAAGCCCGATTGCCAGCCAGCCCAGCCCTCGCCCCCAGCCGAATAAGCCTAACGGCAAAGTATTCTCCATGTGATAAGCATGGCTTGGTATGCAATGGTCACCTAACATGCCGTGCTTCTCATATTGCTCCAGCTGCTTGACAGCTAACTGCACGCATTCCGGCTTGTTATACTTTAATCCATAAGCAACGAGGAATGGACATATAAAGCCAATCGTATCGACATAGCGGTAATTTTTCATAAATTTGCGATACTGAACCGTTCCGTCCTCTCCAATATGCGCCTGAATGAGCGCCCATGTGCTGTCGAGGGCCGGCTTATATTTCTCGATGTCTATCCCTTCCAGCTTCATCACGCCGTAGGCAAGTATGCCGGAATCAATATAAGCAGGCTGCTCTCTCCATTGACCATTTGCATCAAATTTTGTATGGAGAAACCGTTCGATCTTGCTTGTCATTCCTTTATCCGAACCGTTCTTCAAACACTCGCTCAGTCCGAGTAAAAGGGAAGCCTCCTGCCAATGCTGAATCACGCTTTTCGAATAATTGCCTTTCAGCATGTCGATGGCTACCAATCTCACATTATCCGTTACTTTAACTTTGGGTGTATGATTAAGCCAATTAGCGCCGATATGCGTAATGGATTGATTCCATTCTTGTTTGTTTCTGTATCTTCCGATGTGAATTCTACTCACCCAATCTCTGCTGATCGGCATAATATCAATACAAATAATAATAACGGTTATCGCCAAAAAAATAGCTGCTGCAATCTCTAACAACGTATTCACTCCTTCATAAACCTTTAGATCAATGCATACAGCTTTTCAATTTCCATCTCGGTTCCATAGTGTTCCTTGGAGAGCTGTCTCACCAAAGAATCTCTCAGCTTCTCGTCATCGATCAACAGCTTTATTCCGTCAGCTAGTGCTTCTGCGTTCATGTCAACGATTAATCCGTTTTGGTTATGTACGATTTGATCCTTTGCCGTACTGAAATTCGTAACGATAATCGGTTTATTCAAAATCTTCGCTTCATCAATAGCGATGGATTTCCCCTCAAAGCGCGAGGATTGAACATAAAGATCCGCCTCTTTCATATAGGGGTATGGATTTTCCTTGATTCCCAACAAGTGAAAGTGACTAGCGAGCTGATGCTGCACAATGAGCTGCTCCAGCTTACTCCGATCTTCCCCTTCGCCTATGACATACCATTTCACGTTATACCCTTTATCCACCAAAACCTTGCAAGCCTCTATAGCCATCTCAAAGCCTTTCTGATAATTCAAACGCCCGATAGAAACGATTTTAATCCCATTAATCGGTGCAAAATCCGTATCCTCTTCTGACATATCATGAATCATGGCAGGCGAAACAATGTTGTGGATAACTTTTACCTTTCCACTATGCTGTGGGAACCTTTGTATTAATACTTCTCCGCAGCCGTCCGAGACTGTGACGAGATGATCCAGCTGCGCAAAGTAAGGAGCATCCAAATATGGATCCATCCGCAGCTTGTCGTAATCATTGTGGATAAACCCGATTTTTTTGGCTGCGTTTGCCTTCTCGATGCTGAAATAGACCGGATTTTTCTCCAGAAACCCAATTGCCGCATCATATCTTTTATGAAGCACCGGCAACGTTTTAGATAAATATTTCCACACTCTTTGCTCGCATCTTGCTGGATTCTTTTCTGTAAAAAAGATGTATCCCGCTCTCAGCCTTGCCAAGGCTAAGTCGATTTTCCCCTTTTTTAAGCAATCCATAATCGCCAATTTCATAGACATATCGAAATAGCGGTAATGAACGGGCTCTTCCAGCAGGTTTACAGCGCTCGGAACTTTGCTCAAAAAAATCCCTTCGTGCTTGAACAAATAGAGATCCACTTCAAATCTAGCGTAATCGATCGTTTGCAATAGCGAGAGAAGCGACTTCTCGGCACCACCGCAGTTTAGATTATTCATGACAAACAGCAGTTTCATTTTCAAGGCATTTCCACCTATCCAAAAATTTTATACACCTTATGAATCTCTTCTTCCGTACCTAGATGGAGACCGGATAAATATTGCGTCAACCTTGAACGCGCTTCTTCGTCTTCGATCAGCTTCGAAATGCCTGCTGCAATGGCGTCGACATTCAAATCAACGATTAGTCCCTCGACTCCATCCTTAATTTGGTCCTTTGCTGTGCTGAAATTGGTAATGACAATAGGCTTCGATAATATTTTGGCCTCGTCAATCGCAATCGCTTTTCCTTCAAACCAAGACGTTTGCACATAGATGTCCGCCTGTTTAAGATAGGGGTACGGATTTGCTTTCAAACCAAGCAGCTTAATATTTTGTTCCAGCCCTTCCATTGCAATCAGCTGTGTTAGGTTCTCCCTTTCTTCCCCTTCGCCAATAATATTCCACTGAAAGTTGAAGCCTCTGTCCAGCAAAATTTTGCAGGCTTTTATCGACAGCTCAAATCCTTTCTGCGTATGCAAACGGCCAATCGACAAAATAACGATTTCGCCGCTCTTGCGGTCATAGACATCTTCCTGAACCAGATCTGCGAGCTGATTGATCAGCTTTGGCGATACAATATTATGAATGACTTCAACTTTCGTTTGTTGATTAGGAAATCTTTGTTTTAAAATATGACCGCATTCCTCAGAGACCGTAACAATATGATCCATCTTCGCAAAATACGCCTGATCGAAATAAGGATTCATGCCCAGCTTGTCATAATCGTTATGAACCCACCCTATCTTTTTGACGGCATCGACCTTCTCCGCGCAAAAGTATATCGACGTTTTTTCCAAAAAACCGATAGCCACGTCGTATTTCTTATCAATGACGTCCATGGAACGAGCGATATACTTCCACCCTTCCTGCTCATTGACACTAACGCTTTTTGACAGCCTGCTTTTGTAGCTGAACATGATACGGCTAAAGGCAAGTCTCGTATTTCGCTTGCGCAGAAACTGTGATACCGAAGGCAAAAGAGGCTTAATAAAACGATGATAGCTTTCAGATAATGGCAAAATCCGAACATGCTCAGGCACCAAGTCCATAAATATGCCTTTGTGGCTAAACATAAACAGGTCAACATTGTAGCGATTAAAGTCAATTTGGGTAATCAAATTGATCAAGCTTCGTTCTGCACCGCCAGCTGAAAGACTTGGAATAACAAATAATAAGTTTTTTTTCATGCTCACCTCAGGCCAGACCGCATAAATAATCGACCGCTTTATAAGACATCTTCTGAATGCCTGGAATTTCCTGCTTGAGCTTCTTAATGAGCGCTTCCTCTTCTCGAACCATTTCGTCGAACTTCTGGGTCAAGAGGACGCTGTTCGATATTTGCTCGATACCAAGCACCAGCTTTTCTTCGCCAAAAATATCTTTTGCTATTCCCTTGGACTTCACGCTGTACCCAAGCACCATAGTCGGTACGTAGTTCGAGTATGCGGCAATGGTAGCGTGCGTACGAGCGCCAATAAAGAACCTCATCCTCGCGATATAGCCTTTATACTGAATCGCTGTTAAATGATCCGGTAATAGGATAACTCTTCCCGTATGCTTATATGTCTCGTAATAGCTTTTCAACACTTCATAATCATTGTTTCCATCTATAATAACGTGTGGAGTTAAAGCAATCGTCATATCGGTTTTCTCCAAAATATGCCGAATCAGCTCATCAATCGCAGCCTGTGACTGTTTATTTCGTTTCCACACAAGCGGACTGAAGTTAAGTCCTACTGTATTCCCCTCCTGCCAGCCCTTTGGCAAATCCAGCTCTTCTTTTTCCATCGTGAATGCGGGGTCAGCACATAGCTTGACGTTCTTGAGTCCCCTTCCAACAAGCATATTGTAGGTCAGCGATTCACGGGATAAAATGAGATCAAAGAGCTTTAAATCCTCCAGCTTTCTCTCCGACATGTCTTCTTCCCCGATGGAGCAGCCCCACAAGACAAGCTTCTTGCCCTGCTCCTTTACTCGCCTATCAATTTCATACCAGCCTGGCTGCTCGCCATAGCAATAGTTGTCTCCGCCGATCGATAAACAAACATCCATATCTTTAATATTTTTTATAATATTGTGATGAATCTTCCCAAGCGCATAGGATTCATCCTGGTACAGCTTTACCTTTAATGAAGAGAGGAACCAGTCATACGAATATTTTTTTATTTCTAGTTTAGATCCATCGTATATGCCGTCCAGCTTGCCGATCACTTGATCGGTTTCCGGCTGATCAGATGCTAGATACACCTTGGCATCCTTTATCCGCTCCTTTAGAATCGCTGTGGAAGAGCGAACGATCGCTTCACAGCCTCTATTCAAGCTGCCATTATGAGCAAACATCATTATTTTCATATCATTATCCCCCGCGCTTTTCTATTTCTGAATCTGCTGTATGCTGTCAATAAATAAATGCCCAGCCATGATTTTTGAGCAATCAGAAATAATAATGTTTTTTGGTAATGACCTAATTCTCCATTCATTTCGTTAACGTAGACAGGCAAAGCTTCCCTTACATCCTGATGCAAAACCATTCGTTTCACATAATGAATCTTGTCTGCGAATCGCATATTAGATGAAGGCTCCAGATAAATATGGATGTAGGCCATTACGCTGTGAATCAGCTTTATCGCTTTCAATTGCTGGATGCTTGCTCCGTTCATGACGTTCAGGTAACAGGATGGAAGCTCTGCCGCGTATACCTCGACCGCACGACCGAAATAATCTTTCGCTGCAGCGTTTCTAGTCGCGCTCTCGGCTGTCTCGCGGTAATGGTAGCCGGTGTAATCGATATATATCAGCTTCCTTGCATGGCTAAAGAAATAAATATTAAATATCCCATCCTCGCCAAGCGCAACCTTTGCTGGAAATACAATTTCATGCTCTTGAATGAGTGCGTTCCGGTATATTTTGTTGCAGGCAGTGTTTAATTGCTCGCTCTTCAAGAAGAAGGGCAATATTTGTTTTTGAATATCGGCAGCGCCAAGAACGGCATCAACGGGGAATGGATATTTCGTAATCAGATGATGCCCATTAAGCTCACTTTCAAAGTTTGAGATCACAACATCGCAATCTCCAGATTTAGCCGCAGCGTAGAGCCTTTCATACATATCCGGCTCAATATCATCGTCTGCGTCAACGAAGCCGACATACTCTCCAGCAGCGGCCGCCAAGCCAGCATTTCTAGCCAGGCTGACTCCCTTGTTGTCTTGATTAATGAGAATGATCCGGGCATTATTTTTCCGATAGCCTTCAATGATTTCCTTGCTATTGTCTGTCGAGCCGTCGTTTACAAAAATAAGCTCGCAATCTTCTATAGTCTGCTTCAAGAGAGAGTCTATGCAACGTTTAATATAAGGCTCAGCATTGTAGACTGGAATAATCACACTTAGCTTCATACTCACTTTGCGATGCTCCTCTCAAAGGGCTGAAACAGGCTATAAAGCTTATCGAGCTCATGGCCATTTCCATAATCGACTTCTGCGCAGTTTCTGGATAGCCGCTCCCTAAGCTCCGGATCTTGATAGAGCCTTGCTATCCCCTCCGCAATCCCCTCAACGGATAATTCGGAAATAACGCCGTCAATCTCATTAAGGACTTGGCTGCTGGCAGTCGAATAATTCGTTATGACAATTGGCTTTCCTAATATTTTTGCTTCCGTAACCGTCACTGCTTTCCCTTCGTATCTGGAAGGCTGCACATATACATCGCAAGCTTCAATATAGGGATACGGATTGATTTGCTTGCCAAGCAGAATAAAACGATCCTCCAGTTTATATTCCGCAATCAGGCTTTGAATCATCGCTTCATCTCCGCCGTAGCCAACAACGTACCAGACGATATCGTCATAGCCTTGATCGACAAGCAGCTTGAGCGCTTTAACGGCATTATCGATTCCTTTCGCATGAGACAGTCTGCCTACTGTGAGCAGCTTAAAGCGCGTATCCGAATCCATCGGGTTAACAGCCAGCTTCTCGGATGCCATCGTTCTAATGAACTCGGGCGACATCATGTTCTCGATTACGATCGTCTTGTTTCTTAAAGTAGGATACTTGTCTAAAAATGATTCTCTGCACGCATCGGAAACAGCGATAATATGGTCAAATTTATTCCACATCTTTAAGTCCATCGAACGAAGGGTATGTACTGTAGAAAAATCAGTATGTATCCATGCACATTTCTTGTTGGCTTTCACTTTGTCTGCTACAAAATAATGAGGCCATAGATAGCTGATCGCCACATCATATTCAGCCGTTGACTTCGGAAGGAAAGGCAGAGCATACTTCCACATGAGCTGCTGCTGAATATAACCCGATTCTTGTACTTCCTTCATACGGCCTATGATACGCGCATGAATTTTAGATAACAGGCGAGCAATGCCTAAATGCAGCTGCTTCGATAGCAATAGGCTTCCAATGCCCTTTCTGAAACTGGCATATTGCGGAATCTCATCGAGAAGCCTCGCCTTATCATTTAGAAGCGTCATGAAATCTCCCTTATGCCGATACAGCATTAATTCGACATGACAAGAATCATAATGGAGCTCATCCAGCATGCCAGCAAGGCTTCGCTCGACACCTCCGACCTCCATATCATAGGAAGCAATAAGCCATTTTTTCATCGTTTTCTCCTTACTTAAAAAATCAATCTTTGGCAGCTGCAGCATTGGTTTTCATCTTCCTCCATCCCCATAACAACGGACGAAGCGGAAAATACAAGACATGCAGCGCCTTAGGAAGCGGAAGAGTCTCCGCATCCTCCGGATAAGGGAACATAAAGCTTGCTATAAACTGTATTTTTTGCAGTACCGTCAGCAGGGTGAAGAGATACCGTTTATGGTAGCGGCTTACTTCTTCCGGTATCGGCGGGGAGTGCAAATTGACCAGCCGATAAATATAGAACATGGCATCCTCCGCGAGCCAGTGCGCTTTCCTGCCCGCAAGCAGCGGCTTCATCTCATTGCGAAGCGGCAGCGACAACAAGCGTGCTGCGAGCAGCAGTGCCTGCCCGCCAATATGGGAATAGCTATGCTTCCGAAGCAGCTTAACAAGCTTCGGCCAATCCAGCTTCTGATTAACGAGCTGCTTGATGTCAAGCAGCCAGCGAAGCCTTGACCAGCCGTGCCGAGCTCCGTGGGATACCAGGAACATAAACAAATCTTCTCTTCCCAGGTAATAAATCGGACGGTTGATCAATGCGCTCTTGCGCTTGCGGCTCCAAAGATCATTAAAGCTTGGCTCCTTTGACGGAGCTGGATTCAAACGCCAGTGAAGCTCAACCTTAATTCCTTTTTTCGGATGCACAAAGGTCGTATGATGATGTCTCCACTTCCAATCATTCAGTACCGAAACGATATATTCATCCTTCACGTACCCAAGGGATACTAGTAGCGCTTCTGCATGCTCCAGCTCCTTGAGCGGAATGAGGAGATCGAGGTCACAAGAAGTGCGCAGCGATACATCTCCATACAAATCGGCAGCTATGACCGGTCCCTTCAAAAACAGCGAACGCAATCCGCGCTCAGAAAATTCCTTGGCGAGCTGCTCCATCTCTCCACTGAGCGTAAGCATCTGCAGCGTATTGCGATAATAGTCACGTTGAAACATTTGGGTGACAAATATCGGGACATCCGCTGATTTCAGCTCCTGAAGCTTGCGATTGACAGTAGGAAATACCCGATGATGCCTAGCTAGCTCGATAAATCGGTCCCAATCCGCGTTTTGCAGCAGCTCCTGATAATCAAAGGACAGATCAGCCTCATCGTCTGACGAGAGAAAGGCAAGCATTAATCGCAATTCGCCAGAGAGATCTTCATTATGGAGAGTGACGTTGTTATTCATGAATATCTCCTTCATACTAATTAGCCAATAACGAACAAAATACTTATTTTGTTCTATAAAACGAACACAAGTACAGATTATCACCTCCCCTAATTTCTGTCAATCATCATTGCATATGTTCACTATACTTTTACAAAAAAGGATATGCATCTGATAGAATGGAAGAGTCCATTGCCATGATTTAAAGAATTAGGAGGATGAAAGCTGATGCAAAACATTATTGTATATGGTGCTGGCGGTCATGCGAAGGCCGTCATTGATACGATTGAGAAAACGGGCTTATATCGAATCGCAGGCTTGCTGGATGACAATCGACCGGCAGGTACTATCATTTATGGCTACGAGGTTTTAGGCGATAAAGGCTGGCTTGCAGCTAACCTGGATTCCGTAAGCGGCGGCATCGTTGCAATCGGAGATAACTGGTTTCGATCTAGACTAGCTGCAATGATCTCTGACATCCATCCGCGCTTTGCCTTTATTACAGCCATCCACCCTTCAGCCTCTATTGCAAGGGGCGCTCAGATCGGAACTGGATCCGTCATTATGGCAGGCTGCGTCGTAAATAGCGATACAACGATTGGCGAGCACTGCGTTCTCTATTCCCAAGCAACGGTCGATCATGATTCCTCGCTCGGCAGCTTCGTCACGCTGGCTCCTAAGGCAGGTACAGGAGGCGGCGTCAGCATTGGCGACCATTCCGTTATTTCGATTGGCGCGAATATTATTCACGGCAAAACGATTGGCGAGCATACCGTTATTGGCGCGGGCTCTACCGTCTTAACCGATATTCCGTCTTATCAGGTCGCATACGGCACGCCAGCGAAAGTCATTCGTGCAAGAGAGAAGGGCGAGCGTTACCTGTAGCCCTGGGCGTCTATGCCGATTGAACGGTTTTCACCGCTGCTCGATCGAAGACGCTATTCATGCAATCCACGACTCTTACCTGATCCAAGGAAGTCATGCTCGAACCTGACGGCAAACAAATGCCGCTTTGGAACAAACGCTCGCATACGGACTCGCCGCCTTCGTGGGCGTAGAACCTGCAGCCTTCAAAGAGCGGCTGCAAATGCAGCGGCTTCCATAGCGGACGAGCCTCAATGTTGGCAGCCGTCAAGGCATCCAGCAGCTCCAAGGTCGTCGTATCCATCTCATGCTCGTCGATGACGATCGCTGTCAACCATCGATTGGAGTTTGTACCGGCTAACTCAGGCATAAAGCTGATGCCCGCGCGATTCGAGAACGCTCCAGCATAGTTTTCATATACCGCTCTTCTTGCGGCTACCCGTTCATCCAAAACCTCTAATTGCGCTCTGCCAACACCGGCTAGCAAATTGCTCATCCGATAATTGAAGCCCATGCTGCTGTGCTGATAATGTGCGGCCGCATCCCGGGCTTGCGTCGCAAGAAAGCGCGCCTTGCGCAGAAGCTCTACATCATCTGATACGAGCATCCCGCCGCCCGAGGTCGTAATGATTTTGTTCCCGTTAAACGAGTAGATGCCAAACTTGCCAAAGGAGCCGCTTTGCTTGCCCTTATAGGTGGACCCCAGCGATTCCGCAGCATCCTCAACGACAGGCACCTCATATTGCTCGCAAAGACTCCTTATTTCGTCCATCTTCGATACTTGCCCGTACAGATGAACGACGATTACTGCTTTGGGCAGCTTCCCCTGTCGATTCGCATCCTCAAGGGCTTGCTGGAGCGCCTCTGGCGACATATTCCACGTATCCGGCTCGGAATCAATGAAGACGGGCTCTGCCCCGCAATAACGAATTGGATTCGCGCTCGCCACAAACGTAAAGCTTGAGCAAAATACGGTATCCCCTGCACCTGCGCCAAGCAGCTGCAGCGATAGATGGATAGCTGCTGTTCCAGAGCTGACCGCTACCGCATCCGCAGTGCCGACATAGTCTGCCAGCTGCTTCTCGAAAGCGTCTATATTCGGACCAAGCGGAGCTATCCAGTTGGATTCAAACGCTTCATCGATATAATTTCTCTCCTTCCCGCTCATATGAGGAGGGGATAAATATATTTTTTTCATTTCATTTCCCGACACTGTGCTACACATCCTTTATCCTTTTTTTGAAAATAAAAAGCCACCCCCCAAGCAGATTCGCTGCTTGAGAAATGGCTTTATCCTTCACTATGGCTTGTCGTTCCTTGAAACATAGGCATCGTCACATGATTGGCATTCGATACGCCCTCGGACCGAATAACCTTCTTCACCGTCAGCAGCAGAATCTTTAAATCCAGCGCCAAGCTTTGATTTTCCACATACCATACGTCACGCTCAAATCGTTCTTCCCACGAGACATCGTTTCTGCCGTGAATCTGCGCCCAGCCCGTTATGCCCGGCTTGACCAGATGCCGCTTCGCTTGCTCTTCATTGTAAAGCGGCAAATACTCCATAAGCAGCGGGCGGGGGCCAATGAGGCTCAGCTCGCCTTTGATGACGTTAATCAGCTGAAGAAGCTCATCCAGGCTGAATTTGCGCATGAGGCTTCCGAAGGCAGTAAGCCTGAGGTGATCGGGCAGCAGCTGACCCAGGCTATCCTTCTCCGACGTCATCGTTCGAAATTTATAAACATAAAAGGGAACGCCGTGCTTGCCAGGACGCTGCTGCTTAAATACGATTGGCGAGCCAAGCTTAATCCTAACCAATATTGCGGTCGCAGCAATGACAGGAGACAACATCACTAGCAAAAAACTAGAAACAATAAGATCAAACAATCGTTTTATCATCGGTATGGACTCCTAATTTCAAACTATGAGCTTATTCGTTCGATGACAGCAGCTGTCTCATCCTTGAGATCATCTTGGGACCGACAACCCGGCTTACAACTCTCTTTACGTCTCCTCTAAGGCGAACATGGGCAGGAAGCCAAGACTGGGCAAAGTGATGAATGCTATAGCTGTCATTCGTGATGTAATTTCCTCCGTTAATATAGTCATAAGGGCTAAAATATGTTCGTGGATAGAAGGTAACGCCATTGCGCAGCACTTGATATTCACCGTTCAGCTTGAGGCCATGCCGGCTGCAAATTTCGGTAATGACCGCCGTATTGGTCGTCATATCAAGCGAGCCGTCCGGACGCAGGAAGCTGCGGCTGCCGTAATCATCAAGCAGCTCTTTAATCCACGGATGCCCCTTTTCCGCTCCCATCGTTCCGGATTGCAGAAAAGTCTGATCCTCAAAGCCAGAGAACGCTTCATGCTGAAGGAGCGGACTCAGCGGCTTAATGACCTCAACATCCGTATCCAAATAAATGCCGCCATGCTTGTAAAGCGCATATAAACGAACATAATCGCTGACGAAAGCATATTTTTTTGCCTCATAGGCCTCCTTCACATAGCGATTGGACAAAATATCGAAGCTGTCCTCGTTCCACTCCATCACTTCGTAATCGCCTAAATGCTTTTGCCAGCTGCGCATGCACTTTTCAATCTTCCTTGGCTTCTCGCCCCGTCCGAACCAGCAATAATGAACGATACGAGGGATTTTACTTGAAGCATTCATTTACATCACTCCTAAAACGGCCATTTAATATAATCACTTTTGTAATCCAGTCCGAGGGCAATGACGCTTTCATAGAAATAAAATAAGAAATAAAACACTAAAATCACGATATAGATAAGCTTCTGATCCTTCTCGCGAAACACTTTGATCAACCATGCGATTAAAATAAGCTGATATAAATTGAAATAAATAGCCATTCTTGCGAAAATCCAATTTTGCGTAGCGATTATCATCAACACAACGCCTACCAGCGAGACATTCACGATAATATCGGACTTCGGAAATAGGCTTCTCAATTTTTCTCTGCCAAAATAGGCGATCACAATCGGAATAATCCAGACGATTGCTCTAAGGATGTTGGCCCCGCCTTCATCAAACGATGCATAATTGCTGTACTGGGTGTCCTTAATCGCTGTGAATAGCAGCTCGGAAAATTCGTTGAAGCCCACGACAATAAGAACGGCAAGTCCAAGGAGCATAGCGGTCGATCTCGTCCATGCTTTGCGGCGCACGATAAAGTAAATCGGAATCATAATCAACGAGCTTTGATGAATGAATGAAGCGAGTACAACGATGAGTATGTATGGCTTCCACTTGCCCTCTAATAGAAACTTTGTCGCCGTCATTACGATTGCAGCTGCCAGAAACTGCCTCATGCCGTTCATTGAAATGGTGTACGTACCCGTTGTTATGTATAAGAAGATGCTAAGCTCGAACAATCTCGTATATTTAAACAGCACCATAACGATAAGCAGATTGGTCACAATGCCAGTCGTTAGTATCAGAATTTGCGGATCATTCGAAATCTGCTTCAACAGCATTTGCAAAATATTAAAGCCGATATCATTGCTGCCCTTGATAGACTCCCAGGTGAAATCTTCCAATGTATAGCTGTGCATATACAGATAGGTATCTCCAATATTCGATCGCAGCCCGGATACCAATGCGAGCGTAAGTGCAGCTACAATAGCGAGAAATCTGTTCGGTATGATCGGCGAAGGGGCGATCCCTGCTGGTACTGAAAAGTATCTGGCCGCTAGAGAGACTGAGAATACGAAAACCAGCGTCATCCACAGTATCGACATTTTATTCGTCCCTTCCTATAAGATCATTTTGAAACTGCCGCCTCAATGATTTTGCTTCACTACCGTCGCTTTATTCGTGTTCTGAATGTAAAAGTAAAGCAAAACGCCAAACGGAATGGCGAGCAGCGTCACCCATTTGCGAGGCGATTCCCTCAAAAAGTGTTTGTTGCGAATGATCAAGCTGCTGGAAACATAATGAATGGCCTCGCGGATTCTGCCTTTCCATGACGGCGCATAAGCCATCGCCGCTTTGCGAAAGAAGGAGAAGCCGCGCGGATTTTTTTTGTACTGATTAATCATATTCAAGCTTGATCCATCCTGCCGATATTCAACGATGCACAGCACCTCATTCATAATAAGCAGCGGATAATCCTGATCGATAAGGATGTATTTGTAGGATAACGGACAGTAC
Source organism: Paenibacillus sp. Y660 (assembly GCF_057221575.1). NCBI lineage: Bacteria > Bacillati > Bacillota > Bacilli > Caryophanales > Paenibacillaceae > Paenibacillus > Paenibacillus sp. Y660. The sequence goes on along the minus strand of NZ_JBXBBJ010000013.1, from coordinate 65,382 downwards.
TTCTCACCGGAAAATATCGGATACGGCGGATATTTTCTCGTTATTTCTGAACGGTAAACGAGCTTTTTGTCGCCTTTCACATGATGCAGGGCGTATAGATCCGTCAGCGTTGAAGATTCCAATCGCTCAGGCATTCTGGTGCCGATAACCTCGTAATTCTGGTTCACGTCCAGCCCGACAATGCCTGCAAAACGGTCATTTCCTGCCGTTTGCCAAAACCTCGTTATTTTCTCTACGGCGTCGTCTGCCATGTAATCATCCGAATCGATGCAAACATTAAGCTCCGTTTCGATTCGTTCATAAGCAGCATTATGCGCGCCATGCATCCCCTGATTTTCTTGATAATGATAGCGGATGGATATAAGATTCTCCGCTATCCAGCCTGCGACAAGCTCCCTCGTTTGATCCGTAGAGCCATCGTCAATGATGAGCCATACAAAGCTCTTGTTGCTTTGACGTTTCAGGCTCTCATAGCAAAGATGAAGCGTGTAGGCCCGGTTATAGGTAGGTGTAAACACAGTCAACATCGGCTTCAATATTATTCCCCCCTTTACCCAAAAGCGGATTTGGACACGTGATTCATATAATAGTCAGACAGCCATTTCGCCATAGTGGACGTATCGTATCCGTTCTTTCTTAATAGCTCTGCTGTATCGGCATGCTCGCGGGACGTACTCAAAATTTGCTCGGCCCAATGTTCGGCAGATTGCTTTAAGCTATTGAAGTGAAGCCTGCCAGTAACGTCGGTCTCCTTCGTAATCGTATCGGAAATGACGCATCTAAGACCGGCTGCCTGAGCTTCAATCAGTACAACCGGCAAGCCTTCAAATAAGGAAGGAAACAGAAAAATATCGATTCCTTGCAGCAGATCCGCTACATCATTTCGAACGCCAAGCAGCTTTACATGTTCTGATAACCCTAATCTTTCTATTTTCTTCTCAATCAATGGCCGAAGATGTCCTTCCCCTGCAAGGACCAGCATCGCGTTCGGCTCCCTGTCATGAACAGCTTTAAAAATATCGATCAAAAAATCATGGTTTTTCTGTTCATTAAATCGTCCAATGTGGCCGATGACCAAGCGATCTCCTGCGGAGAGCTCGGCTCTAATGGCATCACGAGTGCTCGAATTAAAAGAGAACTGCTTTACATCAACCGCATTATTAAGCACAATCACTTGGCCGGAATCTGATATACGCTTGCCGAACAGCCATTTGCCTGCGCTTTTCGAACAGGCAAAGTAGCTGCTCGGATTATCCTTTATCGCAAGCCTTGCATACATGCGGAAGGGCAGCTTGATGTCGAGCCCGAGATCGCTTAAATGGCTATGCATAATTCGGCAAGGAACGCCTGCTTTCTTGGCAGCCTTTAGGATGAAGCTGCTGTTTTCATTAATATGGGCATGCACTACCTGATAATAAGGATGCTCTTTAAAAAATAAGTCCAGCTGCTTAAAATAGGGCGAGTAATTCCCTGGCTTAATTTGCGGCAAACGATAAATTTTCCCGCCTAATGCGATAATTTCTTGATCATAATGACCTTCCTCCGCGCGATGAACGATAAAATCAAACTGAATTTTGCTTCGATCCATTTGACGGTAGTAATTCATCAGCATGGTTTCTAATCCGCCGCGATTCATGACCGTTGCCACTTGCAAGATTCGAACCGGTTTCAACTGCAATCCTCCCCGTATTCCTTTTTCGCATCCAATTGATCGCAGTCAGCATGAAGTAAATGGCGAGCGAAAATTTTATTTTTGCGCATACAAAAAAAGCCTTCCATATGAAAGGACTGTAGCTTGTATCGAACTGTTTAAAAGACTGATTGATCTTATCGCCATGCAGCAGCTTACGCAGTGCCTTAAGCTTCTTCCCAAAGGAAGCGGCCTTTCCCTCACTCATAATATTAAGACCGAGCCCTAATACATTCATGCAAATCCGATTGTTGAATGCTGTTCTATACTCCTCGTCCAGCTGCTTTTCTGTTATAAACGATTGAATAGCGGCATAGAGCCGATCGAATTTATAGGGCAGCGCAGGATTATACGTGGATGTAATCGACTCTGTATTCGAACGCCAATAATGGTAGAGCGGCCGATTAAGGAAAACGAACGATTTGGCATAATAAAAGGCATGAATGTTAAACAACGTATCCTCATTGCTGCCGATGATATCGAGATCCATAAACTTCAGCCCATGATCCTTAAGCAGTTCAGCCCGGTAAAGCTTGGACCAGACCGTTCCCCATGCATCCAAATTTTCAGGACTAGCTAATTCTCCTTTCAGTGGGCCGACAAGACGCCTTAGCATCTTCGATTGAACCTCATCAGAGCGATACGTTTGCTTGTCTGGCATATCGAATCGTTTTTCCTTCGAATGCGTCTCAAACTCACGGACATAAGTGCACATCGCGATATCGCTGTCTTCCTGGGCAGCCGCAAGGTACAACTGCTCATACATGCTCTCCTGAGCCCAATCATCAGGATCAACAAAGCCGATGTATTGTCCTCTTGCCGCCAAAACGCCATCGTTTCTAGCTGCGGATACGCCGCCGTTCGCTTTATCAATGATCGTAATTCGCGAATCTTGGCGGGCGTATTTGTGCAACAGCTCCAAGCTGTAATCGCGTGAACCGTCATTAACCGCAATGATCTCGATCTCTCTCAGACTTTGTCCGAGCAAGCTTTGAAGGCATCGGTCCAAATAGTCCTCCATATTATATATAGGCACGACGATACTGACTTTGGGATTCATTTTGTTCCCCCACCATAAACGACTTGTAAATTTCGCTTAGCTCCTGCTTGACCTGTATTAAGCTGTACTTCTGCACAAGATGTATGCTCTGCATGCCCATTAACTGCCTTAGCTCAATCGACTCGCTTAGCTGCTTCAGCCTTTTTGCAAATAGTTCCGTGTCATGAGGCGCAACCACATACCCGTTCTCGCCATCGCGAACAAGCTCCGAGTGACCTCTATTCGCCGTTGCCACAATCGGCAGCCCGCAAGCCATCGCCTCCATAATATTGACCGGCAGCCCTTCGCGCAGGCTGGATGCAACAGCGGCATCGCACATCGGCAGCAGACTTTCGATATCGCTCCGATAGCCTAGAAAATGCACCATGGAGCCAACGCCAAGCTGATGCGCCAGCTCTTTGCACGTTTCAAGCAGCGGCCCCGTTCCAGCTAGCAGCAGCCTCGTATGAGGCATCTGCTCTTTGATCGCAGCAAGCGCATGGATCAACAGCTGATGGTTTTTATTTTTGTTGAATTCAGCCGCATAGAAGAGGAGAAAATCATCTGTTCGAAAATCAAGCTCCTGCCTTAACCGCCATTTATCGATTTTTTGAATAGGCTTATATTGAATCGTATTTACGCCGACGCCATGAACCTTCGCAATTTGCTTCGCTTTGAAGCCCTTGGAGACGGCAAGCGCATAATCCTCATTATTAATCGTAATGAGACAGTCCGTTAAACGAGACAAACTCTTCTCAATCGGATAATAGAGCATCCAGTTCAGGAGCGAGGCTCCTTTGCAGAAATGGAAGCCATGCGCCGTATAAATGATTTTTGTGCCTTGTTTTCTAACACTCGATGCAGCAAGCCTAGCAAGCACGCCGCCCATCGGCGTATGACAATGAATCATTTTATAATTCTGCTGCTTAATAATGGCCTTCAGCTCTTGATGAGCCTTGATATTGTTCAATCGCAAGGGAGATCGCTCAATCGCCAAATTAAACTTCTTGTCAACAAAAGGGAGGTTCAGCTCGCCCTTTGCGGCGACATGAACCTCCCATCCCTGCTGCTTGAACCATTCCATAATAGGCAGGTGAAAAGCCTTAAAATGATAATCAACAGTAGCGCAAAATAATATTTTATTCGGCATAAGTTTACCATCCTATACTAGAATTATTTTCTAGCAGCTTCTTGTTCAACCATTTGAGACAGATAGTTTAACAGCTCGTAGCGCAGATCCTCACGCTGAAGCGCGAATTCGATCGTCGTCTGGATAAAGCCCATTTTCTCGCCAACATCATAACGCTTGCCTTCGAACTCGTAGGCATAAACCGCTTCGGATAAATTTAAAGCCGCAATCGCATCAGTCAGCTGTATTTCGCCGCCCGCGCCAGGGGTTTGATTGCCCAAAATATCAAAAATCGCAGGGCTTAATATGTATCGTCCCATAATCGCCATATTCGACGGCGCCGCTTCCCTTGCAGGCTTCTCAACCAAATGCCTAACTCGGTGGAAGGAATCCTCCATCCGTGTTCCGTCTACGATCCCGTAACGGGAAACCGCCTCTTCCGCTACACGCTGAACGCCGATGATCGAGGTGCGATATTGCTCATATTTCTCAATCATCTGCTTGATGCAGGGCTTCTCCGCCGAGATGATATCATCGCCCAGCAGCACGGCAAACGGCTCATCTCCGATGAACTTGCGAGCGCACCAGATGGCATGCCCTAGACCCTTTGGCTCCTTCTGGCGAATATAATGAATATCTACCATATCAGCCGACTTGCGAACCTCGCTCAGCAATTCGTATTTATGCTTAGCCTCTAAAATTTGCTCAAGCTCAATCGAATTGTCAAAATGATCCTCAATCGCTCGTTTTCCTTTGCCGGTCACGATAATAATATCTTCAATACCCGATTCGATCGCTTCCTCGACGATGTACTGAATGGTAGGCTTATCGACAATCGGCAGCATTTCCTTCGGCATTGCTTTAGTTGCAGGGAGAAATCTAGTTCCGAGTCCCGCGGCTGGAATAATGGCTTTTCTAACCTTCATAGCATTTTGCAACTCCTTCGTCATTTTAGCCTGTTACTGAAGCAAATTCTGGAAGCTCTACGATGTTGTTCGCAAGATCGAGCAGTCTAACCCGTAGTTCCGCTTTGCTCATACTGTCGTGAATGGCAATCATTTCTTCAATTTGCTCAAAATAAATCTCAAACGATTTGCCTATATAAATTTTCGGATATACCTGCTTCTCGTTCATTTCATTGTCCTTGAGCATTTCCTCAAAGAGCTTCTCTCCCGGTCTAATGCCCGTGTACTGAATGCCGATCTCCTCGACCGTGTACCCCGACATTCGAATGACATTTTGCGCAAGATCGGTTATTTTGACCGGATCTCCCATGTCGAGAACGAATATTTCGCCGCCCCTAGCCAGCGCGCCGGCTTGGATAACCAATCGCGATGCCTCCGGTATCGTCATAAAATAGCGAACCATGTCAGGATGCGTGACCGTTACGGGCCCGCCCTTCTCGATTTGCTTCTTAAACAGCGGAATAACGCTGCCTCGGCTGCCCAAAACGTTGCCGAAGCGAACCGCTACAAATTTGGTCGTGCTGAACCGGTCCAAATGCTGTATGACCATTTCCGCAATTCTTTTCGTCGCCCCCATAACGCTGGTCGGATTGACCGCCTTATCGGTAGAAATCATGACAAACGTATCGACGCGAGCCTGGCTGGCCGCTCTTGCCGCATTCAATGTGCCCATCACGTTATTTTTGAACGCTTCCTCTGGATTTCTCTCCATTAACGGCACATGCTTATGTGCAGCCGCATGATAAACGACCTGAGGACGATGAGCCTGCATGACCGCCATCATTTTATTCGCATCCTGCAGGTCTGCGATTTCGGTCACAAATTCGATGTTGGTGTGCCCGTAGAGCTCCCTCAGCTCCATCTCAATGGAATAGATGCTGTTCTCCCCGTGTCCAAGCAAAATAAGCTTCTCTGGCAGAAACCTAGAAACCTGCCTGCATACCTCCGAGCCAATCGATCCGCCCGCTCCCGTTACCATCACGACCTTCTGGGTGACATAACCCGAGATACTTTCGATATCCAGCTCTACAGGCTCGCGGCCTAATAAATCCTCGACCTGTACATCACGAAATTGGCTGACCGATATTCTCCCCGTAGCCAAATCCTCAAGCATCGGTATAATTTGCGTCTTTGCTTTCGTTTTCGCGCATTCGCTAAAGATCGTGTTAAGCTGTTTTTTGCTTAGTGACGGAATCGCAATTACTATATTGTTGATGTCATGCAAGGTCGCTATCTTGGCAATGCTCGCAACGCCGCCTAGCACAGGCAATCCCATAATATCGAGATTATGCTTGTTGATATCGTCGTCTATGAAACCCATCGGGATGAGCTCCGTGTCGCTGTTGCTTAGCAGCTGCCGAGCAAGCATCGTACCCGCTGAGCCTGCTCCAACGATCAATGTGCGCTTTCGCAGGCCGGCATGCTTATTGTAGCTGCCTCGAAAGATTCGCCAGCAGAGCCTTGAGCCTCCGATCAGCATCATATGAATCATCCAAGTAACGGCGAGCAGACGCATAAACACATCCCCCATCACCAGCTGCTGAATGACGGCCGCTGCAAGAATGGAGAAGGAGACCGACTTCGAAATGATCAGCAGCTCCCCGACGCTTGCATATTCCCATGCCTTCTTATACAGCTTGTAATAGAAGGAGAAGAAATGATGACTCAATAAGAGCGTGATCGAGCTGATCACAATCGGTGTCGTTACCACATCAAGCGAAGCGCTAAGTAAAAATCGGCTAAAAAAGATGGCGGTAAACACGATCATGGAGTCGATTAAAATCAATAATGACAATCTTTGTCGGTACGTCAAAGCCATTTCACCCTTTCCTGTCATACATCAAATAAAGTTGATGCTAATAATCGTTAGCTCTCGCCAATATTCGAGAAAGTTGCTGTGACACTCCTTTAGAGTGTTTAACTAAAAGGCTTTGAACAAAACCGTTTAGTTGAATACTCTAATGCAGAATCCAGGGCATTCAACCCCTCCTCACACCACACTCTTGACGACTCGCGTCTAAGGTTTTCGTAACCCACAGCATGGCCGAGTGCCTCCATTGATAACGGTGAGGAGACATTACCGAGTGTGACTGTCCTTATGAAAACAACACTGTGCTTTATAAAGAACAGTCGTCCCGTAAAAAAAGCGCTATCCGATTGCGATCATCAAACGCTCTTTTTGTTAAGTATGACGCCTAGAATATTCGCTTTTGCGAACATCAAAGCACGTTTTGCTTCAATGGCATGCTCTTGCTGTGTTTTACCGCTCTGAAGCAGCAAGAGCACTCCATCGCATTTGCCTACAAGCGCGTTCGTATCCGGTACACCAAGGACAGGCGGACAATCGAGCAGCACCATATCGTATTGCTCGGATGCGTATTGCATCACATCGATCATAAGCTGAGAATCCAGCAGCTCTGTCGAATTATAGAGGCGCTGGCCGCTCGGCAAAATATCCAATCCTTCGACCTCGGTATTGTAGATGGCCTCGCGAATTTCGAGCTGCTGACCCAAGACGTTCGACAGCCCTGGAGAAGTTTGTACATTAAAAATTTTGTTGATGATCGGATTTCTGAAATTCGCGTCGATAATAAGCACGCGGTCGCCGCGCTGCGCCATGCATACGGCGAGGTTGACGGTCGTAGTCGATTTCCCTTCGCCCTCTGAGGGGGAAGTGACAAGCAGCGATTGAATCTTGCTGCCGTTTGAAGCATAGTGAATATTGTTCCGTATGGTTCGATACTGCTCTGAAATAGAGCCATGAGGATTAATATAAGCAAGCAAGCTTCTATTTACATAAGACTTTGACACCTTTTGCCGTTCACGAACCAATGGTCTCACCCCGCGCAACAATGCTTTTTTGTTTCTTCAAATGTCTGGCATAATCTTTTCGCTTCATTTTGGTTACTTGACCTAGCATCGTTAAGCCGAGCAGCTCTTCAATCTCTCGTTCCGACTTGATAGAATCATCAAGAGAATCAAGCAGAAAGACTAAGCCAATGCTGAAAACAAGACCTAATATAAATCCTGCGATCAGCAGCGTGTTGCTCTTCACATTAATAGAGTAAGGATTTTCTTCCGCCATCGTTAACAGCTGGATGTTCGATATGCCCAGCGTAGCTGCTGCTACTTGCCGGTATGCTTCAACGCTGGCATTGGCAATTTCAGCCGCAAGCTTTGAATCGCTGTCCACAACCGATATGAGCGTTAAAAGCGAGCCTTCCACACTATCCACTCTGATTTGACTTCTTAACTGCGAGACAGAACGATTAAGCTCTAGCTTTTCTATGACCTTGTTCAGGACGATAGGCTCGCGAAACATCACCTTTGCCGTACCCATCATTTCTGGCGAAGCAGAAACAATGACTCTCGCGGATGCGGTATACATAGGCGTTTCCGGTCTAGAGTTATAAAGCCCTGCGAGTACGGTAACGATCACCGTGATTAGTACAACCATCCATAAACGCTTTCTAACCGTAGAGAATAAAGCTTTAAGATTGATCTCTTTGACCTTTACTCTGTCATTCTCGTTTCGCAATGCTGGTTGATCCTCTAACCGCTTTCCATCCATTCGCACACCTGCTTAATATGTTTGTTATAAAGAACGATAACACAATATTAGTTCTTTATATAGAACATGTCAATACACGTTTTCCTTTTTTTCGTTCGCCTTCAGTTATCGATATGAAGAATGATAATATTTGATGTTTTCTTTTTCTCGCTCGAGTATACACTCGTCTCCGCAATGCTTTCCTTCCACATGTTCGATCGGATTAAATCCTTTAAAGCTTGGAAATCACCTTTGCTCATGCCCTCATCAACCGCGTCTTTAATAATGGAACGCCATTCCTCATCCAGCATTTCAGCCTCATGAATTTTTGGTAAATGCTCTTCTCCAAGCAAATATTCAATGTTAGAATCCAAAGGAGCTGCTATTTTTGCCATTACCTGAAGAGATGGGTTATTCTGCATATTGCGTTCAATGTAGCTTAAGTAGGACTTGGATACGCCTGCTAGGTCGGCAAGCTTCGTTATCGAATAGCCCTTTTTTTCCCGTAGACTTTTAATCCGTTCCCCAATCATAAGATTCTCCTTCGGCCAGTTTAGATCCTAACGATAAGCTTAGAACTTCAACCAAAATGTAAGGCGTTATAACAGACAATATAGCTATTGTAGTTCTTTAAAAAGAACAGGTCAATACAATTCCAGTTTTTTTCCTTAAAAATCCTTTACAGAAAAAATAAAAAACACCGGATATCGGTGTTTTTCATGCGCATCGTGAGAACCGTCATTCTGCGTCATTAGTTGTTGTCTTCCTATTCCTGTTCCTGCCCTTGCAGCTTTCGCAAATAATCGTCCAGATTATCGAACCTCTCGTTCCAGATGCGGCGGAATGATTCAAGCCAGTCATCCAATTCAATGAGCGGCTGATGCCGCAGCTTGTAATATCGCCGATTGGCGCTTGGCTGCACCTCAACAAGCCCCGATTCATGCAGGACGCGAAGATGCTTCGATGTTTGCGGCTGATTAAGCCCGAGTCGATCGGCAATTTCCCCAACAGTGAAAGTGCCGCTGCGCAAAAGCTCGACAATTTGAAGCCGGTTTGGCTCGGCAAGGGCGCTAAATACCGTTTCATTCATTTCCAAAACCTACTCCAAAAACCATTATTGTAACAAAATAAATGACCATGAGCTGTAAGCTCATTTGATATTAATTGTAATCATAAAAAGATCTCCCTATTCCGGCATTTTACCGCATAAGGAGATCACTCTCGCTTATCCAATAAGCGATATCAAGCTTTTAAATTCCAGCTCTTCAAACTTCACCAATACGCTTTCGCGCTTATACGCCCAGCAGCAGCCATCCAGCTCGGCCGACACCGGCACATCGCAGCGAATCGTTGCCAAATCGCGGGAAAGATGAAGCATATCAAGATCGGCTTCGATTTTTACCCTTATCGATTTGGACACCGCCTCTAAGTTAGCAAGCAAACCATCGATGGAGCCATGCTCTTGAATAAGCTTATGAGCCGTTTTCTCGCCAATTCCTTTTACGCCCGGGTAATTGTCCGCTGTATCACCCATCAGACCTTTGATGTCAATAATTTGAACGGGGGTAAGCTGGCGTTCCTCCATCAACGTCTCTGGCGTATACACCATATAGTTCCCGATCCCCTTCTTCATGATGGCAACCGAAACCCGGTCGTCCACCAGCTGAAGCATATCATGATCGCCTGTCACGACAAAAATTTGCGCTTGATCCTTAAGCGCAGCAGCAAGCGTTCCGATGCAGTCATCCGCCTCATAGCCCGCAATGCCAATATTCGGCACGTCGAAGCTGGCGACAACCTCCTTCACCAAATCGAACTGTGGAATCAGATCTTCCGGTGCGGCCGGACGATTCGATTTGTAGCCGTCATACTGCTCCGTGCGAAAAGTTGTGCTGCCCATATCCCAGCAGCAAACAACATGCGTCGGATTAAACGTATTGATCGCATCCATGAAATATCGTACAAAGCCATGTACAGCATTTACGGGTACGCCAGCGCTCGTTTTGCGTACGCTGCCTCCGAACGAAGTAGCAAAATAAGCACGAAACAATATCGCCATACCGTCTACCAATAGCAAGCGTTGTTCACTCATCAATTAAAACTCCTCTCTAAACTATTAATCTCATTTCTATCGTTATTGCCCGCGAATGAACCTTCCAATACGTTCAGCCGCTTCCTGCAATCGCTCCTCGCTTTCAACGAGCGCGATTCGCACATAACCTTCGCCCTCGGAGCCGAACGCTTCGCCCGGAACGACGACCACGCCGGTCGCCTTAAGCATTTCCTGGGAAATTCGCCTTGAAGTCCATGGCTCGTCCATCGTCCACTGCATGGGAGGAAGCTGCGCCCATACGAACATGGTCGCTTTCGGAGCTGCAACGTCCCAGCCCTCTGTCCGAAGCGCATCCAGGAATATGTTCCTTCGCTTCTCATAAAGCTTGCCTGCTTTAGGCATCTCCGTATTTGATATCGCCTCTTGCAGCGCTATTATGCCCGCCTCTTGAATAGGATCAAATACGCCATAGTCGATGTTTGCCTTTAGCTCGCGGAGAGCACCAACCGCCGTCTTATTCCCAGCCAGAAAGCCGATTCTGCACCCAGCCATATTAAAGCTTTTGGATAAGGAGTGGAATTCAACAGCTTGCTCGATTGCGCCCGGCACCTCCAAAATGCTTGGCGGCTCGCAGCCGTCAAACCCCATTTCGGAGTAAGCCAAATCATGCACGACCAGTACGCCATGCCGGCGTGCTTTATCCAGCAGCCGCTCGAAAAACGCTAAATCAGCTACAGTTGATATCGGATTATTAGGATAATTCAGTAAAATAAATGTTGCGCGATCCCAATCCGCATCCGGAATAGCTTCGAGATCTGGCATATATCCATTCTCCTCACGGAGCGGCATTAGCTTAGATTCCACGCCCGCAAGCGCCAAGGATGCGGCGTATATCGGATAACCGGGATTAGGCAGCAACGCCATGTCGCCAGGATCGCAAAGCGCCATTGCAAGATGAGCAAGCCCGTCCTGTGATCCTAGCAGCGTCACGATCTCGCTCGCCGCATCCAGCTCAACATTAAAGCGATGCTTCATCCAAGCAGCGGCATGCTGACGAAAGGGCAGTCCGCTTCTCGTTGCTGGATAAGCATACATATCGGAGCGCAGCGCTGCATCGCTAAGCGCAAGTCGTACGGCAGGCGTCGGCGGCTGATCCGGACTGCCGATGCCCAGATCAATGATATCGAGGCCGCTTTCCACCGCAGCCAGCTTCCATGCCGCCACTTCAGCAAAGATGGAAGAGCCAAGCTTCGAGAGCCTATCTGATCGCCATTTGGTTTGCGACATAAGTCCATTCACCCTTTTTTAGTTGTTCCAAGCCTCAGCGTACTGCTCTTCCTTATAGCCTACCGTTACCTTCTTGCCATCCGTTACGATCGGACGCTTGATCAGCATTCCGCTCGACGCTAGCAGCGCATATTTCTCATCCTCAGACATGCCGGCCAGCTTGTCCTTCAAGCCAAGCTCTCTATATACGTCACCTGATGTGTTAAAAAACTTTTTCAGCTCTAAGCCGCTATTCGCCACAAGCACCTTCAACTCCTCGGCAGTAGGCGTTTGTTCAACAATATCACGGGATTGAACGACATTCCCTTTGCTTTGGAGCGACTTAACCGCAGCCTTGCAGGTGCTGCATTTAGGATATTGAATAATCGTTAATACGTTTTGTTTCACCATACCATGAAATCCTCCAATGTGCTTATACCATTTCTTGTTTATTCAGATAGCGCCTGCTCCAAGCGCACAAGCTCCGGAGGCAATGCTGCCTGCCATTCCACCCACTGCTTCGTGATCGGATGAGTGAAGCCGAGTATTTCGGCATGCAGCGCTTGACGGCTGGCTGCCGTCTCCCAATCCTCTACTGCGCCAATCTCGGGTCCATACATCTTATCTCCGATTAATGGACAGCCGAGATGCTTCATGTGCACGCGAATTTGATGCGTTCGCCCCGTTTCCAGCTTTAGGCGCACGGCAGTCGCTCGTATGCTGCCCTCTGCAGAACCGAAGCTCGATATCGTCTCGTAATGCGTAACGGACGGATACCCCTCCGGCGTTACGATACGGATATGGGGCTGGTCTGGGTCCCGGTCAATCGGAGCGTCAACAGTTCCTTTGGCTGGTGCCGGGCTCCCGTACACATAAGCGCGATATAGCTTCAGGAAGCCGTTCGCCTGCATCTGCTCGGACAGCTGCTGATGCACGTAAGACGTTTTTGCGACGGCGACTAAGCCTGATGTTTCTTCATCCAGACGGTGTACGGGACGAAAGCGCACCCGCTCTCCCTTCTGCTGCCAATGATAAACGACGCCGTTGGCCAGCGTACCCGTGTAATGACCATGCGTCGGATGAACGATCATGCCTGCCGGCTTGTTGATAATAAGCAGATCGTTATCCTCAAATACGATTTGTATCGAAATAGGCTGCGGCAAAATATCCTCGGATACTTCCCGCTCCATCCGTACGCGAATAATATCGCCTGCCGCGACCGGTGCCGTCGTATAAGCACGTACTTCGTTAACGGTAAGCCCATGCTCCGTCAGCTTTACTTGCGACAGCAGCTTGCGGGATACGCCGAGCTGCCGCTCCAGCACCGTTCGTACCTGCTTTCCATGCTCCGCTTCACTAACGATGGCCACCAGTGGCGGATAATAGAGCTTTTCTAGCGTTCCCATCATTTTTTGGGCTTTCGAAACACTTCCGCGCTTCGTACATATTCGGTATCCGGCACGCCAAGTTTCGCATTTGCTGCTCTAGCAGCAGCGAAGAAGAAGTCGGACAGACGGTTTAAATAGGTTTGCACCTCAGCATTAATGGCATGCTCTGCAGCCAGTGTGACGACGCGGCGCTCCGCACGGCGGCATACCGTTCTGCATATATGCAGCAGCGCAGACACGGAGCTGCCCCCCGGCAAAATAAATCGCGTAATTTCCGGCGCCTCCGCCGTATATTGATCGATCCAGCCTTCCAGTCTGGCAGCAGGCTCCGATCCTATTTTGAGCGGCGCTCCCTCTACGGCATAGGCTAGATCTGAGCCGCAGTCAAATAGCTCCTGCATGATATCGATCAGCCAGCCGGCCATTTCCGCCAGCTCCTCATGCTTAGCCGCCTCTGCGGCCGCATACCCGACGAAGCCGTTTAATTCATCAATCGTTCCGTACGCCTCAACGCGAACGTCATCCTTGCGCACGCGTCCCCCAATCAAGGACGTCTGACCGCTATCACCTGTTCTCGTATATAACTTCATCCTCTTCGGCCTCCTCTTCCACCTGATGCTCTTATTCATGCAAACAGCAGGCCGGATATACTCCTGACCTGCTGATCGTTAAAGTGTACTTACTTACCCTTGCTTCAAGCGGTGGACAAAATTCCCTATTCGATCTAACGCTTCGGTCAGGTTCGTAACAGAGGTCGCATAAGAACAGCGAAGATGTCCTTCGCCGCCAAGACCAAATACGTCGCCAGGCACCGCCGCAACATTCGCTTCATCCAGCAGCCGCTGCGCGAATTGCTCGCTCGTAAGGCCTGTCGATACGATCGATGGAAAAGCATAGAATGCGCCCTGCGGCTCATGGCATTCGAGACCGATGTCGCGGAATCCCTTCACAACGAGGCGGCGCCGCTGATTGTAAGCCTCAACCATACGGTCCTTCTCTTCCAATCCGTGCCGAAGCGCTTCAAGAGCGGCATACTGCGCCATAATCGGCGCGCACATGACGGTATATTGGTGAATTTTCAGCATCGCTTCCATAAGATCGGGATGACCGCAGGCATACCCCATCCGCCAGCCTGTCATCGCGAATGCCTTCGAAAAGCCGCTAACGAGTATCGTTCGATCCTTCATGCCGGGCATTGCCGCAAAGCTGACATGCTTCTCGCCGTAAGAAAGCTCTGCATAAATTTCATCCGAAATGACGATGAGATCGTGCTCTTCCACAAGTTTCGTAATAGGCAGCCAATCCTCATAGCTCATCGTACCGCCAGTCGGATTGCTTGGATAACAAAGAATAAGTACTTTGGACCGCGGCGTGATGACAGCTTGAAGCGACTCCGCCTTCAGCTTGAAAGCATCCTTCGCGTATGTCTCGATGCCAACCGGCTTGCCGCCGGTAAGCGCCGTAATCGGAGAATAAGAAATATAACAAGGCTCCGGAATCAATATTTCATCCCCTGGCGCAATCAATGCGCGAAGCGCAAGGTCGATCGCTTCACTTCCGCCGACCGTCACCAAAATTTCATTCGCGGGATCATACTGCACAGCAAATTGGTCATTCAAATATTGGCCGATCGCTTCGCGCAGCTCCGGCATGCCGGCATTGGACGTATACTGCGTCTTGCCTATCTCAATCGCGTGTACCGCTGCTTCCCGAACATGCCATGGCGTAACAAAGTCGGGTTCGCCTACGCCAAGCGTAATAACATCCTTGCGCGTACTGACCAAATCAAAAAACCGACGGATTCCCGACGGTTTAATGCCGCGCACGAGCGGGGACAAATAATCAGCCATCGATTGATTCTGCACAGCTGTGGAGGGTTGTTTACGTTCATCTTTAATCATTGCCGTCACCCTTTTTTCACGGCGAAACCATCAACCGATGATCACCTTCGCGCTCCTCGAAGATAATGCCGTCTTGTTTGTATTTTTTCAAAATAAAATTGGTTTTGGTCGATAATACCTTGTCGATCGGCGATAAGGTGTTCGATACAAAAGAGGCAACCTCTTTTAAGTTTTTGCCTTCAACCTCGACCAATAGATCATATGCTCCCGACATCAGGTAGACGGATTTTACCTCTGGATATAAATAAATGCGCTCGGCGATTCCTTCGAATCCGCGACCGCGCTCTGGTGTAATTTGTACTTCGATAAGTGCCGTTACCTTCTCATCGTCAAGCTTGCTCGAGTTCACGACTGTCGCATACTTTACGATAATATGGTCATCCTCAAGCCTCGCTATCGCTTGCTTTACATCCTCTATTGGTGCGGCAAGCATCGTGGCGATCAGCTCCGCATTCCTTCGCGCGTCTTCCTTCAGCAGCTCCAGCACTTTCAACTGTAATTCGGTCATTGTATAACTCCTTCCAGTACGAGTGCGATTATAAAGAATATTTTACAACTTTTTTGAATCCCGTGCAATCAAAGCCTGAAAGGCAAATCCTCCAATTTCCTTATAAAAAAAGACCCCGAAGGGTCTTTACATGTAATATTGTTGATTGCTTTGCTGATGCTGGCCGGATTGCTGTTGCGCATTCGGCGTATACATCGATTGTGTTTGCTGCTGGCCTAGCGTTTGCTGCAAAAACTGAGCCGTCTTTTGCTTCGTTTGCTGATACTCCTTCATTTGCTTGTCCAGCTCTTGGCGAAGCGCCGGCGACGATGTATTGTACATATTCGCTTGCTTCATCGCCTCGAACAGCTGGCCTTGCAGGGCCAAGGTGCTGTCCGTTAATTTCGTGAACAATTGACGAATATCCGGACAGGTTGACTCCGTTGCCGCTGTCGCGTACTCACGCACAACTCTTTTTAAATCACTTAGAATCGTACCTGCCAAATCTTCCTCGGTCAAAATCGATTGCTTTTGCTGCTGATACATAGCGACTTACCTCCTAATCATTATTGTCGTTGCGATTGGCGTTTATTGCTGCGGCTGTGTTGGAGCTATTTGCTGATGATGCGAAATAGCATGCAATAATGAGTCGTAATGCTGTTGGTGGGTATGCAGCATTTGCGTGCATAGGTTTACAATCCCCGGTGTAGTGCCCGTAGCGATTACTGCTGCGCATTGTTTAATCAATAGATCCTCGTTAGACATTGAGTCAGCGATGTACTCAAGCTCTTTTGCCGTAATTGGCTGCATCTTAGGTCTTCCTCCTCTAAACTAGGTTCGTAAGCACATGCTATTCCATTTTTTTCGTGCCAAACGTATTATGAGCTAATTTTCCTTTATTTATGTGTCTTCATTCAACGTGAAATTACCGGAATGAATCAAATTAAATGTAACCTCAATTTTCAGCTGATCGGGCGTAGGATGCCATTCCTTTCCTTTGCACGCTTCCTTCCAGTACGCCTGATGGTAACGATACAATTGATGCTCCAACTTAAACAAATCCATTCCCTTCGTTAATCCCTTACGATACGTATTCTCAAGCTGAAGCTTGACCCTCGCTTCTATTGAAGCAACAATCTCCTCCTCATTTATGCTTTTCAAAATTTCTGCTACCGCCCCTGACAACTTTACCTTTAAAACAAAGCTTGGCGAACCCTCTTTGAAGCTCGTACGCAATTGGCTTTTTGAGGAGCTGACGGAAATCGCCGCGTTCCCATGCTTACCTTCTGCTTTCATTATGAAATGCTTGAATTCGGGATTGACCCATCGCAAGCCGGCAGCTTCTTTTTCCGAGAGATAGCCAACATAGTTAAGCTCCTTAAATGCGAATAATCCCTCAATTATTTGAATTTTCAGCGGTATTTTCTTTCGTTTCCAATAATGGTCATTGGCCGTCAATGCGGCGATCGTAGTCACCATCGCTGGCTCCTTCAATGACTGCACCGCCGTCTGCAGAGAGGAAGGACGAATAAAACTCCTTTGGCCATCAAGAGGCTGCGGCAAATACATGACACTATTAAGAGGAGATTGGTCATAAAAGGTATCTGTCGTAAAAATCTTCTGGATCGGTGCTCTAGTCCCATATATCAAAGACGTATACCGCGAAGCCCGTTGGCGATTCAAGCCGTCCATGATGTCATCCATCCTTTCCAGCGCTCTGGCGTGCACAACGACCGTTTTTAGATGGTCCAAGCTTAAAATGGATTGGCTGGATTTCGTAATATTGTTTATCGCCAGCAAAATAGAATCGCCCTTGCCTTTGCCGATCCATACTGGATTAGGGTCACGCTGCTGCGATTCTGTCTTCGCTATGAGCCCAAATTTCATCGTTTGTGCATAGATTTCATACTTCCCATCTTTATAGTCGATACCGAGAGCGGAGATGTAGCTAGTATCCTGTAAATTGATTTCATCCCAGCAGCCTTGAAGCAGCATGGACCCAAATAAAATGCAAATCAATGCAGCCCTTTTTCTCCAAATGTTAACCTGCGCAGCTTTATATCTCATTTGTTCCCCCTGTTGCTCTTAAGCTTCCATGGCTTTTGCATAAGCGCTGGTATCAGCTTCTTGAAGCGCAGCGGCGCTAACGGCTCTAAATAAGGATGTCCAAATGATTCTAGCGTGCACAGGTAGATGAGAACGGCAAACATTCCGACAAAGAAACCAAATATTCCTAGAATCGACGATAAAATAAGCACCAGGTAGCGAATGACGCTAACCGAGCCGCTTAATGACTGATTGACCAGAGTAAAGGTGGATACCGCTGTCACCGCAGCAATGACGAGCATAGTCGGAGAAGTCAAGCCCGCACGGATAGCCGCATCGCCTACGATTAACCCGCCTACTACCGATACGGTTTGCCCGACTGCCCTTGGAAGCCTGACTCCCGCTTCGCGGAAGAGCTCGAACATCGTCAGCATAATAAACATCTCCATCGTAGACGACAATGGCAGGCCAATTCGAGATATAGTTACAGTGGCAAGCAGTGTAAACGGAATTTGATCTGTGTTGAAGGCCGACAGTGCAATCCATAAACCCGGCAGGCTGATTGCACAAACAAGTCCGATCAGCCTTAACAAACGTTCCAGCGAAACATAATAATACGGTAAATGAGCATCCTCTGGCGATTTGATCAGCAGCAATAAACTGCCTGGAGCAATAATGGCTGATGGAGAATCATCAAGCAGGATCGCAACCTTTCCTTGCAGCAGCGATTGCACGACATAATCAGGCCGCCCGACATATTCAACTAGCGGAAACAAAGCTAGCCGACGGTCGGATAATAGCTCTTCTAATTGACTACCTCCAACTACAGCAGGAATATCAATATTATCGAGGCGTCTTTTCGCTTCCAATACAAGCTCGTGCTTCGCTAGTCCCTTCATATACATAAGAGCAACTTCTGTCTGGGATTCTCTGCCGATCCTAAAATATTGCACATGCAAATCAGGCGTTCTGAGACGCTTGCGAACTAAAGCTACATTCGTTGACAAATTCTCGACAAAGCCGTCGCGCGGACCTCTGATCGAGACCTCCATCGTCGACTCTTCCGGAGTCCTTCCAGGTTGGCTGGAAATATCGAATTCAAATAAACCATTAAGATTTTCTAACGATAAGATGACGCTGCCCGCAAACAGTCTAGCATATAAATTACTGCCATTATGTCCACATTGCACTCTGCTGAATAACATGCTTGGCTTATGTACGTCACCTTCTTCGGCTCCTGGAAGCAAACGAAGCTGTTCCGCCCATTTCTCGAGCTGCGGCAGCAATCCGAGCTGCATCTGTTGGTTGTCGATCAGCCCTTCACAATAAAACATAATGACTTCCATCGGCCCATGAACATCAAGTGTAAGCCTATATTCAATGACATCATTACACTCCTGCAATTCGTTCCTGAGCTGATCTATCGGTATGTCATTCCAATCATTTTTACCATGCTGCTCATTCCGTTCCTCATGAATCATTACTGTTCTGCCTCCTCGGAGCCGATAATTGCTGTTCTACTTTTATTCCCTTGCTTCTTCTGAAATAGGGTCACAATCCAAATCATACTGGTAAGGGACATTATGATTATTCCTGTATACGTAAAAAAGGCGACCATATAATGTCTAAACTCAAGCATATGGTTAACGCCAACGTAAGAAACAACGAGAATGATCACGCCAAGCAGTGTCGGTGAAATCCATTTTCTTTTCAATTGTCGCAAGGGTCCAAATTCAGATAAAATGTGAATGCAAAGCGCTAGCCGGATAAGCGCGCCTGACATCCATTGGAAGATCGCAAAAAAATCAACATGCTCGAAATATTTTCCGATGGACACCAGCCGCCATTGCGAAAATGCTGGATAACGCATCTTCTCTGCTTCGACAGGTCCAAATTCTGCTATCGCTCCCATAACCGGCCCTATTGTCAGCATTGACAAAAGCAACACAAGCCAAAAGAGAGGCCAGCGCTTGATTTTTCCTTTTATATGATGCTGAATAAGCATAAATACAAACAACTCGCTGGAAGAGGTAAGCGTATATAACACTCCTGTAACCAAAGGAGCAGGTCCATTCTCGAGTATCGGCAATAAAAAATGATAATCTTTGTGCGGCATGTTCGCAGACATGACAAAATCGCCTAACAGCACAACGATCGGCAGCAGGATGCAGCTCACGTATGCAATCGTGCGGAGGCCTGAGACTGATGCAAATAGGCATAGACCTAGAAATACAACGCAAACCACAAGCGAAGGGGTATTGGGCAAATAGGTTGTGGCCGTCCAAGAGACCATCGTAATTAGCGTTTCAAAAGCAAGGGCCAACTGCATAAGCAAAAAAACGCCCATAAGAAACCATGACAAAAATCGTGGAAATCGCCCCATCAGCCACTTATCAAGAGGCATTCCATTCATCCGGTTTAATATGCCGCATAGTGGAATTAATGCCCATGGGAGCACAAGCATAAGCCCGATAATCACACATATCCATGCATCGCGCTTTGCGGCAAAAAACAACATAGGGACAATCAGGACATGATTTACAAGCCCGACTGACAAAACAATTATCATAAAAGATGCCAAAATACCAAAAGGTTTCACTTTCATGCCAATCACATCACTTTCATACCACTCACATTGTTACCTTGCAAATTAATATTTCCAGAACTGATCATCAAAATGCATGGAAGATTCTTTTTTTCGACAAAATTTTGTAAAAAAAAACTATGCTCAAGCCTTTATGGCTGAAAGCACAGTCTGATTGAATTAGGGGATATGCACGGTTTTCACATGGTCAAAGTGTAAGAAAACAGCGTTTCCGCTTGCATTCGCAAGCTCGATCATACTCTGATCGACGCTTTTCAATACACCGATCTTATTTGAATTTTCGCCTAAATCAAGCACGACGAATTCACCGACTAGTTTGCGCAGCTGTTGATCGAGGGTTCTTGCTAATGTTATCGGGGAGGGTCTAAGAGGAAATTGCTCTGGCGTTAACGTATACGGTGTTACGTTCGGATTATAGGGAATCAAATACTTCATATGGTGAAGAGATACGATGACGGTATGATAGACAGGTGAATAGAAGACAAAAAAGTCATTCATAATGGTAGTTAAATAACCGTGTATGGACTGATTCCCGGTAATATAAATTTCAGAGAACATGCCCTTGGCATTCATTAGTATTTTGCGATAAGAGATTGGCTCGTTATAAGGCTCAAATGGCAGTTCAGGTATTTCAATATTTTCTTCTTCTTCCCGCGTAGAGACGCGAAGCTGCTGTAAGTGGATAAGCGGAATATACAAAAATTGAGTTCCGTTGTGCAGCACTAAAATATCTTGACCAAACTCGATCAACTTCCCTCGTATTGGTGCCGCTTTTCCTGAAATCTCTAATTCGACCTGCCGATCCAGCAGCGGATGACGGTTTTTCATGCGATCAACCTCCTTTCATCCGGTAGATAGTGGAACCAGGCAAAGGTCAAGACCTTTGCCTGGCAAATCAGCAGTCTTATTTCACGGAACGGCGAGCTGTTTTTGGAGCAGCTTTTACAGAAGCCGCATTTGCACGGTTTCTGCCGCCGCTGCGGTTGCCTTGCGATCTGCTTTTGTTGTTTTTGTTGCTTTTGTTGCCGCCGGTTCTGTTGTCGTTTTTATTGTCATTTTTGTTGTCGTTTTTGTTGTCGTTTTTGTTGTCGTTTTTGTTGTCATTTTTGTTGCCGCCTGATTTACTGCCTGCAGCTTTAATCGTTTTAATATGATCCTTCTGAATTTGAATAGCTTCGTTGCCAGATACCAATAAAATCGAATCTTTATTTACTTGGGCGATAAAGCCTTCTACTTTCTCCGGTCCGCCCGAGTTGATTTGAACGAATTGTTGATTGAAAGCGCAAATGACATCGTTGAAGTTGTTTGCATCGACTAATGTCGGCTCACGGTGACCGCGGCTGCAGTTTTTCCCGCTTTTGTTTCCGCCGCTTTTGTTGCCGCCACTTTTATTACCACCGCTTTTGTCGCCGCCGAATTCAGTAATGCTTTTTACATGGCTGGTAGCAATATATACGATGCCTTCTCTAGTTTTTAATACAAGATAGTCGCTTTTTACGGCAAGCAGTTTGCCTAGCAGTGAGTTCGGTCCTCCGCGGTTGATTTTCACAACTTTGCCTACCAAACTGCGTAAAAAATCTTGACTTTTGCTATCGCAGCTCTTGTTTCTATTACGATCACTAGCGCCAGCAACGAATTGATAGTTACAACTATAACTCATAAAAAAATCCCTCCGATAATTTCATTTTTAGTAGTTTCAAGCATTCCTTCAAAAACGACGTGTTGACCTTGTC
Source organism: Paenibacillus sp. Y660 (assembly GCF_057221575.1). Lineage (NCBI taxonomy): Bacteria > Bacillati > Bacillota > Bacilli > Caryophanales > Paenibacillaceae > Paenibacillus > Paenibacillus sp. Y660. Next base: position 43,530 of record NZ_JBXBBJ010000013.1, on the reverse strand, counting down.
ACCAACATCATATTTGTATCGCTGCTCACCCCTCCTAACCTTCATTCATAGCATCTATCATGAGATACGTTATGTAATATATTTATATGTATACCGTATTGCAGTGGTACTAGATTAGTATCTATTTATTAAAGAATGAGCGCATAACCGTTACGAATAATAGACTCCAGCCATAGAATATACTATCTTCATTAATAGGAGGAATTTGATTTGGCCAAAAATAAGAACAGTAAACAAAAGCAAAACAAGAGAGCAAGCTATAGGGTGGCTGAATCAACAGATGTCAGCCAAATGATAGGCGGGCTGACGAGCGGCAATCGTACGGCAGGAGTTCGTACAGGAGGCAATCACAGCAACGGAAGTCTAACAGGCGGGAACCGCACGGACGGCAATCGAACGGACGGAAGTCTGACAAGCGGGAACCGCACGGACGGCAATCGAACGAGAGGCAATCTTACGGATGGCAACCGAACGAGAGGCAATCTTACGGATGGCAACCGCAGCTATGGCGGCTTCCCGCTCTTTCATTTTGAAGGCAGCGAGCTAACCCCGAGCTTCGTTTGGGAAATCAAGATTTAATAAATAAATGTGACCATCTAGGCAGCAGCTGAATACGGTAAATAAGATCAAAAGCCTATCGTCTAACGGTAGGCTTTATCTTTTGCCTCGGGAGATGGTTAGATGGCTACTGAAACCTTGCCTGCACGCACCATACGCATTAATGCTTCAGATCTTCAAGAGATAAAGAGCAACGCTTGGGGGCGAGCCTTCAAGCCTGCAGAGCTGGAATTGGACGGACAAACCTATAAAGCGGAATTCGGCTTGCGGGGCGGTCATACGCGCAATTACTCTAAAAAATCATACGAAGTGCGGCTCGAGGGCGGCAGAACGCTGCATTGGAACGCCGAATACGACGATCCATCGATGATGCGCAATGCACTCTCGTTTTACTTTTTCAATAAAATTGGCGTTCCCTCGCCTGAAACCAATCACTTCTGGCTCATTATAAATGGCGTTCCGGAAGGCGTTTATTTGGAAATCGAAGCCGTCGATCAGCTTTTTTTCGAGAAAAGACGCATCGGCTACCGCTCGCTTCTATATGCTGTCAACGATAGCGCGGATTTCAGCTTAACCGATCCCATCTCTAAAGATAAGAAGCCATCGCTGTTCGATGGTTATGAATTAATGAAGGGAAAGACGGGGACGAAGAGCAGGCTCGTATCCTTTGTACGCAATTTAAACCGAATGTCAGGGAAAAATCTAGGAGTCCACACCGTAAAGCGGCTAGACGTGACTCAATATCTAATGTGGCTTGCCGGTGCCGTGCTAACTGGGAATTATGATGGGTTTGACCAGAACTATGCGCTGTATGAGCATCGTACGAGCGGCAAATATCGAATCATTCCATGGGACTATGAGGGGACTTGGGGGAGAAATTGCTATGGGAAACCATGCGGCAGCGATCTCGTGCGCTTGCAGGGCTATAACAAGCTGACCGAGAAGCTATTCACCTTTCCGGCATGTCGCCGCAAATACCGCTCTATCGTTAGGAAGCTGCTTCAGAACGCCTTCACAGTCGAGAAGCTTGGCCCTGTTATTTCACAGATGCATGGCCATCTTTCGCCTGCCATTCGCAGCGATTATACAAGAAAAGCAAGCTATGACACCTTTTTATCGGAGCCTTCCTTCATTCATAATTACATTCAAGAACGAAGAGAAATATTGAAGCATTCGCTGCGGGAGTGGGAATAAACCGCTCCCGAGCGACATTTTCAAAAAATATCCATGCTCAAATAACGCTCACCGGAATCCGGCGCTATACAAAGCACGCGTTTGCCAGCGCCAAGCCGCTTCGCAATTTGCATGGCTGCCCATACGGATGCGCCGGATGAAGGACCAAGCAGCAGCCCTTCTTTGGTCGCCAATGCTCTCATTGTGGTTAAAGCATGCTCGTCTGATACTTGAATGATTTCATCGTATATGGATGTGTTAAGAATAGCGGGAACAAACCCCGGACTTGTGCCGACCAGCTTATGCGGACCTGGCTTGCCGCCGGACAACACGGGAGACCCTTGCGGTTCTACTACAGCAACATATAAATCCGGAAGCTGCTCCTTAAGCCTCTCGCCTGTTCCGGTTATCGTCCCGCCAGTGCCAGCTGTGGCAACGAATGCGTCTAGCCTCCCGCCGGTTTGCTCCATAATTTCGAAGGCTGTCGTTATTCTGTGTATATGCGGATTAGCTTGATTTTCGAACTGATTGGGAATATAGCTGCCTGGATGCTGCTTATGAAGCTCCTCCGCCTTGCGGATCGCACCAGGCATTCTCTCTGCAGCAGGTGTCAGTACAACTTCTGCTCCATAGGCCTGAAGCAGCTTTATCCTCTCCAACGTCATGTTGTCAGGCATAATCAAAATCATCTTATATCCTCTTGCTGCTGCATTCATCGCCAGCCCAATGCCGGTATTGCCGCTCGTTGGCTCAATAATGGTGTCGCCCGGCTTGATCAAGCCCCGCTTCTCCGCATCATTAATGAGCGAGAAAGCCGTTCGATCCTTTACGCTTCCGCTTGGATTAAAGCGCTCGAGCTTGACGCATACCTCGGCACTGTCATCCCCCGGCAGACGATTTAGCCGAACGACCGGCGTATTTCCAATTAATTGCGTTATGTCCGATACGATTCTCGGCATTTCTCGTTCTCCTTCTTTTTTGCTTATGCCTGCTGCTCCTCTAAGAACGGCTTCATAAACCACCAGCCCGCAATCGGTACGACACCAACCGCAAACAACAGCCAAGTGATCGCAATAGCTGAATGGTTCTGCGGCAGCACAATTAAATACGACGTTAAGCCGATAACTCTGCCAATGACGAGTCCCGCCTCGCGAAGCACGATAAACTCCTCGCGTTCTCTCGCGCTTTCCTCGGATTGGCCAATGAGATCAAATACTCTGGAGGTCATCGGTATAATGTAAAGCGGCATAAATAGGGACGTGCCGATGCCAAGCATTAACAAGGTCGCGAACGATACCTCCCAAAACAAAGGCAAAATAACGACAGCAATCATAATGACGCCAATGAGCATCGAAAGCTTGCGATTGCTTTTTTTAAGCATTTTGCCAACAATCCAAAAGCTGACTAGAGACACTAGTGATGTAATGAGCGCAAAGGTGCCCAGCTTGCTCTCGTTTTGTGTCGCTACATATACAGTCAAGCCGACTAGGAACATGAACACGCCCTCGCGTACTCCCTGCGCAGCTATAGCCGGAAGCATCCGGCGCCAAGGATTCCCTTTTTGCATAAGCTGCTGCAGCCCATGCTTCCAATTATAAATGCCCTGAACTTTCCGCTTCTTAAGCCAAAAGCTAAGTACAACGCTAATCGAAAATATAACGAGCGATATGGTAAAAATAAGCCGATAGCCCTTTTCCCCTTGCATCGATGTAATAAGCAGTCCTGATACCCAAGGCGCAACGATGCCTGCTGCAGAGCCAAGCAAGCCAGCCCAGCCGTTAAAGCGGTCGCGGTTATCCGGGTCCGTCACTTCGAAATATACAACGTTAAATGCGATCCAAAAAAAGCCCATTGCCATCCCGTTCAAAATGCCGAGCGGTATGTAATACGCTTTTGCTTGCTGCCCGAGCAGCAGTACTGTGCAATAAAAGACGCCGGACAGAACAATTCCTATGCGGAGACTGTTCATTTTGTTATGCTCTTTCACCCATTTGCCAGCGACCCAGAACGTTAAGCCGCTCATGACATATTGGCCTAAAGTGAACCAGCCGATTAACATATACGATTGGCTTGCTTTCCATAGATATATGGGCACAAACGTACCGGATAGCGCATTCGCTACGCCATAAAGGGCTTGAACAATGAGTAAAAGAGCTGCTTGTCCATCCAAGCTTTTTGCCAAAGCTTTAGCCAAAACGATTCCTCCTTCCTCAGGGCAAATCATGGCTTCCCATGACCAGCCGATCACAAATCAGAATTTCGTTTTGTAAGGTTCCCTCTTTGGCAGTTGCCCATGCGCCCTTTATTCCAAGCACAATTATTCGTCCGGAGTTAGCCGCTTGATCATTTGCTCGCGATCGCCGAGGCTGAGCAAGGAAGAAGTGTGGTAGCAAGCCGGACAGACATACAGGCTGAGCTTGAATGGAGTCGTTAATACGGGTCCGCCAAGAGATGGGGCAATTCTAGGCTCAAACTGTTGATCCCCTACCGTCTGTACGCCAGCCTCGATCATATACGATCGGCAAACCGGACATTCCGGTATTTCTTCTTGATCATCAAGCACGCGCTGGATAGTCTCCTCTACTGCAAATCGCGCGGTATCAGCGCTGCGATAACCATCGCCCTGCTCCAGCCAGCGCTTATGGTTCGGGTCATCCGAATAATCGTTTTCCTCTTCCTCTTCCTCTACAGCCTCGTCCTCCGACCATTCATCCTGCTCGAATTCGCCATTTTGCTTAGCGGCCCTGCGGGCATCGTTGATTTTGAGCGCTTGAACAGAGCGTTCATGCTCGTCAGCCTCAACTTCATCTTCATCGTAGCCAAGCTCGATTGTCCGATAAGCGCTCAGCTCATTATCGCAATGCGGACAATGCGTTTCCGGTCCAATCTCTTCATCCCATACAATTTCCGTTAAACACCACGGACAAATCAAATGCTCTTCCATTGTTTGTCTTCCCCTCTAATGATTCATAATATAAACGACGCCAAAAGCAAAAAATAAAATAGCGACAACGATTAAAATTCTCCATAAATATTTCAAAATAGGTCCCTCCGTTATATAATGACCGTTGCTCCAATGACGTAAGAGAGCGACACCGAAATGATCATCGCGATAAGCCCAACCGCACGGTTATCGCGGGCGATTTCATCATCTATCCGGAATACAGGCGTTAGAAACTCGAATAAAAAGTAAGCTGCCATCAAAATGACAAACCCGAAGGCTCCCCAGATGAGGCTCTGATAAACCGAGTCATTCGACTCGATCGAGAAGCGAAAAATATTGCATATGCCGAAAATTTTGCCGCTGGTTGCCATAGCCACGGCCAAGTTCCCCTTCTTGATCTCGCTCCAGCATTTGTATCTGGTCACAAGCTCAAAGCAAGACAAGAACACAATGAGAGAAAGCACCGTAACCGATACATAGACAAGCGAAGCAGCGTAAGGATTGCTTAGCAGGTTATCCACTTCATTGTTCATTCAAAGCTCCCTCCCATCAGTCCTTTTCGCTGCGCTCTATTTCAGCTCAGCAACGGTAACGCCAACGCCGCCCTCGCCGTAATTGCCTAGACGATAGCTCTTCACATGGCTATGTCTGCGCAAATATTGCTGTATCCCTGTCCGAAGCACGCCAGTACCTTTACCGTGTATGATCGCCACTTGAGCAAGGCCTGACAGAAAAGCCTCGTCAAGGAAACGGTCAACCTCTAGAATCGCCTCTTCCAGATTCTCACCGCGCAGGTCAAGCTCCATCTTGAAATTATCATCTTTCGAGCGCTTCAAGCTTGCCGCAAGCTTCGGCTGCTGCACCTTTGCCGCAGCATTTGATTTCAGCAGCTCCAAATCATCCAGCGCTACCTTCATTTTCATAATGCCAAGCTGTACAGTGGCATCTGAGCCATGAACCTCTACGACGGTGCCCTTCTGATTCAAGCTGTACACCGTCACTTCATCGCCTGCTTCGATCTTGGCCGGCTTTGCAGCGGACTTAGCTGCTCCCCGCTTCGATTTTTGCAGCTCAGGGGCTGCTTCATCCAGCTTGCGACGGGCTTCAATGAGCTTATGCTCCTTAACCGAGGCCCCTTCCTCCATTGCAAGCTTGCGCAGGTCGGCGATGATTTGCTCCGCTTCGCGCTTTGCCTTCGCGACAGCCTCGCGTGCTTCTTCCTGCGCTTTTAGCAGCAGCTTATCCTTCTGCTCCTCGAATTTCATTCGCTCTGCTTCATGACGCGCTCGAAGCGTCTCCATCTCACGGCGGAGCGACTCAGCCGTTTGACGCTCGGTTTCTGCGCCTAGGCGATTTTCCTCGAGCGAGGCAATCATATTTTCAACCCGTTGGTCCTCTTCGCTCACTTCGCCTCTTGCATGATCGATAATGGAACGCGCAAGCCCTAGCCTTTCAGCGATGGCGAAGGCGTTGCTTCGACCCGGAACGCCAACGAGCAATCGATAGGTCGGACTTAATGTCGCCACGTCGAACTCCATGCTCGCATTAATGACACCCCTGCGATTATAAGCATATGCCTTAAGCTCGCTGTAATGCGTCGTTGCTACAATTCGGCTGTCCATCGCATGGACATGCTCCAATATGGCTATGGCAAGCGCAGACCCTTCAGCCGGATCGGTTCCAGCGCCAAGCTCATCGAGCAGCACTAAGCTCTTTGAAGTCATGGAGCTTAATATGCGAATAATGTTTTTGAGATGGCTGGAAAATGTACTAAGGCTTTGCTCAATACTTTGCTCATCGCCGATATCGGCATAAATCGCATCGAATACGCAAAGCTGGCTGCCATCCTCGGCAGGCACAAATAAGCCAGACATCGCCATTAGGCTCAGCAGCCCGATTGTTTTCAAGGAGACGGTCTTGCCGCCCGTATTCGGTCCCGTTACAATGATTGCGGTATACTGGTTGCCCAGCTCCACATCAATAGGCACAACCTGCTCCGGTGCAATTAGCGGATGTCGGCCGCGCTTCAGCTTCAGAAAGCCTCTGTCATTCATTCGCGGAAGCGTCGCCTTCATGCCATGGGCAAGCCGCGCCTTGGCATACGCAAAGTCGATTTGGCCAAGCAAATCGAGGTTGTATATAAGATCCTCAACATAATCCGAAGTGAGCGCGGTGAGCTTCTGCAATATTCTCTCGATTTCCCGCAGCTCGCCTGCCTTCAGCTCCCGCAGCTTATTGTTCATCGCGACGATTGCTTCCGGCTCGATGAACAGCGTAGCGCCAGATCCCGATTGATCATGCACGATTCCGCCAAAGTGCGAACGGTATTCCTGCTTGACAGGAATGACGTACCGATCATTGCGCAGCGTAACGATCGAATCCTGAAGCATCTTCTGAACCGATGAGGAGCGGATCATCTGATCCATCTTCTCCCGAATGCGCGATTCCCCGTTCCGCAGCTCCCGTCTAATCGACGCCAGCTCTGCGCTGGCGCTGTCCATAACCTCCGCCTGATCGTCAATACATTCAAAAATCGCATCCTCAAGCGGCTTATGCTCGCTGATTTGGTCCGCGATCGCATGGAGCATCGGGATCGGATTATCTTCATGCAGCAGGCTGATATGCTTCTTCACACGGCGACCGCCGCGTGCAGTAGCCGCGATGTCCAGCAGCTCTGCCGGATTAAGCGTACCGCCGATCCGCGCACGGTGAAGCGGCGCCGAAATATCCACAACGCCGCCAAATGGCGCGCTGCCTTTCAGACGGTCAGCCGTATAGGCTTCATCCGTAGCCTGCAAAATTTGCTTAACCGCTTCCAAATCGGATACAGGCTGCAGCGATTCTGCGGCCGCTTTGCCAAGCGATGTTGCCGCATGCTGTGATAATCTATGTATGATTTTAGGATATTCAAGTGTATTCAAAATTTTAGTGTCCAACAAATAACACTCCTCTCGCCTTCCTATTATAGCCGAACCGCGTCCTTCATGCACGGGCTGAACAATCGTTTCATACATAAATGATGCTCAATTGGTCACAATATTAACGAAAGAGCTGTTTTACGATGCAACTTTTGCATGTACCACCAAAGGTAAGTGCTTCAGATTAGCTTTGAATCGGCTTGCAGCCGCGCAGCCGCGAAAAAGAAAAGAAGCTGCATGAACGGCAGTTTCGATTCGTAAATTTTAGGAGGGTTTATACTATGACATTTTTGGGCCATGTTGTTCGGTTTATCGTAGCCGCGCTGGTGCTTATGCTTGTCGGGTTTATTGTACCTCAATTTAGCGTTGGTGGATTTTGGAGCGCGTTTTTCCTTGCTCTTGTCATCGCTGCCCTCGGCTGGATCATTGAAGGCATATTTGGCAAAAGGGTTACTCCTTTCGGACGCGGGATTGTTGGCTTTATCGCCAGCGCTGCCGTAATATGGATCGCCCAATTTATCGTCGGAGACGTTACGGTAACTTTGCTCGGCGCCATTTTGGCTGCGCTGGTTATTGGGATTATCGATCTGTTCATCCCAGTCAGCACCCCTTATGAATCTGGCAGACGCAACCACAACTAGCTCAGCCTTCTAAATTAGCAGCAGCAGCACAAGCGCACAAGCCCTTGATTTGCCCGGCAACGGCGGTCAAGGGCTTGTGCGCTTGTACAGCATTCTTTACGGGATTTTCTCGCTTTTTCACATGTTCTTCATTAGTTTGTCATATCGCTGTCACTGCATTTTGGCCAAAGTTGAAGTACAATGGATATGACCAAACGAAATTACAAAGCTTTACAATCGAAAGGGGTAGCAAACAAATGAAAAAATGGTTACTATTTGCAAGCGCAATGTGTCTTGTATTCGTTATCGCGGCATGCGGCGCGAACAGCTCCAATGAAGAGAATAAGGAAGCAAATACAACTGTTGCAGACAGCGGCGCTGCATCGTCTGACCTTGTTATAACTGCATCCAACTGGGAGTTTGACCAGAAAGAATATAAAATCAAAGCTGGAGAAACCGTTAATCTTAAGCTGGATTCCGTTGACGGCTTGCACAGCGCGCTAATCAAAAAAACGGATTATGAAATTACACAAGGCAAAACCGTTGCTGTAAACATCAGCGAGCCGGGTACTTATGAAATGATATGCAATATACCTTGCGGCGCTGGCCATAGGGAAATGAAAACGACGCTAGTCGTTGAATAAAACATTTAATTTCAGGCTGCTCGAAAGGTCCAAATGGACCTTCCGAGCAGCCTTTATTTTTTGATTTCTTGGTCTATTTTTAATAACATACAGGACATATTTCATATTCGCTTATATAATCTTTATTTAACAATCAACAAAAAAAGTCTAATACCCACCCCTCTTCCCCTCCCGCTCTCCCTCTGATAAGATATTCACAATATGAACAGCGAATGGAGGACTGGTGATGGGAGCACTGCAAAATCGAGTCGCCATTATTAGCGGAGCTGGGACGGGATTAGGCCGAGCAGCAGCCATTTCTTTTGCAGCGGAGGGAGCAGATGTCGTCCTGCTGGGAAGACGCCTGGCTAAACTGGAAGAAACCGCATTGGTCGTAAAAGAGAAAACGGGCAAAGCAGCGCTTGTGCTGCAAACAGACGTATCCGACGAGCAACAGGTACAGGAATCGATTTCTGCCGCCACTGAGCACTTTGGCCGCATCGATATTATATTGAACAATGCAGCCGTTTTAGAGCAAGGAACCGTGCATGAATTATCGTCCGATGAGTGGCAAAATCAAATCGCTATCAACCTAACAGGACCGTTTCTGCTGACGAAGGCTGTTCTTCCGGCTATGCGCAAAGCAAAATACGGACGAATCATCAATATAACCTCCGGCCTTTCGTGGAACGGAGCAGGCGGTTACGCAGCATACAGCGCCGCTAAAGCCGGACTTGAATCGTTAACCCGCACATTGGCCGATGAAGAGCATGAGCACGGCATTCTCGTTAACTTATACAATCCTGGCACGCTCCGTACCGAAATGCATGCAACGGGCAAAGATCCCGCAATTGTGACCCCCGATCTGCTAAGGCTAGCCAGCTTGTCTGCCCTTGGCCCTACCGGAACAATCGTCTCTTATGGCTAATCTAATAACGATAAAAAAACCGCATCCAACAAGCCGGCCATTGCCAAAGCTTGTTGCTGCGGTTTTTGCTGTTTATTCAGACTAACTGTGTTCGATAAGCTCAATCCATTCGTTATATTCGGTTTGCAGCTTCGAGTATTCATTTTTCAGCTTATGATGCTGCTCGAGCAAATCAGCATGATCCTCGGCGAGCTTCTCCGCGGAACGCGTCGCTTCATCCCGCTCATACGAGAGCGACTCTAACGCGCTCGCTGCTTCGTCGCGCTCGTGAGCCAGCTTCTCGGCTTTGCGCGCAGCCTCATCACGCTCTTGCGCAAGCTTAGACGTATGCTCGCTCAGCTCTTCCTTCAGCTCGGATGCTGAAGCGGCTTCCTGCATCGCTTTCTCCAGCTGCTCGCGCAGCGCTTCTTCGTCCGCTTCACGCGACCGCTTCTCTAGCTCAAGCTGCTGCGCTTCCGCAGCCGTCTGCTCGGCATATTGCTGCTGCGCTTGCAGGCGCTCGCTGAGCTCCCGTTCGCGGGCTGCTGCTGCCTCCAGCTGCTGTGAGGCAATGCGCTCGCGCGCAGCCGTAAATTCAAGCTGCTCGGTCAGCTCTTGCTCCCTCGCCTCCAGCATCTCAAGCTCGGCCTTGTAGGTTTGCTCGCCGTCTGCAGCCGAAGCGGCTATTTTCTCGATTCGTTCAAGCTGCGCTTGCAGCTTCTGAATCGCAGTCTCATAATCATGCTGCTGTTGAAGGAGAAGCTCCTCTTGGTTGGCTGTAAGCTGCTTTAACTGCTCATCGTAGGAAGCGGCCAATTGCTGCAAGCGCTCCTCGCGTTCGTCCGCCATCCGGCTGCGTTCCTCTTCCTGCTTCGCGGCAAGCTCGTTATAACGCTCCTCATACTCATCAACCAGCTGTTCGGAACGTGCCGCTTCCTTAGCGGCAATCACCTTCGATTGCTCTTCAAAATCGCTAGCCAGCTGTTTATTTTGATTTTCAAATTGAATGGCCTGCTCAAGCAGTTGTTCTTCATATTGATCCGCGAGACGTTTGGATTGCTCTTCAAGCTCCGCGTCCTTCTGCCTTGCCAGCTCATCATACTCGCGAGCAAGCTTTCTATCCTGCGCTTCGCGCTCGGCTGCCTGCTGCTTCGCCCGCTCCTCGTATTCATAAGCAAGCTGCTTCGATTTCTCCTCAAATTCATGAGCGAGCTGCTTGCTCTGTTCTTCGTATTGAACGGCTTGATCCAGAAGCGACTCTTCATATTGATGAACCAGCTTCTGAATCTGCTCCTCATGCATCGCGGCAAGCTCTTTATCCCGTGCATCCCGCTCGGCTGCGAGACGTTCATACCGTTCATTGCTTTCCGCGGTAAGCTGTTTAAACAGCTCGTCATTTTCAGCTTCTACGACCCGGAGCCGATCCTCCTGCTCGAGGCGCAGCGAGCTCACAAGCCCGCGCTTCTCTTCCTCAAGCGTCCGCAGCTGCTGCTCATGCTCTTCATTCAGCAAATCCCGCTGCTTTTCAAGCTCAGCGCGCAGCATATGCTGCTGCTCCTCGATATGAGCTTGGTGAATCAGCTCATTCTCTTCCTGCTCCAGCTGCAGCTTCAGCAGCTGCTCCTCGAGCTGAAGCTGCTGCGAGCCTTGCTGCTGCTCACGCTCCTGCGCCTCTTTGAGGCGCAGCTGCAAATCCGTTGCGCGCTTATCTGCAGCAGAAACGTGGCTCCGCTCGTGTGCAAGCTTCTGCTCCAGCTCCTGCACCTGAGCGCTCGCTTCGCTATTGTGCGCTTGCAGCTCTTCAAGCTTGCTGCGCGTATCATTCAGCTCGCTTTGGACAAGCTGCAATTCGCTCTCGCGTTCGCGAACATCCTGCTCTAGCTGCGCAAAGGAAGTTCGGAACGTTTCCTCCTGCTCCATCGCCTGCACGAGTTGATCATCCGCAGCCGATAGACGCTGCTCCAGCGCCTCCTTATCAGCCTTCCAGCTTTGCTGAAGCTCGGCTACCTGCGCCTGAAGCCTGCTTCGCTCCTCCAGCCAGCCGTTTCTGCGGCGCTCAAGATCTGCGCGAAACGCTTGCTCAGCCTTAGCGGCTTCAGCCTTCCAAGCCTGCTCGCGCTCCTCGCTCTGGCGGGCAAGGGCAAGCTGCGAGGATTCGGCATGGGCCAGCCAGCTCAGCTCTCGCTCATCCCATTTGCCCTGCCAGCTCCCTTCAAGCTGCGCTAGCAACGACTCTTTCTCCTCCGCTGCCGTTAATAGCGACGCTTCATGCTCTGCGGTCAATGCGGCTAGCTGCCCATCCTTCTCGCTTCTTAGCGCCTCTATTTCTTCCGCTCTCACTCTTTCGAGCTCATTGATTTGTATTTCCTTATCCAGCTCAAGCTCCATTAATTGGCTTTCTTTCGCTTGAAGCAGCTCTGACAACTCCGATTCCATTCTGCTCCGAAGCTCAGTCAGCTCATTTTCCTTAGCGCGTGCAAGCTCCAGCAGCTGTGCATCTTTTTCCTCGTTCAGCGCCCGCTCCTCTGATTCCTTCTGATTTTGCAGCGCTGACAGCTCGCTATCCATTCTGATCTGAAGCTCGGCAAGCTCTGTATCCAATCTATTCTGGAGTTCGGTCAGCTCGGTTTCCTTAACGCGTTTCAGCTCGTCCAGCTCGGCTTGCTTCTCCGCTTGAACACGCGCCAGCTGTTCATCCTTCTTCGACCTAAGCGCTGCGATCCGCTCCACATTTTCTTGCGTAAGCCGCAGAATCGTTTCCTCCTGCAGCTTGATCGCTTCTGCTGCCGCCGCTTGCTGGGCGGATGACTGCTCTGCCGCAAGCGCAAGCAGCTCGGCTAGCTCCGCTTCAGCAGCCTCCTTTGCCTTTTGCAGCTGCTCGCTCGCCATTCGCTTCGTCTCGTCTAGTTCAGCTTGCAGCGAGACTGCCTGCTCGCTTATTTTCTCCAGCTCCGAAATCATGAGGTTAAGCTTTGCTTCCTCCTCTAGGAGCCTTGTATTATCACGCCGCAACCGGAAAACTTCCTCCGTTATTTGAACGGCTGATAGCACCGCCAGCTTCGGCATATCAAGACGCGGATAGCCCTTAGCCAGCTTTTTCATGCTTTCGTCGATTGCCGCAGCAACCCTCTTCATATATTCCACGTTGGAATGACCTTTTAATTTATATTGAACTCCATATATATCAACCGTAACAACTGTTTGTTCAGCATCCATTAAGGCGAATCCTCCTATTGTCCAAGTCGAGCAAGCGTAAACGGCTGAACGTAGCATTTGGCTTCAAAAGCTCGTTTCGCGTTGAAATACCGCATAATAATCGTTGAAATAACAATTATGCCTTGTATTTACAAGGAAAAAGCCGCATCAATAGCTCACTAGGAACTATTTCGATGCGGCTTTGGAGGTTTCCTGCCTACTTGCGTAATTCCGCTGCAAAAGATTGTTCTAATTGTAAAACAACCTTCCCATGCAGTTCCGTTACCTCTTCATCCGTCAAAGTACGCTCGCCATGACGGTAAACAAGCGATAGCGCTACGCTCTTTTTGCCAGCTCCAAGCTTCTCTCCGGTGTATACGTCAAAGACGCGAACGGATTCAAGCAATTCGCCTGCAATCTCCCATGCAACATTGGTTAGCTTAGCAGCCGCAACCGCTTGGTCAACGACTACCGCGATGTCGCGCTGCATAGCCGGATAACGAGGAAGCACCTTGTATTCGATCTCCGAATCAGCCAGCTCATAGATCAAATCAAGACCGATCTCAAGCACATACGTATCAGCTAGATCCGCTTCAATCTGAAGCGCAGGATGCAGCTGTCCGACATAGCCGATCACTTCATTGCCTTTAGGCGTATGAAGGCGAACGGCAGCCGTTCTGCCAGGGTGGAAATGCTCAGGCTGAGCCGCTTCATACGTAACACTTGCCGTTAAGCCAAGCACAGCGAATATCGTCTCCAAAATGCCCTTAGCATCGTAGAAGTCTACCTGCGCCGCCTTCGCGTTCCATTGTGACTCTGTGCGATTGCCGGTTAGAAGCGCAGCAAATCGATGCTTCTCATGAGGCAAGCGCGTCAGCTGCTCTTCATCGGTGTGAAATACGCTGCCGATTTCAAACAGCGCTGCTGATTCATTTTTACGGTTGCGGTTATAGGCGGCTGTTTCGAGCAGTTGTGCGACAAGCGTCGTGCGCAATACGCTGCGGTCTTCGCTCATCGGCATCGCAAGGCGAACCGGATTCGTATGCTCTGCAAGCGACGGGAACAGCTTCGTGCGCTCAGGTCCCGTGAAGGAATAGCTGACCACCTCATGCAATCCAGCATCCGATAGGCGCTTGCGCAGCTCTCGGCGAATCGCCTGCGGCTTCGTCAAGGAGCCCGGCACGACATCGCCATGAATATGCGTAGTTGGAATTTCATCGTAGCCGTGAAGGCGTGCAACTTCCTCAATCAGATCAACCGCGCGCGTAATATCGCCGCGGCGAGTCGGTACATTTACCGTAAACACATTGCTGTCAGACAGCTCATATTCAAAATGCAATCGGCCAAAAATCGTCTGAACCTCTAGTCTTGAAAGCTCTGTGCCGAGATAGCTGTTAATTTTGTCCAAGGAAACCGCCACTTTGGCTGGCTTCGCCTCTCCTGCCGTTACTTCTACGATGCCTTCCGCAACTAAGCCTTCCGCAAGCTCTGCGATAAGGGAAGCAGCTCGGTCCAGCGCAGGGATTACTCTCGCCGGATCAACCTCTTTCTCGAAGCGGATGCTCGATTCCGAGCGAAGTCCAAGCTGACGCGACGTTTTTCTTACGGTGCCGCCATCAAATTTTGCCGATTCAAGCAAAATATTAACCGTCTCGCCCGTTACCTCGGTGCTCGCACCGCCCATCACGCCCGCAAGCGCGATCGGCTCCTTGCCGTCGGTAATAACAAGCATATGCGGCTCAAGCTTGCGCTCTTGGTCATCCAAGGTTACAAGCGTTTCGCCAGCTTTCGCTAGTCGCACATCGATGCGTCCGCCCGGAAGGCGGTCTGCATCAAAGGCATGCAGCGGCTGTCCATACTCGAGCATAACGAAGTTGGTAACGTCAACGACGTTGTTGATCGGACGAACGCCGGCAGCGATCAGACGATTTTGCAGCCACAATGGGGATACGCCGATTTTTACGCCTTTAATATAACGAGCCGAGTAATGCGTGCATTGCTCGGGCGCGCTGATGCTGACTTTTACTAGAGCGTCTGCGCGCTCGGTTGTGTGATGAATAACAGCGCTTGGCAAACGAACCTCGCGGCCAGTCAAAGCACCGATTTCATACGCTACGCCGAGCATGCTAAGGCAATCCGAACGGTTCGGCGTCAGATCCAGCTCAAGCACTTCATCGTCAATAGCCAGCACATCATTAATAGATGCGCCAATTTTCGTTGCGGCCGGAAGGACAAGAATGCCCTCCTGCTGCTCCTTCGGAAGAAGCTTTTCGTTCAGGCCAAGCTCCTTCGCGGAGCAGATCATCCCTTGGGATTCTACGCCGCGCAGCTTCGCGCGCTTGATTTTGAAATCGCCGGGCAGTACAGCTCCAATCAAAGCAACCGGAACAAGCTGGCCCGCATCGACGTTTTTGGCGCCGCATACGATTTGAAGCTCTTCGCCCGTGCCAACGTCCACCTTGCACACGTTCAGCTTATCCGCATCCGGATGCTTTTCCTTCGACTTCACATAACCGACTACGACACCGGTTACGCCCTTGTTGCGAGATTCGACAACGTCGATTTCAATGCCGCCGCGCGTCATCTTCTCCGCAAGCTCTTCCCCGCTGAATCCGGATAGGTCGATATATTCATTTAACCATTTATAGGATACATTCATCTCTCTTCTTCCCTTCTCTCATTGCTACATTCTTGCGAATTGGCTTAAGAAACGCAGATCGTTCGTATAGAAATGACGAATATCGTCAATGCCGTATTTCAACAACGCGATACGCTCAACGCCCATGCCGAAGGCAAAGCCGCTAACCTCTTCAGGGTCATAGCCGCCCATTTCGAGAACGCGCGGGTGCACCATGCCGCAGCCCAAAATTTCGAGCCAGCCCGTGTGCTTGCACATCCGGCAGCCTTTGCCGCCGCATTGCACGCAGGTTACGTCAACCTCTGCGCTTGGCTCCGTGAAAGGAAAGAAGCTCGGGCGAAGTCTGATTTGCGCTTGTGCGCCGAACATTTGCTGCACGAATTGCAGCAGCGTGCCTTTCAAATCGCTCATTCGAATGTTTTTGCCGATGACAAGGCCTTCGATCTGATTGAACTGGAACGAATGCGTCGCATCGTCATCATCGCGGCGGTATACCTTGCCTGGACAAATAACTTTAACCGGCGTTTGGCCGTTCATCGCCTTCATCGTCCGTACTTGTACTGGCGACGTATGCGTACGCATAAGAATATCATCCGTTACGTAGAACGAATCCTGCATATCGCGCGCGGGGTGGTTTTTCGGAAGATTCAGCGCCTCGAAGTTGTAATAATCCGTTTCCACCTCTGGCCCCTCGGCAATCGTATAGCCAAGACCGATAAATACGTCCTCGATCTCCTGTGCGACCTTGTTCAAAGGATGCACGGAGCCAGTCGGAAGCTGCTTGCCTGGAAGTGTGACGTCAAGCGTTTCCGCCAAAAGACGGTTATTCGTCTCGGCTTGCTGGAATGCCTCCTGCTTCTCGTCAATGACCGACTCAATTGCGGCGCGAACATCGTTCGCAACCTGACCGATTACCGGGCGCTCTTCAGCGCTAAGTCCGCCCATTCCACGCAAAATTTCGGTCAAAGCACCTTTTTTGCCAAGATATTTGACGCGCAAATCATTTAACTGCTGTGGGGTATCTACATGCTGCAGCTCCTGCAGCGCTTCGCCGCGCAGTCCTTCCAATCTTTCCTTCATTCCTCTTCGCCTCCATATCATCATCCCTAAATCATGACACAAAAAAAGGCCCTCTCTCCCTAAAGGGACGAAAGAACCGTGGTACCACCCTAATTCGGATTACTCTCCAGCTGTGCGCAAAAACCACATATGGTTGTCGCTTGGGTCTTTAACAGCGGATTGCAATCCCTTAGCCCCATAACGGCGGGAACCGGACCTTCCCTACTCGCGCCGTGCGGCATGCCGACATGACGGTTCAGGTGTCTGCTCCGGAGTGAACTTCTGCAGCCTGATATCACAAAGACGCTCTCAATCTACGGCGTCTTCTCCCTGTGCGAATGCACTGCTTACTTTTCTCCATCATCGCTTTACTTTGGATTATGAAACATTAATCTTTATTATATGCAATCAGCAGAAGCGATGCAACTGCAAAACCCGCTTTTTGTTATGAATCCATACAACCTTCATAAATTGTATCTTATTGCTGAGCATGCTGCTGGATAAAAGCTAATATCGGCTCGGGCTGCTCCAAGCTATGCGGGTGATGACCCTCCCGGCTTCATGATCAGCTTAGTTGTCCCGCCAAACTTATGATGTCGCCATTGCAACAGATCCAAGTATTATTTTACGAAAATGTTCACTCAAACGACCGGCATCTCGCCTATGCATTATTCTTTAGTATAGACCGTCTCTTTTAAGTATCTACTTTTGAGCTGATTCTTCCCAAAGATGGAGGTGGAAATTGGCGCTGGAAGAACTACCGCTTTTTGGCAGCAAAAAACTGCCCAGCAAGATCATCGTTTTTTTTCGATCTTCTGAACAGCTAAGTATCGCCTACACGAAAGTTATACGAATTCTTCTCAGCCTCTCGAATACATTCTAATGCGGCAACTACAGCTTCCGCTACGTTTCGACTATACCTTGCTCAAAAGCGTATCGCGTCAGCTGCACCCGATTGTCGAGATGAAGCTTTTGCAAAATGTTTTTGAGGTGATTTTTGACCGTGTGCTCAGACAAGCTAAGCTCCATTGCAATCTCGCGGTTAGATGCCCCCGTCGCAACTCGCTCGAGCACCTCTTTCTCCCGTTCCGTCAGCGGAGTTGTTATTACGTCAGCATCCTTATCAAGCGATTGCAATTTGCTCGCCGGCCGCTTCACC
Organism: Paenibacillus sp. Y660; assembly: GCF_057221575.1. Classification (NCBI taxonomy): domain Bacteria; kingdom Bacillati; phylum Bacillota; class Bacilli; order Caryophanales; family Paenibacillaceae; genus Paenibacillus; species Paenibacillus sp. Y660. The sequence continues at coordinate 25,736 of NZ_JBXBBJ010000013.1, read as the reverse complement.
GCCTGCGGCTTGCTTGCCGAGAACTCCTGGAGCAAGCGGAAGGCAAGCTCCTTCGACATCGGCGCCTCATCCAGCGAAATCGCGCGCAAATATTCCATCCATGCGGATGGTGCTAGATTTTTAAGCAGATAGCCCTGCGCCCCACGCTTGATCGCTTCAAACAAATTCGTAATGTCATCGGATACCGTAACCATGACAATCTTCAAGGACGGCATAAGAAGCTTGAGCCGATGCGTCGCTTCAAGTCCGCCCATGCCAGGCATATTGATATCCATCAGCACCAAATCCGGCTTCAATTGTTGAATGGCGGCTATCGCCGACTCGCCGCTATCCGCCTCTCCTACAACGCCAAAGGAGCTGTCGCTCATGACGATATCGCGCATGCCTTCCCGCCCGTGGGGATGATCGTCTACCAAAAAAACACGCACCTGCGCCGTTTGCTCCGTCATTTCGATTTGCTCCCTCCAATGATTTCAACTAGAGTGCCCTGCGGCTTCGCCTGCTGCACCGTCACGTTCCAGCCCATCGCCTCCGCCCGATCCAGCATCATTCTGACGCCGTATTTCCCTTTTCCATAAAGCTTCTCCTCCGCGGCGCCTATGCCGTCATCATGAATCGAGCAGCGAAAGTCGCTTCTCTTTCCATCCGAACGGATCCTGCCTTCCCCTTGGATAACGATATGTCTCGCATTCGCATGCTTCTGTGCATTCATTAGCGCTTCGCGCATAATGGCAAGCAGCTCGACCTTTTGCTTATAGGTAAGCAGTCCTTCCTGCACCTGCCATTTCACAGCCGTTTGAATGCCGCCGGTCTGCTCCATTTCTTCCGTTAAATGATGAATGCTCTGCATCCAAGACATATCCGCCGGCAAAGGGGAATGCTGCAAATTGGCAATAGACTGCCTCACGTCGTCATAGACATGACGAACGGTTCTTCTAATTTGATCCGTCGTTTGCTTCGCATCTGTTTCGGTCTGCACCCGCTCCAGCTTGTCCAGCTTAACCGAGAGCATGAACAGCGATTGAGAGATGCCGTCATGAAGCTCTCGAGCAAGCTGCTCCCGCTCCTCGAAGGCTGCTTTAACGATTCGTTCCCGCTGCAGCGTCTCCTGCATATGCTCAAGTCTCGTGAACAGCGATCGCAGCAGCGTCAGTGTAATAATAAATACAAATATCGGTGCAAGAACATTGCCGAGCTCCATAGAAATGAACGGAAGCAGAAGCGTATGGCGCAAATATTCCCATAATCCAATCGCAACGGTTGGAATCCAAAGGATAAGCCATTTTAACCATTTATAAGACATGTCCGCTTCTCCTTCCTTAATCATTAATCATTATGAAAAGGGATGATCTGCTTCGTTTCCGCACCAGTCTGATCCGTAATAAAAAGCTCCGCCGTCCATACGCCGCGCGTAGGCAGATCAACCCTGCCCGATGCATAGTCCGTTTCAATAAAGCCCGGGAAGGATAAAAAATCTTCGCCGCTGTCGCCTAATAGAGGCACCTCGATGGCTGGGCGCTGCGGATGATCCACTGCCCAAAGCAGCATTCGTACGGATGTTGGTGCGCCAAGCTGCTCAGGCAGCCATATTTTCACCTCTACGCGGTTTGGTCCGGGCCCATTTGGCGTAATATTAATGGTGTAATGCAGGTTCTCGCCCATTCGATGATAGTTCAGCGGTTCCGTGTCGGGTACGGGACTAACATAGGTGAAAATACTTGCGATTATGAGCACAGTGGTCATTAATACCCCATCCAGCTTCAGCAGCTTGCCGTTTGGCAGCTTCCCCTGCTTGGCTCGCCTATGAAGCAGAAAGCCTGCGCAAGCGATGAATAGTACCAAGACAGCTTTGACAAGCAGCATGAGGCCCCAGCTCGTATAATACAAATATCGCCAAGATGGCAGAAGAAGAACCGTCATCAGCATTCCGCTCACCGTCAGCAGCAATATACTCAGCCACGCTGCCTTCGTAAATCGCTCCGCGAATCTTCCCGCTTCCTTGCGGTCAGCCCGCCAGAATAGCAGCAGCAGCGTCAAGCCCCCGGCCCAAAGTGCAGAGCTTGCGGTATGTATAAAGTCGAGCACGATTGCAAGCGTATTGTTAGGGAGCGCATTAACATGTCCGTTGAAGCTTTCCGCGGCAGCGAGCAGCAGCGCCCATATGATTTTGAAGGAATCAGACAACTTAAGAACGACAAAACCCAGCAGGGAAAGCACAATGATCGCAAGCCACGATCGTCCTGTCGACGTTTCCGCAAGCAATCGAACCCACTCGCTTGAACTGCTGCCTTCATACCCCTTCAGCAAATAGCTGACATGTACGAATACAAATACAAGGACAGCAAGCAGCAGCCCCCTTAATATATAAATCCCCCACTTGTTCAACAGGTTGCGCGAGATGTCGCTTGCATCCTTCGAAAATGCTGCGGACCAAAGCATAAAGCCAGCCGCCAGCATAAACGCGAAATAATATATGGCTCTTACCGCAAAAAATAAAACCTGCTGAACCGTGATGCCTACTTCAGGGCTTGCTGCTTCCGAATGATTGTGACCAACCTGCTTATGCGGGTCAAAGGAGGTCGATGCCAGATTGGCTGTCTGCTGCGCAAAAACAAGCTCCGGTGGAATCAACATGGATGCACTTGCAGTGAGGATAAGAACCAGTATGCTGACTGATATTAAGCTCGCCCGCTTGAGGGACGAAGATAGATAATCGTTAGTTTGAAGAAGAGCAGTACCCAATGATGTCACATCCCTCTAAGTCATTCTGCTCTAGTGTACTAGACCGCTGCGAAAAGAACAATTGCATTAAAGCGCTCAAATAAAGCTTGGTTTATCGAGCTGACGCGTATAGCGAAATGCGTTAAAGCCCATTCTACTATTAAAATTGCAGCAGGAAGGATGTGATGATCAATGAAGAAAAAAGATTATCGAATCGCAGAGCTGAACAGTCAAAATGATGCGCTGGATGCTATTCGCAAGCTGGAGCAGCAATTGTCTGAATCATACGGCTCGGATGTCGCGCTTATCGCTTATGCCGCAGACAATGAAGAGGACAAAGGTTAATAGGATTTAAAGGAAAGGCATGCTCTAAGTGTGAAGACGAAAAGGGAGCATGCCTTTATTTATTATGCTTGTGCAATTTTTCGTGCGTAAAAATCCGGCCAGTACTCTTCTTCTATCGATGGGCAGCCCCTGCTCGTATCCCGCACGTAGAGCCCTTGCAGCAGGGCTATTCAAGTATTATTTTACGAAAATGTTCGCCCGGCATCTCGCCTATGGATTATTGTTTAGTATAGACCGCCCCTTTTAAGTAACAACTTTTGAGCTGATTCTTAACCGCATCCCCTACCCCATGTTTTGGTTTACTCGTTCCAATATGTTACAGTAAGGTTCAAGCGCAGCCGTCTATCCAATATCCTGCGGTAGAAGGTCGTTCCGCCAGGACAGCATCTCAATCTCATTCCAAAACACAGAGGAGGTCGTTTAGTTATGGCAAGCCAAACAGGAGCCATCGTACAGCAATCCTTAAATGCTTTAATGGGAGACAGCACTTTTTTACCGAATTTGCAGGAGCAGGCACGGGAGCAAGCTTTTCTCTCACTTGCCGCCATTCTATCTACACCTAACAAAGTACATAAAGCCTTTTTGCGTATAACGGTCGACAACGGCAACGTCGTGCGAATTCCGGCCTATCGGATTCAGCATAACGATACACTCGGACCCTATAAGGGCGGTATAAGGTTCCACGAATCGGTAAGCGAAGACGAAGTAACGAATCTGGCAGCGCTAATGACGCTCAAAAACGCTCTGCATGAGGTTCCTTTCGGCGGAGGCAAGGGTGGCGTCGTCATTAACCCCCGCACCTATACTGCGAAAGAGCTCTATCTCATTTGCAAAAAATATGTTCAATACTTCAGCGATGTGCTTGGACCGGACAAGGATATACCAGCTCCTGATATGGGCACCGGCGAGCGCGAGATGGACTGGATGATGGCTGAGTACAAAAGCATTCATCCCGGTCAGCCTTACCTCGGCAGCTTTACCGGCAAAAGCGTCATCAACGGCGGCTCGCTCGGCCGAAGAGAAGCAACCGGCAAGGGCGTCTATTTCACATTCCGCTATATGCTGCATGATTTCCTTAAGGAGCAAAGAAGCTGGCTTGCTGGGAGCATGAACCCGTTCGTGCAAACCGCGCTTGCCCATGCGGAAAGGCCGCTCTCGATCGCGGTGCAAGGCTTCGGCAACGTTGGCTCTGTCACTGCGATGGAAGCTTACAAATGCTCATATTTGCATAATAAAGTAGTCGCTGTAAGCGATCGAAACGTAACGCTCTACAACCCAGATGGACTTTCGGTTCCAGCCTTGCTTGAGTATGCCGCGCAGCATCAAGGGGATTTGCCTGCAACCGAGGCCGCATTAGTTGAGCTTGACTTAAAGGCGCAAATTCTCGGCCGCGAGGAAGTGCTCTATTTGGACGTTGATGTGCTCATTCTTGCAGCACTGGAGGAGCAAATTCATAAAGATAATGTCGAGCGAGTAAAGGCGCCAATCATTGTTGAAGGCGCGAATGCGCCAGTCACCGGTGACGCGGATGAGGTGCTGACGGCTAGAGGAACGATTATTATACCGGATATTTTGGCTAACGCCGGCGGTGTAATTGTCTCTTACTTTGAATGGCTGCAGGGACGGGAAACGCAGTTTTTCAGCGAAGAACAGGTCTATAAGATGCTCTATGATAAAATGCAAAAAACGTTAAACGGCATCCTGCCAGCCTTCTTCGGCGATCCGCTCCCGCTTCGTCAAAATTGCTACAACCACGCCGTCATGAAGCTCTCCACGGTGCTATACCGCCAGGGCAAGCTTTATTAATTAACGCCAGCCGATCAAAAAAAGGGCAATCCCACAGCAGCGAAGAACTGCTTGAAGGATTGCCCTTATCTTTACCTTTTATATATCCACTCTACTCCTGCACGTAACGATTAATGACCTCAACGAGCAAATCATTCAGCAGCTTCACCTCATATTCACCGACCGCCGGCTCTAGATGATCGCCGCCGATGCCGCTATCGTCAGTCAAAAATAAATAGGTGCCGCCAGTCGCTGAAGCCATGAATCGCATCAAATATTCGGTTTCCACGCTTACGCCGCTCGAAGCGACCGGAATAATCCGTATCCCCTGCTCCGCCGCGTCCTCCGTAAGCTTCTGCATCTCGTCAATAATTTGCCCATCATCATGCGGCGGCGCATCGAGCACAAGGAACAGCAAGCGCGCCCGCGCCTCCTTGCTCCACTCATGCTCATGAAGGGCATCCTCTAGCGCTTGATCGACTGCCTCCGGGAAGTCGCCGCCACCCTCTGCCTTTTGCTTGCTGAATTGATCAGTCACTTTATTAATGTCCGTCGTAAAAGGATACGGCTTTACAATATAATCGTCATGCTTATCTCTATAAAAGTTTGCGCTGATGCGAATGCCGAGCTGATTCGCATGCTCATCCGATACGCGCCTCACAACATCCTTAAGCTCTGCCTCCAAATAGTTCAGCTCATCCTCCATGGAACCGGTCGTGTCAACCACAAACATGATGTCTACCTGTTCCGACAGCTGATCAGCCTTGCCCAAGTCGACTTTGATGCTGCCCTGCTCCGGAATTTCCAGCTGCTGCGTCGTTTTGCTTTCCTGGCCCGACTTCACTTTTACCGTATACCCGCCTAAATTAGCGGTGTCCCTCTCAAAAAGCCCCGCATAGACGAAGGCTCTGCCCTCTGTATTCGTGCGTGCTTTCCAGATCGCCTGCTTGCCGGCGAGCAGCTCCACACTCGCATCCGATACCGCTTTGCCATTTGCCGTTACGACAACCTCCAGCCGATCAAAATTCCAGAACTGCCAAGCTCGCTTGCTGCTGTCCCCCTCCTGAGAATTAAGCAAGTTGCCGAACCGCTCCCAAGCCGCAAGATCATCCCATTCGCCAGCTGTCAATTGCCCCGCCTGCACGTCTTTGTCCGGATTTTGGTGAATCCGCTTGCCGCCCTCCTTCTCTCTTACCGGCTCCTCGCCAATTGCTCGATTATCGGTGCCCGCGTTGGTTTTTGATTTAGGCGACTCGTCGCTGGAGGATTCTCCACGATCCGATGTATCTCTGTTGCCGCTGCTCAATGAATCGTTCGAAGAGGATGAGCAAGCGCCGAGCATAAGCATCATTACAAGCATGACCGCGACACCCCAGCTAAAGCCCCTTCTTTGTCTAATTGATTTCCTGAGAAAATGACCCACCTTCATTCCTTCAGCCCCTTATGTTTGTATTTCCTAATCTGACGAATAATGGTTGTGGAATGTTGCATAAATAGGCCAGTAACATTACAATCGTTAACAGACATGCATCGAGCGCGAATATTGACTGCATTAAGCTTTATACAGGAGGACTTCACCTTTGGAAACATTCGAACTGATCGCATTTGAATTGACCTATCAGCAGGAGACGATACAGCTATCCTTCACTTCCGCCGAGCTTGTCAGAGTTACCGAATATGGCGATCGCCTCTGGTACGTTGACATAAACGGCGTAGGCGACCGGGAGCTGCTCGCGAGGTTTGGCAGAAACGAGGATATTGGCATCGAGCTGACAGCTGTCGCAAGCAGCGGTCAAACCTTTCAGGGAAAAGGGTACTTCCATCCCAACGAGCCGCATCAAGCGGCAGCCGTCCGCGGCGATGGCGAGCTGCTTGAGCGATAGTTTGCCGCAAACCAAAAAGCACCGTTAAATCTCAATCGAGACTTAACGGTGCTTTTTCGTATTTATTATTATTTGCCGTGAGCGATCTCAGGTGTCGTAAGGCGATCGTAGAACTCAACGCCCTTGTCTTTGTCTTCGGAATCGCGAAGCGCCATCGCGGATCGAGGATGCTCATCCAAGATGCCCGTAATCATGTACGGGATGATGTAGCCCCACTCTTCCTTCTCGCGAAGCGGAACCATATATTTCTCGATCATGTCGAGTACAGGACGGATGTTGTATTTCGTATTTTGAAGCTCAGCTACAAGCAGCTCCGTGTTGCAGTTGCCGGCTGCGCGGCCCATGCCGTAAACGGAAGCATCAAGAAGCTCAACGCCTCTTTCTGCTGCGAGCAGGGTGTTGGCGAAAGCAAGCTGAAGGTTGTTATGCGCATGAACGCCAAGACGCTTGTTAGGCAGATGCTGACGGAACTTGTCAACGAGGTAGCTCATATCGTTTGGCTTCAAGCTGCCGTAGGAGTCAACCACGTATACGACATCAACAACGCTAGCATTGATTAGCTCAAATGCTTCAACGAGTTGGTTTTCCATCACGTTCGAGAGAGCCATAATGTTCAGTGTCGTTTCGTAGCCGCGATCATGGAATACTTGAACAAGCTCCAGCGCTTTGTCTACATCCTGAATGTAGCAAGCTACGCGAATCAGATCAAGCAAGCTTTCGCTGCGCGGCAAAATATCGTTTTCATCAACGCGGCCGATATCAACAAGTGCAGAAAGCTTTGTATTTCCTTTGTTCGGAATCACTTTTTTCAAGAAATCATCGTTCAGGAAGCGCCAAGGGCCTGCGCTATCCGCACCTTTAAGCAGCTTTGGCGAGTTTTTGTAGCCGATTTCCATATAATCGACGCCGGCTTCATTCAAGCTTTCGTACAAATGTTGAACGAACTCGACACTAAAATCCCAATTATTTACGAGTCCGCCATCGCGGATTGTGCAGTCAACAATTTTACAGTGGCTCGTTTTAGATTGCATGCTTAGATACTCCTTTAATGTGAACATGAGTTCATTTTTTCTCATCATACTTGAAAAGGAACCGGAACGCAAAATAATTTTGTCGTTTTATGGCTGTTTTAAAAGCTTTTCCGCTTCTGCCCGCAGGCCTTCGCGAAACTGTTTTATAGACGCTAATTCCGCTTGTTCTCCGTCTTTCACCGCGATTACTTGATCGCCCGATTCAGCGAGCACATCCAAGAACTGCGCAACTAGGCGTCCCGTCACGGAATCCGGTGCTTCCGCTGCCGTTTTTTTATAGCTCGCCTTCACTTCATCAAGCAGTTTAAAGGTGTCAGTATCATGAATTGGCGTATTGACCAGACCGTTTATATACATGGACATATATTTGTTCACATATTCATTCTGAACGGCTTCCCGCTCTGGCGAGTCCTTGTACTTCGTAACGAATGCTTCAGCGAGCAGCGCCCTTGCAGCCAGCTCATCCCATGTGATAATCAGCCCGCCATCCTTGGCCGCAGCTTTATCGGATTCTTCTGCCATCAACCGGGTGTATGCATTCATCTGCTCCGACACCGATTTCCCATAATGAGCCTGCACACTGTAATCGACGACGGGATAAATAGATCCTTCCACCATCTCAAGCTTATAGCCGCCTTTGTATGCATGCTGTACGAGCGCACGCACCGCCTCATCTTTAATCGCTAAAGCAGTATCCTCCGTTATAGGCCAAGCTTCCTTCAGCAGAACCTCTTGTTTATTCGATGTGAAAAAAGAATTCGTTAGGTATTAGACGATACGCAAGCTTAAAATGTTCTCGACAAAAAAAGCCGCTCCCTCGCTTATTGCGCAAGAAACGGCTTCTCTTCATTTATGATTATCAGTATTTATTTCACAAGCGAACGCTTCTCTTGTTCAAAATGACCCGATCGACTCTTTTTCGTTTGAATATATTTTTCGTTATAGACCGAGGAATTGCCCCATAGCGGTACTCTTCCAGCCACGTTCATGCCTGATTTGCGCAGCGCATCCACTTTGCGCGGATTATTCGTAATGATCGACACCGGCAAGACGCGCAGCAGCTTGAGCACAGCGATCGCATCCGTGTAATCACGCGAATCGTCCGCAAAGCCCAGCTCTGTATTGGCGTCAACCGTGTCGAGACCATCCTCCTGCAGCAAATAAGCAATCGCTTTGCTGAACAAGCCGATTCCACGGCCCTCATGATTCGCTAAGTAAAATAAAGCCCCAGACCCGTGATCGGTTATCATGCGCATCGATTGCTTCAGTTGAAAGCCGCAATCACATCTTGCGCTTCCGAAAATATCGCCCGTATGGCAGATGCTGTGCATCCGAATGAGCGCATCCTCGTTATTTTCAAAATCGCCGTATACGAGAACGCTCGACTGCTGAAGCTCCGCATAGGAGAAGCGATTCAAATCCTCGACAAGCTCCTCCGGTGACTTTTCCTCGCCAGCTTCCTTGCGCAGCCAGCTATACCAATGGAACTTCTTCGTTTCTCCGTCCAGTTCAAGCGGCAGATTAACCGGTCCAATGACATAAATGTCGTCGTTTCCGCTTTGCGTTCGTTTTAATTTATCTTTAATAATAGCTGCAATATTAGGTTTGATCATATTCGTTCACCTTCTCATATAGTATATACGATTAAAATTGCATCGATAAGTAGCTCAGTGTGCCGAACTCATAGCTTCGATAAATGACTTTCGGCGCCGTTTCCACATTGCCGCTTCCAAGCGCTATATATAATGGAACAAAATGCTCTGCGCTAGGTACTGCTATTTTAGCATGCGGGGCAAGCTGTTCATACTGAAATAGAGAATTTATATCATAATTTTTCATTTTTTCTATAAGCCACTCGTCAAATTCAACTGCCCAGCTCTCGGGCTCCTTCTGTCCCCAATTCACCGCCCTCAAATTATGAACAGTTACGCCGCTGCCAATCAGCAAAATATTTTGAGCGCTTAAGCTGCGCAGCGCTTCGCCAATTCGGTATTGCTCCTCGGCGGAGCGATAGGGATTAACGGAAACCTGAACGATTGGAATGTCCGCCTTCGGAAACATATGCTTCAGCATCGTCCACGAGCCATGATCCAGTCCACGCTCTGTATCATATGCACACTGAATGCTGCTTTCGCTAAGCAGATGGCCAACAAGGGCAGCTACCTTAGTGGAGCCTTTAGCAGGGTATTTAACCTGGTACAGCTCATCCGGAAAGCCGTAAAAGTCGTAAATCGTTTCGTATTCATCATCCTTGGATGAGATCGTAACCGCCTCGGTCTCCCAGTGCGCGGTGAAAATAACGATGGCGTCAGGTGCAAGGCCCGCTCCAGTTTGTTTTAAAAACTGACTATATTTATTTTGCTCGACAGCGAGCATCGGTGATCCATGTGCTAGAAATAACGGATTCAATAGGGTAGTGCCTCCTTGAATATTCAGTTACTATTTGTAACTAATTATAGTTTTATAACTATAGATAGTCAAGTAATTAACTTTATTCAGGTGTGCTTGTATAAATAAGATATTAAGGTTATACTTATTGGAAGTAAAAGAGGTGATATGCATGGAACAATCTAACCTTTGTCCCCGTTTCCAGAATGGAATGGACATCATTAGCAAACGTTGGACCGGCCTAATCATATTTCAGCTTTTGTCAGGCCCGCAGCGTTTCTGCGCCGTTCAGTCCGCTCTGCCGATCAGCGGCAGGCTGCTGTCGGAGAGATTCAAGGATTTAGAGAATGAAGGAATTGTCGACAGGCATGTCTATCCTGAAATTCCTGTTCGCATAGAATATTCATTAACGGAGAAAGGCCGTGCACTCGAGCCCATTATCCGTGAAATACAAGTGTGGTCACAGGATTGGATAGAACTGATTACAGAAGCCTGATCCGTTTGAATGGAACAAAGGGAATATCCCGCAAGCGGCCGTTGCTGCTTACAGGATATTCCCTTTGTTTATCCTTACATTCGATGTTCTTTACCCGCCATCCGATTCGCTACGATAAGCACATCCATATGGCGTCCTGCCTGCAGCAGCTCGCGAACGATATTGCCTCGGAGGATCGAGTACCAAGCTCTACGGTCTGACTGCCCAATGATAAGCTGCGTTGCCTTCGCGCGGCTCGCAGCTGTGAGCAGCGTGCCTGCAATATGCTTCCTGCTCTCCGCCTTGGACATTTCGAACACGCCGCCCAGCCGTTCAGTCAGCTTCATTAAAGCATCCCGTTTGTTTATAGCCCCGCTCGTCCAAGGAGCTCCGTGTTCTACATAATGAACATGCCACTGTGCTTTCAAGCGATAGGCGATACGGAAGCCGCGGCGGATGAGCCGCTCCGCATCAGCATGAATATCGACGCCTACGAATATAACCTCTCTTCTGCGTAAAGCGCCGCGCAGCGTTTGATTGCGGTCCCAAGACTCGAGCCGCTCGTCGACATCATCAGCCAGCTCACGCAGCGCAAGCTCGCGCAGTGCGATTAAATTACCGGTCGTAAAAAACGCGCCAAGCGCTTGCTCGACTTTATCCTTCGCATAGATTTTGCCCTCGCGCATACGCTGCTGCAGCATTTGCGGCGTGACATCGATCAGCTCTACCTGATCAGCCAGCCGAATAATTGCATCCGGCACCGTCTCTCTCACCCTGACGCCGGTTACCTGCTCAATCGCATCGTTCAAGCTTTCAATATGCTGCACATTCATCGTCGACACGACGGATATGCCCTTCTCAAGCAAATGAATAACATCCTCATAGCGCTTCTTTCGCAAACTGCCCGGCACATTCGTGTGAGCCAGCTCATCAACCAAGACGACATCCGGATTTCTGCAAATAATCGCTTCTACATCCATCTCCTCAAGCTTTGTCTCGCGGTAATGAATCATTTGGCGCTCGATAACCGGCAGCTCGGCAATCTGCACGGCTGTCTCCTCGCGTCCATGCGTCTCCACCATGCCAACGACGACATCCACTCCTTTGCGCAGCAAAATGTTCGCCTCAGCCAGCATGCGATAGGTTTTTCCAACGCCAGGCGCAGCCCCGATATAGAGGGTAAAATGTCCCCTGCGCATCGACTCCATTTGCTCCTCGCGCTCTTGCTGACTGAACCTATGGAACAATGCTTTCCGCGAATCGCTCCTTTGCTTGACCGGCAAAATCCGCTCGCCTTCATGCTCTGCGCGATCTGCCATTAGAAACAAATCGATCTGCCTAAGCTTGCGCAGCATGCTGTCTACAATCGAGCCCTGCCACAGCTGCTGCCATCTGCTCTGCTTGGAATGTCCCATTACGATGCGCGTAACCTGATGCTCCTCCGCATACTTGACAAGGGCGGACGGCAAGCGCCGCCGGCTATGCAGCGGCTGCTCCTCGAAGCTTCCGCCTACCTTAGCCGTCAGCTTTTTTATAGAAGCTCTAAAAGCTCGCTCCTCCTTGGACCACTTCTTTTGCGGATGGATAAAGGAGACGACAATGATATCCCCGTTGAGCCTTCTCGCAATTTGCTGTCCTCTGCGTACATACAAAGAGCCATTCCAATGATACTGGGCCGTAACCAGAATGCGCTCAGAGGCGCCGGAGGGACCTGTAAGTCCAAGCTCCTCGCGATGCTTCTCAAGCGATTCATTAACCCCCTCTGCGACGAGGCGCAGCGCCAGCTCTCGCAGCACGGCCAAATTTCCGCGCAGCGATATTGCCGGATCAGGCTGCAAGCCGAGCTCCCCCTCCTCAAACCGCGCAAGCATCGTTTCGGGAGAGACGTCGATCAGCCTAACCTCATCGGCGAGTTCGAGCGTATGGGCAGGCACGGTGCACGGCGTGCGAATGCCGGTCCATTTTAAAGCAATCTCATCGACACCCTCCAGCTCGTACACGTTGATCGTCGTAATGACGCTTATGCCCTTGCTGAGAAGATGCAGCACATCCTCCAGCCGTGTCTTGAACGGCGCGCCTTCGCGGTTGCGGTGAGCGAGTCCGTCAACAAGAACCACCTCGGCATTCCGCTCAAGCAGCGCGTCCAGATCCAGATCCTCCTGCTCCGCTCCATCCTTGGACCAATGGATACTTTGCACCCGCTCGAACGATTCCGCCTGCTCAAGCGTTTCCGCACGCAGAAGCGTTGCCGCGCAGAGAACCACATCGATCCCGTCCTGCTTCAGTTGACATCCTTCACGCAGCATATGGTACGTTTTGCCCGAGCCGCTCACTGCGCCTATTAATATTTTCAATCTTCCCTGATGCAGCTTTGCTATGGAGAGCAGCAGCTCCTCAGGCGTCTTCCTCTTTAGCGGAGCCATACGGCTATCCCCCCAGCAATGCAGACAATGCTAAATTCAGCTTCAGCACATTTACCCTTTCATCACCGAACACGACTAAGTCGCGGCCTTCCGTATTCGCTTTGACCAGCTGCTCAAGCTCGGAAATGGACACAGCTGTTAGCTTGCTGATTCTGTCGATCTGTACAACAGCGGATTGCGGCGTGATGTGCGGATCAAGCCCGGAGCCTGAGTTTGTAACGAGCGCAATCGGCAGGTCGCTAATCGGCACATCGGGATTTTGCGTCTTCCAAGCCTCGATTGAGGCTTTCATTCTCTCAAGCAAAGCTGGATTCGATGGACCAAAGTTGTTCGAGCCGGAGCTCGCCGCATTATTGTCAATGCTCGATACCCGTCCTTGGAACCATTTAGGATCAGTGAAATTTTGACCGATCAGCTCAGAGCCTACCACTTGCCCGGAGCTGTCCTCAATAAGGCTGCCGTTTGCTTGCTTCGGGAACAGCAGCTGGGCTGCTCCCGTACTGACCAGCGGATAAATAATACCGCAAAGAATCATAAACAATACGCTTATTCGTAAAGGTACCAAAAAGGTTGATAACTGAAAACGCGAACTGCTTTTTATTTGATCATTCATATTCGTATTCCTTCTTTCATTATTTCGTATTAAATCCACAAATGCACAGCAAAGTCGATAAGCTTAATTCCGATGAACGGGACGATGACGCCGCCTAGTCCATAAATGAATACGTTGCGGCTAAGCAGTCTAGCACCGCTCATCGGCTTGTAGGCTACACCTCTAATAGCAAGAGGGATAAGCAGCGGGATAATGATGGCGTTAAAAATAAGAGCTGACAGGATCGCAGAGAGCGGAGAACCCAAATTCATAATATTGAGCACGCCCATCTCCGGAATCGCGAGCATAAACATCGCTGGAATGATCGCAAAATATTTGGCAACGTCATTCGCGATACTAAACGTTGTTAGAGCGCCTCTCGTCATTAGCAATTGCTTGCCGATGGCAACAACCTCGATGATTTTGGAGGGATCGGAATCCAGATCTACCATATTGGCTGCTTCCTTCGCGGCAATCGTTCCGCTGTTCATCGCTAGGCCAACGTCCGCTTGCGCAAGCGCAGGCGCATCGTTTGTGCCGTCGCCCGTCATCGCAACCATCTTGCCGTCCGCTTGCTCGCGCTTGATAACGGCAATTTTGTCCTCCGGCTTGCTCTCGGCAATAAAATCATCCACTCCCGCTTCTCGGGCAATGGTAGCAGCCGTTAGCGGATTGTCGCCCGTACACATAATTGTTTTGATGCCCATCTCGCGAAGCTGCTCGAATCTCTCTTTCATCCCCGGCTTCACGGTGTCCTTCAAATAAATAACGCCAAATATTTGGCTGTCAACCGCTACCGCGAGAGGCGTTCCGCCTAATGTTGCGATCGTATTCGAAATATGCTCCAGATCGGAAGGAATACTGCCCCCTTGTGCCGTTACCCATTTGCGAACAGCATCGACAGACCCTTTGCGAACGTGGCGTCCATCCGTCAAATCGATGCCGCTCATCCGCGTTTCTGCTTTAAACTCTACAAACTCGCCGCCTTCGGCAAGCGATGCGTCATAGCTCACGCCCTGCTTCTTCATCCATTCGAGCACGGATCTGCCCTCTGGCGTTTCATCCTTTAGCGAGCTGATCGCTGCCCATTCCGAAAGCGTCTGAATATTGCTGCCTGTGACGGGAACAAGCTCGCTTGCCATCCGGTTGCCGAATGTAATCGTACCTGTCTTATCCAAAATCATCGTATTAATATCGCCTGCTGCCTCAACGGCTTTACCTGACATCGCCAGCACGTTGAACTGGGTAACCCGGTCCATGCCCGCGATCCCAATCGCGGATAACAAGCCGCCAATTGTCGTCGGAATGAGACAAACAAGCAACGCGATTAGTACAGGTATTTCTAATTGAATATCCAAATATTTAGCGATAGGCTGCAAGGTTACGACGACGATTAAAAAGATGATCGTCAAGCTCGTCAGCAGCGTATTCAGAGCGATTTCGTTTGGCGTTTTTTGACGTTTTGCCCCTTCAACTAGTGCAATCATCCGGTCGATAAATGACTCGCCCGGCTCGCTCGTCATCCGCACCTTTATCCGGTCGCTGACTACCCGTGTTCCACCCGTTACAGAGCTGAAATCGCCGCCCGCTTCTTTAATAACAGGAGCCGATTCTCCCGTTATGGCCGATTCATCTACCGAAGCCAAGCCTTCAATGACCTCTCCGTCGCCGGGAATCATCTCGCCTTGGGAGACGATAACGATGTCTCCCTTGCGCAGCTCCGTCGAGGAGATGACCTTTACAGAGTCGCCGACCAGCTTGTTCGAGCTCATTTCCTGCTTGGATTTCTTAAGTGAATTCGCTTGAGCCTTGCCCCTGCCCTCCGCAATTGCCTCGGCAAAATTGGCGAACAGCAGCGTAAACAGCAAAATGAAAAATACCGTTACATTAAAGCCGATTCGCTCCTCCGAATCAAAGTAAGCGGGGAACAACGCCATCAGCAGCACGATAAATGTACCTGCCTCAACGACAAACATAACCGGGTTTTTCATCATAAGAGCTGGATTTAATTTGATAAAGCTATCAAGCACAGCGCGCTTAACCGCAGCTGCGGGCAGCAGCTTCTTCTTCTGGTTACTATTCATTATCATTCACCTCATCCGTTAGCGGAGTGTCAAATATTCTGCGACCGGCCCAAGCACGATGACCGGCAAAAAGGTTAGCGCACCGATTAAAAGCACAGTGCCGATTAATAATCCGGTAAATAGTCCATTATCCGTGCGGAATGTGCCAATCGTCTCCGGCACAGGCTGCTTGCGTACGAGCGAACCCGCAACTGCCAGCATCGCGATTATTGAAATATAGCGGCCCATCAGCATGACAAGCCCTGTGCTAATATTCCAAAATGGCGTGTTGTCGCCTAGTCCCTCAAACCCGGAGCCATTGTTCGCTGCCGAGGATGTAAATTCATACAGCACTTGACTTATGCCATGGAAGCCCGGATTTGTGATGGCTCCTTTGCCTAGATCCGTCATAAAGGCGATTGCTGTTGGCACTAGTATAATGAAAGGATGGGTAAGAATAGCGACCGCAATAAGCTTCATTTCTCGCGGCTCTATTTTTCGACCCAGAAATTCCGGCGTTCGTCCGACCATTAGCCCGCATATGAACACGGCGAGTATCGCATACATAAGCATGTTGATAAGTCCGACACCCTTGCCGCCAAAAACGACATTCAGCATCATCTCGCCAAGCGGCACCAAGCCGCCGAGCGGCGTAAGCGTATCATGCATATTGTTAACGGTACCGGTCGTCGCTGCCGCTGTCACCGTTGTGAACAATGCGGATTGCGCGATGCCGAACCGTACTTCCTTGCCTTCCATGCTGCCTTGCGAAGCATCGATTCCAAGCGCGCTTATCGCTGGATTGCCTGTTTTCTCCGACGTGTAGGCTACGCTCAGGAACACGAGGAACAGACACATCATCGCTGTGAACACAACCCAGCCTTGCTTTTTGTTTTTGGCGAATAGGCCGAAGGTGTAAGGCAGTGCAGCGGGCAGCGCCCACATCGATAAAATCTGGATGACGTTCGTCAGCGGATTCGGATTCTCAAAGGGATGCGCCGAGTTGGCGCCAAAAAATCCGCCGCCGTTCGTTCCCAAATGCTTAATCGACTCCAGCGAAGCGACAGGACCAATCGCAATTTGCTGCATCGCGCCCTCTAGCGTTTTGACGGTCAATGTCGGATCAAGCGTTTGCGGCACTTGAAGGGCAACGAGCACAAGCGTGATGACAAAAGCAACCGGAAGAAAAATTCGCGTATGCGCTTTGACAAAGTCCTCGAAAAAGTTGCCGATCGCTTGCCCTTGGCTCGTAATGCCGCGGACGAATGCGATCGCAACCGAGAAGCCCGTAGCCGCTGACGTAAACATCATCATGATGACCGCCATTTGCGAGAAATAGGATAAGGCGCTTTCCCCGTTGTAATGCTGCAGGTTCGTATTCGTTATAAAGCTGATGACCGTATTAAACGTAAGCGTCGGCTCCATGCTCCCCATCCCGTTCGGATTAAACGGAAGCGCGTTTTGCAAACGCAGAATCAAATAGCTGAAAGCTACCAATATGATATTGGTTGCGATAAAGCTAAGGGCGTACATTTTCCAGCTCATGTCCTCTCGCCGCTTTAAACCTATGATTTTATAGATAAGCCGCTCAGAGCCTCCGAACACCTTGTCTAAGCGATTATGCTCATTCGAGAATACGTGATAGACGTAGGTTCCTAATGGCTTAACTAGCAATAACAGAATCGCAATGACGATCAGCAATTGAAAAATATCCATCGTAGATGATCCTCCTCCATTAAAACTTTTCCGGATGAATTAAGGCATAGATGAGATAAACGAAAACAAATAAAGCCATAACCATCACGATAATCATTCGCTTCCGCCTCCCGTTTGGTCGATTACGCTGCCGCACCAAGTCAAAAATCCGTAAAATAAACCAAAGCAGGCCAGCAAAGCGATGATCATATAAA
Source organism: Paenibacillus sp. Y660 (assembly GCF_057221575.1). Lineage (NCBI taxonomy): Bacteria > Bacillati > Bacillota > Bacilli > Caryophanales > Paenibacillaceae > Paenibacillus > Paenibacillus sp. Y660. The sequence continues at coordinate 8,120 of NZ_JBXBBJ010000013.1, read as the reverse complement.
CATCCTGCATATTGAATTCCCTCCTGCATTATTTGTGACTTAAAAGAAAACCGACTTCACCGGTTTGCGAGTATACGATATGGTCCGCACCGAGCCCCTTGTAAACGGCCCGCGGATTCCACTGCTGCGTGATCACGTAGATCGGCTTGGTCGTCCAAGTCCGGCAGCAATGGACAAAGCGGCAGCTTAGTGCAAAGCTGCTCTCGAATATGAAAACATCTTGAATCGGATAATGCGGCGGCTGCCAGCTTTGGCGATCATTTGTATTGATATAATGCACGCCTATGATCCCTTGCTTGCGGAGCTGCTTCTCCTCCTGCTTGCTATTTGTCAGGACGATAAATTTCATTTGATGAAACATTAAAGTTCGAATAAATGATTTGCCGGATTCGTTGTATCCAGCTACGATAATATGCTCTTCCAACAACTTGCTTATCCTCCATTTGGTAAAAAAGGCAACAAAAAGAAGCCTTGGGATAAGAGGAACCAATCCCGCGGCTTCTTATGCCCGCAGCTAAAATAAGCCGCGGGAAGCGCGATGGCTGTTGCCTCTCTCGAGTACACTTACGAGGTTAGCTGTCGGATTCGGGCCTTGAGAGTTGCCCTACGCCTGGCTGCTGCCAAGCGATTCACCCCATGAAGCAAAGAGCGTACATACACGCCTTTTCTTCGTTGGTTCCCCCGTTCCTGCTGCTGCAGGATTCAGCAAATTAAAACCATTTCAAGCAGCTGCTCTGTTTTTGGGCAGCAAAAAACCACAGAGGCTTATGACACTCTGTGGTCGACATTAATCGATCACAAGCTTCATCATTCCTCTCTAATCCACGCTTACGAGGTTAGCTGTCGGATTCGGGCGGTGAGAGTCGCCCTACTTTGACCAGTATCCATGGCACCAGTCAAAGATTCACCCCTGCTCTACGGCCGTTCGACTCTCACATCGAACATGCGCAAAGCTCATTTATTGGTTCCCCCGTTTTCCGCATTCACGGAAACTCAGCGATCAGCAAATCGAAACTTATTAGTAAATCCTGTATCGAATCTTACTCCTCGCTATCGCCACTGTAAAGAGAGCCCGCTGGCGAATTTAGCTAATTTCAGACCCCCAGAACGTTTCGCAGCGCTTACATAGAATTCGATCTCGATATATCTCACTATTTCTACGTTTTACTCCTATTTTCGAAAATAATGATATGCACCCACAAGCCACTTTTCAGCGGAAATAATCAGATTTTTCTAAAGAGGAGAATAGAAGAGAATAAACGAGTTATCCAGCGAATTATGCTTTTTTTATAAAGATATTGATAGTTTTTCTTGTAAAATGGCTAAAGGATGCCATATCCCGAAATACAACTGTTTTACAATGATCGCATTCGGGTTTACTATAGACGGCATGCCTGATTATGGCAGTTAACCTCGAAAGCGAACTGGAGGAGAGATTACGAATGATCACGCAATCAGAAGCCATTCATGAAACAATTCCAGTGAATCTAGTAGAGCAGCTGTGGGAACTCCCGTGCTATCCAAGCCTGTTTCGATGATAAAGGACGTGCGAGTTTTTTATTTATTTGCAGCCGCAGCCTTGAGCTTGACGGATTCTCGTTCATCTTGTTCAACCGGTAAATCCGAATGGGATGAGACTGTTTTATTCAAACAAGCAATCTCGTACATATCATTGTTTTAATTCGAAAGATTTACAGATAAGCAATTAGGGATTATAATGAAGAGTACACTATTAACGCTGAATTTTTCGAATGAAAAAGCGGGGGAACCAACGCTAACGTTTTCTAACGTTTTGCAAGGGGTGAATCCAGGGATTTGTAACCCTGGTAGGGCATTCTCTCTAGCCCGAATCCGACAGCTAACCTCGTAAGCGAACAAAGGAGAGATTTTTTCATGTTGACCAATTGTGCAAATCATTTGCACCTTTTCACGGAACAGACCCCTTCTTTATCCGTCACACGAATCGAGCTATTCGTCATCCCTGCTCTCGCAGTCGATTCTGCAGGCCACCGCATTTGTCTCCGTTTAACAAGTGATCAAGGATTCGGCTGGAGCGAGCTGTTTGCGAGCGACACCGAAGATTCGATTGACTTGGAACGATGGAGCGATCTGCTCCAAAGCTTTATCGGCAGCGTCTCTCTTCCGCCTCTACACCATTTTCAATACGACAAAACGGATGAGGACGGACGTATTCTCGACCTATTCGCCTCTGCAGTCAATCATGTCCTGGCACAATCCGCCGATTCGTCTCCGTACAACAGCGATCTTGAAGAATCTGTTTTGCGTCAACGTTCTGTCTCCTATGTTTCTTTGGATTGACTGATTTCATGACCAAAAATAGACAGTCCAGAACAAGCACTAGGTTCTGGACTGTTTATTTTTCAGGCTCTATATCCGGGATCCCTCCAACTTCTGCAATACCCAATCCAGCAGAATCTGACTTCCCTTCTGCGATCCAAGTGAACCATTAACGATTAAATCCGCGTACCAGCGTGTCGGCTCTACATACCGATCATGGGTATGTCTCACCAAATCCAAATATTCGCTTATCGCTTCATCCATGGAGTGACGCTCATTCGAAAATTTCCCTAATCGTCTTGCGAGCCTTTCATCGGACTGGCAATCCACAAACACTTTATAATCAAGACATTCTCTTAGCTGCGAAAAATGGAACAGCAAAAAACCTTCAATAATGATTACGTCATCCTTATCGGACAAAGATTCATTGAAATCCTCTAATACCTAATCCAGATCAACAGCAGCCGGATCGTTAAAATCTTCATAAGCTTTGCCAGAAAATGAAGCAACCGTTATCGGCCTTTCCTTCTTATAATACTTGTCCATATGTATGACTTTTACTTTAAAATGGCTAAGGCCGTGGGCAAGAAATTTACTCAATGTGGTTTTCCCGCTGCCAGACCCGCCAGCAATGCCAATTGCAATCGTAGAGCGCATGACGACCCTCTCCAAGCATTTCGAATTTACTCCTATTTTAATACAAGATGGATGGATTGTCCTCTTACGTGCAAGCAAGAAGACCGATCTACAAGGCAGATTGTGAGAACTCATTTTTTAATCGATTTATAAGATCCGAAAGTTGAGTTAGATAGTCAGGAGATGTAACAGCAACTGTAGTAAAGTAAAAGTGTCGTTTTTCAAGCTCTTGATTCTCAGGGCTCCACTCTGTTAAAAACTCCTCTGATTTTAAGATTTCTTCAGTCAATACACGTTCTCTCCAAAGCAACAATTGAATCTCATTAAAGATATAAGAATACCCTGTTTCTGAATCATGATCTCTAACATATTGGGTTTCCTTATCTATTTCTTTTACCAGCTCATCAGCCTTAGTTCTAAAAACATCAATCCCATTATAAAGACAGACAATTTCGGGTACATCATATCGATTGCCAATCTCAATAAAATTAACTTTGTTATCTGAATCATACCCGAACTTTGTAATTAACTGTTCAAAATAGCTAGGGTTATATGGATTATCTGAGCTGCGATAATTAGCGTAATCCTTAAAAGTTTCTTGTACTTCTCGTTCACTCATTCCCAGCTTAAATGGGCCTATTCCAACCTTTGGCGTTATTATTATAGGTTCCATTATGCATCCTCCATTCCGAATTAAATTAAACAGCTTTGATTATTATAATCTCTCTAGTATCTAATTTAAAAATCACTAATGAGGCTTATAGATTAAATAGTAGCAAAATAAAAAGACCTTCCCTCTCGCAGTCTACGCTGCGTAGGGAAAGTCCTATTGATTTTGCTCGCTCTATCTGACTAACCAACCGCCATCTACAGCAAGAATATGGCCATTCATATAATCAGAGGCTGCGGATGCCAAAAATACCGCCGGCCCGATCAAATCCTCAGACGTTCCCCACCGTCCTGCTGGTATCCGTTGCAGAATTTGGGCGCTGCGAATAGGATCTTCGCGAAGTGCTTCCGTATTGTCCGTGCTCATATACCCTGGAGCAATCGCATTAACCTGCAGGCCTTTGCCAGCCCATTCGCTAGCCAGCGCTTTCGTAAGACCGGCAACCGCATGCTTGCTGGATGTATAGCCGGGAACGTTAATGCCTCCTTGAAAGGAGAGCATTGATGCAATATTAATGATTTTGCCGGAGCCCTGCTCGATCATATGCTTGCCCGCAAGCTGGGAAAGGACAAAGACAGAATTGAGGTTCACGTCGAGCACATCCTGCCAATCCTCATAGCTATGCTCAGCAGCAGGAGTCCGGCGAATAATGCCAGCGTTGTTGACCAAAATATCGATGCGTCCCAGCTCATCAACCGTGCGTTCGATAATGCCCGCAAGCTTGCTGCGATCTGAAATATCGGCTTGAATCGTAATCGCTTTCCGCCCCAGCGCCCGCACGGCGTCCGCTGCTTTAACAGCCGGCGTGCTGTTCGTGACAAGCGCCACATCGGCGCCTGCTTCAGCTAGTCCAAGCGCAATTGCTGCGCCAAGTCCACGGCCAGCGCCTGTTACGACCGCTGTTTTCCCCGTTAAATCAAACAAACCCATCGGTTATGTCCTCCCTCTCGTACGCTTCCCGCTTTCTGGAAGCTCTGCCTTCAACATTTGTATGTGAAGCGCCTCATATTTCGCCGCAACTTCGGACGTAATCCCGTCATCAGTAATGATAAAATCAATTTCGCTTAATTCGGCAAACGTAATTAACGCGCCTTTGTCGAACTTATTATGATCTGCCAGACAATAGACGGTTTTGGCGTTCTCCAAATACAGCCTCTTCAGCTTCGCTAATTCCTCTGTAAAGATCGTAAGCCCGTATTCCAAATGAATGCCCGTGGTGGATAGAAACAGCTTATGGACATTCAGCCGCTTGATCCACTCCTGCGATTCCGCGCCAATGAGCAGATTATTGTGACGGTAACCGCCGGGAACTACGAGCCTTACCTGATCCTTCAGCGTTAGCTCGCGAATAATGAGCAGATCATTCGTAAGCACGGTTACAGGCATATTCGGAAGCCGCTTCGCCATCTCTAGCGTCGTGCTGCCCGCATCAAGCGCTATAATGTCGTTAGGCTCAATGCAGGAAAGCGCAAGCGCGGCTATAGCGGACTTCTCCTGTTGATGTTTGCTGTTCGGGAACTGCAAAGGATAAAGGCTATCCTCGCCCTCCTGCTCCAGCACTGCTCCGCCGTGCGTACGTTTGAGCAGCCCCTTCTCCTCCAGCTTCTCCAAGTCCTCGCGAACCGTCTTTTCTGTAACGCCGAACTGCTCGCTTAGCTCTGAAACCTTAACCGCGCCAAGTTGCTCTAATTTTTCTATAATTTTACGATGCCGTTCAGCTGCCAGCATAGCGCACCCCCTGTAGCGAATGTTTCTATTTTAGCTCGCTTGCAGGTACGGCGTCCATGTCTGTAAATGTATAGTTCTCGCCCGCCATCGACCAGCAGAACGTATAGTTGCTTGTGCCAACGCCGGAGTGGATCGACCAAGGCGGCGAGATAATCGCTTGCTCGCTTGCTACAACAAGATGTCTCGTCTGCGAAGGCTCGCCCATCATATGGAATACTCGAGCGTCAGCATTCATATCAAAATACAAGTAGGCTTCCATGCGGCGGTCATGAACATGCGAAGGCATCGTATTCCAGACGCTTCCAGTTTTGAGGCTGGTTACGCCAAGCATAAGCTGGCAGCTTTGAATGCCGTCTGCATGAATGTACTTGTAAAGAATACGTTCATTGGAAGTCTCTTGTGAGCCAAGATGAGTCGGGTTCGCTTCCTCCATCGTCATCTTGCGGGTCGCAATTTCTGCATGCGCAAGCGCGGAACAGAAGTAAAGCTTCGCAGGGTTCGCTTTGTCGACGCTTGAGAGCAGCACTTCGCGTTTCCCTTTACCTACATAAAGCACATCAAGCTTGTTCAGCTCGTATACCTCTCCATCCACGGATATCGAAGCCGGCCCGCCAATATTCAAGAAGCCGATCTCGCGGCGCTCCAAGAAATATTCGGTTTTCAGCGTTGCCGCATCCTCCAGCTCAAGCGCTTCGTTCACCGGCAGCGCTCCGCCTACAATCATCCGGTCATAATGTGAATAGGTCATTTTAAGTTGATCCTTCTCGAACAGGCTCTCGATCAAAAACTCGCTGCGCAGACGTTCCGTATCATATTGCTTCACATCAGTAGGATTAGTAGTATGGCGTATTTCCATTGGATAAAAGCCTCCTAAAAGTTTTTATAGCGCAAAGCTTGCATCGCAAGCCAGCGCTTATGGTTTGTTATTGTTCGTTTTTATAATATCACACATTTACGAACATAAAAAGAACATTTTAAACAAACCTTCAAGGCTCTATCCCATCATTCTGCTAGATAAATGCACAAAAAAACCTCTGATCGCATCATTTGCGAAGAGGCCTTATTGGATTCTATTTAATTAAGCTTCCAGCGTCGATAGGCATAAAGAGACACAATCATAAACATTCCGTATACCAACGTCGTAATGAATAGGTTCTTAGATTCCGTCACTAGCGCATCGCCAATCATTGTGAACAGCAGCATCGCTGGAATTTTGCCAATCGACGAGGCAGCAGCGTCAGCTTGCCAATGCTTTGATAACGGTGCAGCACCTTCATGCCCCACTCCTGATAGCCATATCGGATAGGTGCACTCCCGAGTAATAGATAACTCTAGCGTACCATTAATGAGCGTATATCCATCAAAATAGTTGTGTCGAATTAAAGAAAGCAGCATTCAGCTCTTGTTGAGCGACTGACCGTAAACGATGTGAAAATGAAGATGCTTCGAATCCTGATATTTTCCAAGATTCGTTATAACTCTGCATGCGCCATGCTCGGATACGACTTGGGACGCTACTTTTTTGACGATATCCATCATCTCCAGAAGAAGATCGTTATCATGATCCTCTAAAGTCACCAATGATGAAATATGTTTTTTCGGTATCGTTACAATGTGCACGGGATAGAATGGACGGGTGTGGTGGTAGGCAAGCACATGCTCCGTCTCCATTACCTTCTCTACAACAGTTCGACCGCTTAACACTTCTTCGCAATAAAAATCTTCAGACATATACGTGCACCCTTTCGTTAAAAGATATCTTTTTGCAGGTTTTCCACCTGAAGCAGCTCGTTAGCAGCGCACTCGCTAACGCAGATATCGGACCGACCGTTTCATCCGTCGTCTCCATTTGCAGCACATAGCCAAACGGCACCGCGCTTTGCGCACCGCAATACCCAAGCGCTGCGCATAACGGCAGCCACAAAACGGCCCCATATGGAAAAATTTCATGCCGGCGAAGCCGACCACAATAATGAGGAAACCGGTGGCGATGCCCGCCGTTCTCATATGGGCAATCGGCCGCTGTCTCCATCCGCGCCTTTGTCCAGCCATTAATGCGCCAGCAACGCTGCCTGCGCCTACTGCGCCAATGAGCAATCCGAACCTCTAAGCGCAATAAAATCCAGCCAGTTCGCAAAGTCGGACAGCAGCTGCCCGATAAACAGCTGGCGAAAATGTCTTGCCCGCAGCGGACTTCAAATTGGATCATTCGTTTGTTGTTGCTTCATCTTGATAACCTCCGGTATGCGATCCAGAGAAAGTATGGTTCTGAGTGTCTTGTGACCATATAGCATACAAGGTATAAACAACCTCTTTGGGAAGGTTTGTGAAGATCACCAATATTAGTTTACTAATATCTGCTTGATCATAAACACTAACTAGATTTATACTCATAATGTCCTCCATATTTGCTAAAGATTAGATTACATTGTTTTATTTATTTCTATGTACAAGATGGGCGAAGAAACTAGGCAGTATGTCTTAAGATTGAGTCACCCTGAGATGCAGGCTAGAGATTATGGAACAGAAATAAATGCGGTCAAACACCCTTATTGTGGACACTGCACCTCTTATTCGATGTCGATCGTAAAATTGCTTTAATTTGCTGCCATTTACTCTAAAATGAACGTTTCGAACTTGATCAGACTTTAACTTTTTTCGGCATCACCATTCCTTGCTTGACTGCCTCCCTATATTCATAAGGGGATAAGTCATAGATGCTGCCATGAATACGGATAAGGTTATAATCCTGAATAAACTGACTCACAATCTCATAAGCCTGTTGATA
>NZ_JBXBBJ010000012.1:0-154182 GCF_057221575.1 Paenibacillus sp. Y660 | reverse complement strand
AATAGGGAAGTGGTTCTTACAGTGACCACTTCCCTTATCTAATACAATTAGCGGTCACGCTCAGCGTCATATCTTGGACAGCAGACATCGTCAATTTCCGGTCATGTGAGGACGTCAGTAACACTAAAGGTTTCAAGTCGTCAAGTGGCAATGTCCAAACCGTCCATCCATAGAGGAATTGAATGCCGTGACGAACGCCCTCGGTAATACCTTTACGATCAGCTAGAAATGGTCCGTAGTTGATACGTCCCATATTCTCAACTAAAATTCGTAGACGTGCGCCACCAATTGGCACTTCAAAATGCACCTTTTTACTGGAATCCCATCTCTCGAAGATTCCTTTAAACTCATCATTCAAAAATATGAGTGCTCGGTCGTGGCAATCTTGAATAATGAGTTCTTTTTCTTCACGTGGTCCTGTAATAAATGTTTCATATAGGATAAATCCGTTATTTTGACCGTAACGCTCCATTGGCTCTGGTGTGACAGATTTTACTGGTTCAGACAATTGGTGCAACTGATCAAACAAGACTGCATGGCTATCAGCAAGTACAGTTCCATAGGCTTGCTTAGGCAAAGCTTTAGGAACTTCCATCTGAGGAAGATCTGTATATTTCGCTATAATATCGCGTATTGCAAAGTATTTCTCAGTAGGATCGCCAGCTTCATTCAATGGTGCGTTATAATCATAGCTTGTAACTGTAGGCTCATAATGATCTCGTTCTAAGCCATTCGCTCCGCTAGTGAAACCAAAATTAGTGCCGCCATGGAACATATAGAAATTCACAGAGGCCCCTAAAGAAAGCATATCCTCAAATACTTGAGCCACTTCATCACCATTACGAACATGATGCTCTTCACCCCAGTGATCAAACCAACCATTCCAATATTCCATACACATAAGCGGGCCTTGTGGTTGATATCGACGAAGCATCTCGAAAGATTCTTCTGCTCTTGAACCGAAATTCGCAGTTTCTAGAACATTTGGAACCATTCCACCTTGAAGCATACTGTTCTCTGGTCCATCAGAAGTGAATAATAATACGTCAATGCCACGACTTATCATCGCTTGCTCTAAATATTGTAGATATTCTGTATCGTTGCCATAGCTTCCATATTCATTTTCTACTTGCATAGCAATAATAGGGCCGCCATTTGTGGAAAGTAATGGTTTCAGTCTTGGCAATAGTTCATCGTAATAGGCGTCCACTTTCTCAAGATATGGGCGGTTCATACAACGAAGTTGTATCTCTCGATCTGCAAGCAGCCATGCAGGTAATCCACCGAATTCCCATTCCGCGCAAATATAAGGACTCGGGCGTACGATGACATGCAAATCTAGTTCGCCTGCTAATCGAATAAAGCCTTCAACATCTGCCATACCTTCAAAGTTAAACTTGCCAGGTGCAGGTTCTTGGAAATTCCATGGAATATAAGTTTCTACTGTATTAAAGCCACATGCCTTTAGTTTTAATAAACGATCATACCAATATTCAGGCACGACTCTAAAGTAATGGATAGCTCCGGAAATCAAGCGAATAGGCTTGTCATCGAAAATAAATTGATCATTTTGTACAGTTAACACAGTCATCTATGTGACCTCCAATTCTAAGTGGTGCGCGCTTCGTAGTGATACTTCTCATTTTATGCGGAAAGAATGATCAAACAAATGGACAAAAGCAGGTATTATTTGACCTTTTGTTCAGAGGGCGTTACGCTATAATTAGATGCTTGAAATATTGAACGAAAGGAGGTCCATGTAAAATGGATATTAATTATTCACTCCCTAACCTAACGAGTACGCTGCAGATTATCGGTTGTCATGTAGGGAATTTTCATCCTAATTGGTCTTATCCACGACATCATCATAATCTCTTTGAACTATTGCATTGTAAAAATGGAGAGATAAGGCAAACGATAGGTGACCATGATTTTACGTTTAGCAGCGGGGATTGGATATTAATAAAGTCCGGAATGTTGCATGCTTCTGAGAATAACTCAACATCCGTTTATCGTTTCTTTAATTTTCATTTCGATCTGGATGACCCGATTATTCGTGCACGATTATGCAAAACGGATTATGTGATCATTAAGGCAGAAGAGGCAACTCAACTATCGTTGCTGTCACATGTTAACGCGATTGAAAATGCTCTTTTGCACCATAATCGAATAGATGCCGTTGAAGACGACAAAGCGCTTAATCGCCTGATTATCCAATCTCATACTATAGGTATCATTAGTGAATTTATAAAGTACAGCGAAAAAACGACTAGTCCGATTCTGAAGAGTGATGATAATATGCATAATGCCTCCGTATTTGAAACTGAGCTAGCCCATGAGATTGAAGAGATACTACGGAATGGAAATAATGGAAAAATAGCTGAAATTGCCGCCTCATTTGGGATTAGTCGTGGACGCTGCACACATATATTTACTAAGGTTTATGGGCAATCGCCGCGACAGTATATGAGTAAAATTGTGCTTAATCAGGCGAAGCATTTGCTTGTGCATTCGACCTATACGATGGAAGAACTAGCTGAACAGCTTGGATTTCAGTCTGCAAGCCACTTTTCTAGGCAATTCCGCCGGTGGACAGGCATGCCGCCTAGTGCATTTCGACCGAAATTTGTTCGTTCTCAAAGCAATGAGGACGGGTAATCTTTATCGTTAATTTTGTGTGCTCTTATTCGCTTGAATCTCTATAAATGCATGTTCTACTTGATTCATCCATTCCTCGGTAGTCATTTTTCCAGTCATAATCGGTGTTATAGCTGTTTTAAACAATTGATTTCTTATATCCTCTTTGGAATACTTAGGAATAACTTCCCACTCTTGTGTTATGGCAGTTGTTCCTTCATATGCGCTGGACATTTCATATACACCAGGGGTTAAATGGTTTCTCAAAAGTTCTTGAGCTCCTTTCAGTGCAAAAGTACCGTTGGATTTTTCTGCAAATAATAGGATAGATTCCTCGGTATATAGAAACTTCAAAAACTCTTTTGCAAGTTCAGCGTTTTTGGCTTTGAGTGGAATAGAAAATTGTTCATAACTAGAAAGGATATAACGTTCATCACCTTCATTAAATACAGGCACAGGAATCATGCCGAATTCGAATCCTTCTTCTCTTGGAGAATCTTTCATTTCATTCTCCATCCACGAACCATTAACGATAAAAATGGCTTTGCCAAGCATCATATCCGTTTGTGATTGGGTGTGATTAAGTCCGACGGTTCCCTCCATCAAATACCCGTCTCTTCCAAGCTTAGCTATTGCAATGGAAGCTTTAGATGGGTTAAGTTTATGGAAACATGCTCCTAGATCACTTGATTCGTCTGTGACTAAGAAAGAAATAGTGGATGTCATTAGTTATATCGGATTACATTATCGGGATAAAATTACGCTAGAAATGATTGCTGACCATGTTAATTTCAGTGAAAACTATTTGTGTCGCGTATTTAGAGATCAAATGGGTATGAGTTTAATTCACTATATAAACAATGTTCGGATGAACAAAGCAGCAGAATTAATTATGAAAGGCCATACTTATATTAAAGAGATATCTACATTAGTAGGCATTAGCGATCAATTTTATTTTAGTAGAATGTTCAAAAAACAATTCGGAGTCTCACCTACTGATTATAAAAGTCATGTCAGCAGGAGAAGGCAACTGCTTCAATAGGCAGTAATTAATATAGAACACAAGGAGTAGTACATGGCCTGGAGCAAATTGAAACAAAATCTGGAGAGTTTTCTCTGTCCTGCGTTAGCTGGAAGGGTAGAATACCGTGCAACGAGCTACCGATATTTACCCGATAAAGCAGGGCTTTGCTATATTGCAGTAGATAAAAAGAACGTATTTAATATGAGTGATACAACTAACTTAATCAGATGGTATCAGACGGAGCTGGAAATTAAGAATGATTCAGATATCGAAATTCCTATCAACAATGAAGAAATTGAAGCAGTCAGAAAAGATACCAAGGGGATCGTTCCGGAGGATCGTCTAATCGTAATAGCAAGAAGTAGAAAAAAATCAGAATTTGCAAAGGAGCTTTTGGCGGCACAGTCATCATTAAGCAAATCAAATTTTATCGTTACAGCTAATAAGTTTTTATCCATTTCTATAGAGGAAAGCATAGACAGCAATGATATCTTATTGAATATTCTAGCTTTGGTGGACAGACGAGTTGGAAAAAAGCGAATTTTAAATATGACCAAGAAGATGAAGTTAAAGCATCCAATTGTGCAGTATTTTTATAAACTACGGCTTAGTGCGTTTTGAAAATAATTACTTATTCACCTGCGGACTGAGGTACCGCTATTTGTCCAGCTTGTGGAGCTTAACCAGTTCATGCAATATGCACCTCGTCTGCCGATCGCTCACCCCCGTCCCGCATCCAGCTGCTTCTGTATTTCTTTCCGTACCTCTTCAATGCCTGCTTGCTTCAGCTCCTCGATAAACTTGGGGAGGATCGTGTCAACATCGACGGTGCCAGTCATGAGGCTTGGATAGTATTTCTTCCAAATCATCTCGATGTTATCGGTTTGGGCGGTCAGCTTGGATAGATCAGGAGTAAAGCCGAGAGCGGTGGACTTGATGACTTCAGCGTTGTATTTGCGGAATTGATCCCATTTATCGAGGGGTTCCGGGTTGTCACCGCCCATGGTTTTCAGGATAAACCAGTTACCCTGTGTATATTGTACTCCTGCATAGCTTGCTGATGCATCCGGGATCGGGTCGCCGTTGCTGTCTTTGCCTGGAATTGGGGCCACTTGCCCATGTTCATCCAGCGTGTAATGCACTCCTTCAATACCATAATTAAATAAGTTTCGTATTTCAGGGTCGGTATTGAGTAGATTCAGAAGCTTTATACACGCAATGGGATGGCTGGTGTTGGCATTAACAGCCATGATTCCTCCACGGACTGATTCTGTGGTCACGACGATTGGGGTTACCGGATTGGATACAACCGTGTAGCCGCGATCCTTACTCCAAGTAGTTTCCGAGAGTGGGCCGCCGCCTGAGGACTTCCAGAACACTTTATCCCCGCGCTTTAGTCCGCCTGGCTCCCGAAGCGCAGCGTCTTTGTTAATGAAGCCTGCTTTATAATAACGACGTAATATGTCTAATACCTGCCGTGCTTCCTTTGTTTCGAAGATATTCACGATCTTAGGGTTAGGGTCCAGTGATTTCACCATCAAGGGAACTTTATGGTTCACAATATATTCGTAGCCATAGAGAGCGAAGAAATTGTGTGAATCCCGATCTAATTCCATCGGTATGTATGCAGGCTCATTCTGTTGAATCATCCGGAGCAGCGGTTCAAGCGATTCCAGCGTATTGTACTTGGTAATGTCGAAATTGTACTTTTTCACTATGGAAGCAGGGTACATCCAATGATCGCGGACGGCCAGCTCTTTATTGGTCGGTACACCATAAATGCCTCCATCATTCATTCGTACTCCTTGCCAAAAGGTTGGGTCAATGGTATCGTACATATCTTTACCCAGACTCGTAAGATAGTCATCAAGTCTCAGCCATGCGCCGCGCATAGCGGTGGTTGCATAGTTGGGTGCAAAAGCAATGTCGAAAGGACTTCCCGCAGATATAAGTGTGTTCAGCCGATCTTCATACTCCTGCCAACCTACCTTGATATAGGTGATAGTCACGCCAATTTTACGAGCCATAATTTCATTGATTCTATCATTTACGAGCTTCAGATCCTTGTCAGGCTCTCCGATCGTGTAATAAATCAGATTTACAGTGTCACCATAATAGTTATCATTGTTGTTTTTGTCAGACTGCCGGGAGCAACCGGTCGAAAACGCTGTGAGCAGCAGAATAATATTGATTATGATGAAGATACATCTGTGTCTAGAGCACTTTAGCATCGATGTCCGCTCCTTTCTGCCGAGTTCGTCGTTAACCTTTTCCCCGCAGATCAGAGGGAGATTTTCCGAAAAAGCTTTGAAAATGTGTATAGAAATAATTGAGATTGTTGTAGCCGACGGAAAGCGCAATACAAGAAATCTTCTCATCTGACGATTGAATTCGTTCTTGTGCGAGGAGCATTCGGTAAGCCATTAGGTATTCTGAAAATTTCATTTCGGATTCTTTTAGAAATAATTGTCCAAGGTAGGTACTGTTCATCTGAAAGCGCTCTGCCACTGATTTTAAGGTGATATTCTGAGCATACTCCGTCTTGATCATCAGCAGAATGCGGTTGACCAGCTTGGATAGGCTGTCATAGTTTACACCTAGTACCGGATCCTTTTTCAAACTCTCGCAGTTCATATTACCTATCGCACCACCCAGATCTTCCACAATAATCTTCTCAATCACTTGCTGCAGCTTCGTACGTTCTACAGGCTTGAGCAGATAGTCTTTGACACCACAGCGAATGGCTTCTTGGGCGTACTTGAATTCGCTATAGCCGCTCATAATAACATATTTTGTAGGGATTTGGAGCTCGTTGAGTCTGCGTATTGTTTCATATCCAAGATCCTTGCCAATGCAGACATCAAAAATGGCGATATCTGGCAGCAGGTCTACAACCTTGGACATGGCAACCTCCGAAGTTTCGCAGGTTTCGATCCGACTGAAGCCATATCGTTTCCAGTCCAGGATTCGCTTCATTCCCTCCAAAATCTGAGGCTCGTCATCCACAATCAGCAGTGTGTACATGTTCAATCACCTCTTTTGGAATCCGTACAGAAATCTTAATGCCAGCTTCCTCATTATTCTTAATCTCTATAGAAAAGCTTTTCCCGTAAAAGAAGTGAAGCCTAGTGTAAACGTTGCGTAAACCGATGCTCTCGGAAGAAATATCATCATGGTTGGACAGAGTGCTTCGCACTGTATTTAAACGCTCGGCGTTAATGCCACGCCCATTATCCACGAATTCCAATATATAATGCTCATCAGCTTCCCAGCCGTTAACGACATACAGATTAAACTCATTGCTGGCGACAAAGCCGTGGATGAAAAAATTTTCAGCCAAAGGCTGCATCCAAAATTTCACGGTAGGGATAGAGAGTAATTTCGGCTCTACATTGACTTGATAATAAAAACGCTCCGGATACTTAAACTCCATAATCTCTAAGTACTTCTGCAGCAATTCCAGCTCACTTGCAATAGAAATAATATTTTCTTTTTTGACAATTTCACGAAAAAGCGACCCTAAGGTAGCAATGGCATCAGCGGTGTCCGTGTCCTGGTTAACAAGAGCAGTGGAGCGGATAACCTCTAATGTATTGTAAAGAAAATGAGGGTTTATTTGGTTTTGAAGCGCCTTCATTTCTGTTTCTTGCTGCTTCAGCTTAAGTAAATATTCATTACGGATATGCTTATCCAACTGCTGAATCATATCGTCTAATTCCCTTGCGATCATGCCATATTCATTGCGGCGATAACGGGCAGGGCGATTAAGTGTAAAATTGGCTGTTTTCACGCGTCCAATCGATTGAATAATGCGATGCAGGAAGCGGGAATCATCACGCATATTATACACAATGAGCAGTAGTACACTAATCATGGTCGTTAATACAATCAGGAAGATGGTGATTAGCATCCTGGCATGCTGCTGAATCAGCATAGATAAATCAACGATGCTGACGAATTTGAAATTGAACTTGGTGGATGGAAAGGTGATAAAAAATATATGCTTTAAAAAACCCTTCGAAATATAACCATGACTGCGTCCGTTCGCCGCCGCCTGACGGTATAAATCCTTCAAGCCTTGGTCTTGTCCGTTGCCGATAAGGTAGATCTCACCAGAAGCACTGACTGCAGCGGCCTTTCCCAATCGATAATACTGAATAGATTTAAAGATTTGACCACTGCTGACCAAGAAGCGAAGCTCTCCTAATTCCTTAGAGCCTAGTGCTGGATCTGATAGTTTCTTGCGATAAACGAATCCCTTAAGAATGGTATCGTGAAAAGCTTCATCTGTATTTGGAAGACCGAACATAAAGCTTGCGGTTCCGTTATCGTTAAATCGTACGACATTGCCATACTGCTTAGTATGCAGGCTAACCTGCGTTATTTCACCCTGCGCCCAGCTGTACAGATAGGTTTTAATATCCTCTGGGAAAGATACCAGCGGCTGTGAGAATTGGCTGTGTTGCAAACTATTGGTTAAGTAGCCTTCAGCACTGCTGCTTAAAAAGCTGCGAGCATCATCCATTAGACTATGATTGGAGTATATGCGCTGCATGTAAGCCTCAATTCGGTCGGCATCATACTGCAGCTCATTCTCTACACCAGCGAAAGCATTAGCAGCCTCTAAACGGGCATCACCAACCCATTGATTCAGCAGCATTGCGCAGGTTAGAATGCCAAGCGTAAGTCCAATGATCACGACGAAGACGACATAGGCAATAAACTTGTAACGATAAATTTTGATTTGTAAAAAAGAGCTCATACGACACCTCAATTGCAGCAGCTCATTGAACGTAAGCGTTTACCATACCACTTTAACATGATTAATCAAAGCTTCATAGGCAGCAAGAAAAAGCATCCCATACAGAGAGTCTCAATAAGGGATGCTCATTCATTTAATCTTACTTGAAATAATTATTAATTTGCTCTTGAGCAGCTTTCATAATCGTGTCCATACCAGCGGACTTTAACTCAGCTGTAATCTTTGGAATCATTTTCTCTGGATTAGATGCGCCTGTGATGAGTTCATATTTGTATTTATCCCATACAGATTGGCAATTCGCCACTTCTGTTTGAAGATTACTGATGTCCAGTGCGAAACCTAATACAGTGGAAGTTGCAGCTGCGTCATTCAGTTTTTTGACTTGTTCCCATTGATCCTCAGGAGCACCTTTGGTAACGGCTAGATTAAAGAATGTACCTTGGGAGTAAGCGGCTAGCGGCCAAGTATCGGAAGTACGCTCGATTACCTTTTCGCCATCGACATTTTTGTAGTCTGCGTCTAACTCGCCGAATGCCAGCATATTGCGCAGTTTTGGATCTGTGTTGACTAATTCGAGGTACTTCAATGCTTCCTTCTTATATTTCGAATTTGCAGAAATCGCGTTCAAGGAGCCTTGGATCGTGCTCGTCGTATAAATAGGTCCGAAATGCTGAACCATATCATATTTTTGAACAGCATCATTGATTTGCCAGCCTACTTCTGCACCTGGAAATGCCTGAGCTGCAAAGAATGGTCTGCCTTTGTCGTTCTCTGTTTTAGTCGGAGCATCAGGGTTGATGATGCCATCCTGATACCATTGATGCAGGAGCTTCAGATTGGCGATAACATCAGGCTGCTCGAGAACAGAGACAACCGTGCGTGATCCATCATCAGCTTTTACGCCAATTGGGGTGAAGCCTAATGTTAAATCGTCATAATTGTTAAAGAAGCCGTTCAATCCTTCGCCTTGCGTCATTGGCAATGGGTAGAAGCTCTTGCCTTCGCCAGACTTTATGCTGCGCAGAGGTTTATCAAGGTCCTGCAGCGTTTTAATGTTGTTGATATCTATATTGTACTTTTGCACGTATTTATCATCGTACACCCAATATTGCGTTAGCGCTGAATCCTTATATGTGGGAACGGAATAATACTTGCCGCCAATTTTCGTGCCATCCCATACCTTTTCAGGAATCAATTTGTATAAGTCAGCCGTTTCACTTTGAACCAGATCAGTGATGTCGGCAAAAGCGCCCATAGTCACTTGCTTGCTGTATTTGCCGCTGTTTGTGAACATAATGTCGAAAGGTTCGCCAGTATTCACAATCGTGTTGATTTTGGTGTCCCATTCCCCCCAGCTGGCTACCTTGATGTCAATTTTCACACCAATCTTCTCAGCTGTATATGCATTCATGTCATCAATAGCTTTGCTGAAGTTATTTGGTACTTGGCCGCCGATGGTCCACCAGACCAACGTTGGAATATCCTTGCTTGGTGCTGCGGTGTCCTTTGGTGCGTCTGTAGTTGTCGGAGAGCCATTTGTTGCAGTTGGAGAATTCGAGCCGGAGCAGGCTGCTAAGGCAGTCGCCAGTGATGTGAGAATACAAAGCGTAGAGATGAGCTTCCAAGATTTCTTCATTTCATTTCCCCCTTATTGAAGTGGTATCACCTTAAGAGCTGTACAGTGATCTATCATAAACCAAGCTTGCTTGGCTTATTTCGTTTATTATCCTTTGACAGCGCCGATCGTTAGTCCAGAAATAAAATATTTCTGGAAGAATGGATAGGCGAAGGCTACAGGCAGCACAATGATGATGGCTACGGCCATGCGGGCAGATTCCTTCGGCATTGTTGCAACGAGCACGGCATAGCTAACGCCCATACTTGCAGCATTCTTGGCAAGTGCATCCACATTGCTCATCAAGCTATTTAACAGTGCCTGCAGAGAATATAGGTTCTGGTTGTCGATATATAGCATCGATTGGAACCAGTCATTCCAATAAGAGAAGCAGAGGAACAGTCCAATTGTTGCAATGACAGGCAAGGAAATCGGTAGGATGATTGAGAAAAAGATTCGCAGCTGGCTCGCGCCATCGATTTCTGCAGATTCAATCAGCCCATCGGGAATCGTGCTTTTAAAGAAGGTTTTACAAATGATAACGTTGAACGATGAGACGGCCAGCGGTAAAATAAGAGCCCAGACGCTATCTTTTAGTCCCAATAAATTTGTATTAATGAAGTAGCTGGATACCAGACCGCCATTGAATATCATTGGGATGAATACGACCCAGGTCAGAAAGCCATTCAGCTTGTATGTTGGGCGAGAAAGTACATAGCCCATGGAGGTGGTAAGCAATACACCGAGCACAGTGCCAACGACAGTAACAAGGGCGGATACGCCGAGCGCCCGCAGAATCATCGTTCCCTGCTTGACTACATAGGCGTAAGCCTCTCCTGAGAATGCAATCGGCAACAGATGATATCCTGTCTCACGTATGGAGTCCTCACTGGAAAATGAAATGGATAGAACAACAACTACGGGTATGACGCAGAGCAGCGCCAAGATGATAAATATCAGGTTGAAAAAGATGTTTACGACTTTGCTTGTTCGGTTAAATTTCTCAAGGCCCGTTTCGTAAGTCGTTCTCGTTGACATTGTGTTACCTCCTTACATCATCGCGCTGTCAGGATCAATTTTGCGAACAATCCAATTAGCGATTAGAATAGTTGCGCAACCCAGAATCGACTGTACGAATGCGGCAGCAGCTGCCATCCCCAATGTAGCGGATTTCAGTTGTTTATATACCATGACATCGATTGTGGTAGACACGTTGAACAGAGAATTGGAATCTCGCGTGACCTGATAGAACAAGCCGAAATCGGTGTAGAATATACGTCCAACTGCCAAAATGAACAGCATGACGATAACTAGCTTGAGCATTGGCAATGTAATAAATCTCGTCTGCTGCCAAATGGAAGCGCCATCAATAACAGCTGCCTCATAATAGGTGCTGTCAAGGCTTGTGATGGTTGCCAGATAGATGACCATCCCATAGCCCAAGCCTTTCCAGATGTTTAAGAGAATCAGAAAGTATGGCCAGTATTGTGGCTCCATATACCAGTTAACAGGATCGCTGCCCATATTGACGAGCATTTGATTGACAATCCCTTTATCAAAGCTTAGGAATGCCCAGCCAACAGCAGATACGACAACCCAAGATAGGAAATAGGGGAGGAACATCATCGTCTGATAGACTTTACTTGCTTTGCGGCTGTGGAGTAGTCCGATCATAATGGCTAATAGAACGGGAAGCACAATGCCTAGAACGATAAAAATAATATTGTATCCGATGGTGTTTCGAATAATGATCCAAGCGTCATTCGACTTGAATAAGAACTCAAAGTTTTTGAAGCCTACCCAAGGACTGTTAAACACATTGCTCAAGAAGCCGCCGCTAATTCTGAAGTTTTTGAAGGCAATAATGATCCCGAACATAGGTATGAAACAAAACAGTATGTACCAAATCGTCGCAGGCAATGCCAAGAGGGTTAGTTCCGTATCTTGCTTGTGCCAATGAAATGGTAAGCGCTTTCTTTTAGTTTGTTGTTCAACTGCAGATCTCATGTCTGTCACTCCTTCCGGTGTTTTCTCGCTTGTATTGCACTTGTTAGGCTCATTGTATAATAGAGCATTCGATGCTTCTAGATAACAAACTTGATACTATAGTCAACAAACGTTAGATTCAAGAGTCTGATGACGTCCCAATATTCGTCTACATCCTTGACCATATGAATATATTTTGTAGTAAGAAAGCGGATGTAGGATGAAGGAGGAATGGGGCAAATGGATGGTAATTCTACTGGTTCAATAACAATTACAGGCAACGCGCCAATGATGCAAATGGTTGACAACTTTATCTCTTTTATCCGTGAAGCAAATGAGCTTCTTCAAAAGGAAATAGATCTGTCTCCTGCTAATCAATTGGTTACAAATAGCATTAGTCAACTTTCAATACAGTTACGATCCCGCTATTTGCCGGAGGAGATTCAAGCCGTTCTAAGCAATGAGTATTTTCGAATGAACCAACAAAAATTGCAGGATAAGTTGTCAGAAGCCGAATTTCTAGCAGAGCTAAGTGATTCTCGTCACATTTGCAAATCTGAGGATTCTGTCTTGGATATCGTTACGAGGTTGCCTAACTGGAACATTTACATGGCCTTAGTTAGTCAGGAACTGTCCACTTTTCGTCGGTTCATTCGTCAGGATAGTCACACAGTGAAGTCGCCGATTGTCTTTGTTGGTAGTGGGCCGATGCCGCTAAGTCCTATTATTTTGCACCTAATCGGTGATGTGGAGGTAATCTGCCTGGAGATGGATTCTGTGGCTTATGATGCATCAAGCTCTTTACTCGAGCAAATGGGCTTAGGGACTAAAGTGTCTGTCGTAATGGAGAATGGATCGGAGTTCGATTACAGCTCTTATAACCGGATCTTTGTGGCTAGTCTCGTGAAAAATAAGCGGGCGGTGCTTGACCAAATTAGTCGTACTTCCTCAGATCCTCTAGTAGCTATTCGCACAGCAGAGGGGATGAGGCAAATCATGTATGAAGCGATTGATGAATCGCAGTTGAATAAGCAGGGGTGGCGGATTCTGGGACGAACTTGTCCTGAAGATAATCTGGTCATCAATTCGACTTTGTTTCTAGATCGCTTTGCTGCTCCCAGCATACCGGATTGACATAGAGTCGTGTCCACAATGTCAAGAAATTCGAAAATACTGGTGAGGGCCACGTCTTTGTAACGTGGCCTTTTTTATGAAGAATCTTTATAGCAATACACCG
Organism: Paenibacillus sp. Y660; assembly: GCF_057221575.1. Classification (NCBI taxonomy): domain Bacteria; kingdom Bacillati; phylum Bacillota; class Bacilli; order Caryophanales; family Paenibacillaceae; genus Paenibacillus; species Paenibacillus sp. Y660. The sequence goes on along the minus strand of NZ_JBXBBJ010000012.1, from coordinate 140,921 downwards.
GCAAGCTCTCTGTACTGCTTCGGGGTCATCTTAATTTCCCGCTTAAACAGGCAGCAAAACTGCGCATCCGTTGAAAAGCCGCATTCCATCGCGATAACCGATATTTGCAAGGGAGTATGCCTTAGCATTGTTTTGGCATGCTCGATCCTACGATTCAAAATATATTGGCTGGGAGATAACCTGACCTTTTCCTTGAACAAATGACGAAACCGGTCATAGCTATAACCGGATTGGTTGGCAAGAGCTTGGAAGTCAATTTTCTGCATATAGTACTCATCAATGAAAGCCTGAGCGAATCGTATTATATCATGGCGGCTATCTGCTTCTTGGGAGGGATAAGCCCGCAGTACTTCCAAATATAGACGCGAAATCAAATTGTCGAGCAATTGCTTATAGAAGGGAGGCTTATCGCGAAGCTCTCAGGCGGTAGAGTCAGAATGGTGCTCGATACCGATACATTTAACGAGATTGATGACCAATTTGCGGTCATTTATGCGCTATTGTCGCCTGAAAAAATAGAGCTTCAGGCTCTTTATGCAGCACCGTTCCATAATGAGCTCTCCACCGGACCGAAGGACGGGATGGATAAAAGCTATAAGGAAATCATTCGCATTCTTAAGCTAATGAATCGAGAGGATGTTCCCGTCTATCGCGGCTCCGAAGCTTATTTGCCTGCCGCTAACTCCCCGATTCGCAGCGAGGCTGCGCTGAATTTGGTAGAGCGCGCAATGGCAAGCGATCTGAATGATCCATTATATGTAGTCGGAATCGGAGCCATCACGAATATTGCGAGTGCCATTCTATTGGAGCCGAGAATCATCGAGCGCATCGTTGTGGTCTGGCTGGGCGGCCACGCGCTGGATTGGCCTGACACTCGCGAGTTTAATCTCGAACAGGATCTCCATGCCTCGAGAACGTTGATGAACTGCGGCGTGCCTCTGGTCCTTATCCCATGCATGGGAGTCGCTTCAAACCTGCGTACGACACTATCGGAAGTTAGAGATTATGTAAAGCCTTCCGGCGTAATTGGTGAGTACCTTTATGAGACGTACAAAAACAGCAAGGATGATCATTTCGCCTATTCCAGAGTAATATGGGATATCTCGGTTATCGCATGGCTGAATCAGCCAAAGTGGGTTCCTTCGCGGCTTATTCCAAGCCCAATCATTTCGGAAGACTTCCGCTGGAGCACGGACAGCACAAGACATTTGATACGCTGCGCAAGCTATATCGACCGTGACGCGGTATTTCAAGATCTATTCACCAAGCTTGCGCTAAGCAAAGCGGAAGTGCAAGCTGAACATGACTAGAGTTACCGTCAAACGCTTGCATAAACATCAATATGGACCTTGTTGTCTCCATATCCAGCATCCGTTGGAAAATGGCCACGTCTTGTCGCGTGGCTTTTTTTATTTCTTTTTGCAAAATCTGTTGATTGAAAGAAATAGCAAATCTTAACAAAGGTTGGAGCAAGTTTCTATTGGGTTTATGTCTAATTTGGTCTATAATGAAGCAAGTTTATATGATTACAAAGGTTTATCAATTTGGGATAGTTTAGGAGAAGATTAGACGATGTCTGCAACAAAAAAATATGATCGCCTAAGATTAGTATTGCTGTTAGGTGCTTTTTCAGCTCTTGGCACGCTTACGATTGACATGTATTTGCCTTCATTCCCGCAAATTACGGCTGATTTTGGAACCGAGGCTTCTCTTGTTCAGCTTAGTTTGACAGCATGCCTCATTGGCTTAGGTTTGGGTCAAATGATTATGGGACCATTAAGCGACGTTCATGGGAGACGCAAGCCAATTATTATTTCGCTTTTTTTCTTTCTGGTTGCTTCGTTTGTCTGTGCGGTCTCCCCGAATATTTATTGGTTTATAGCTGCACGCTTTGTCCAGGGTTTCGCTGCCTCTGCGGGAATTGTTATCTCCAGAGCAATCGTACGCGATCTATACAGCGGAACAGAATTAACGAAGTTTTTCTCCATGCTCATGCTTATAAATAATCTGTTTCCTATGATTGCGCCTATGGCTGGCAGCGGTGTGATCTCCTTCACAACGTGGGTTGGCGTGTTTTTCGTGCTGAGCGCTGTCGGTTTACTACTCCTTATTTTGGCAACGATGGGCCTAAAAGAGACCTTGCCCGCTCAAAATCGGGTATCCGGCAACTTCAGAGAGCTGTTAGCCGGTATTCAAACTCTGATTAAGGATCGGCAGTTTATGGGCTATGCGCTTGCACAAGGCATTATGATTGGGGGCGTATTTGCCTACGTATCGGGGACTCCATTTGTTTATCAAAATATTTACGGAGCCTCTCCACAACTATTCGCGCTATTGTTCGCATCTAATGGAATAAGCTTAATTATTGGTTCACAGGTCGTAGGACGGTTCAGCAAAACGTTCTCGGAACACAACTTTGTTATTCTTGGTTTGTTGATGTCTTGTGCAGCTAGTTTTGCAGCCTTGCTCGTTATTTTGTTGCACGGTCCTTTACTGGCATTGGTTATTCCGTTGTTCTTCTTTGTAGCATCAATCGGTATGACGGCAACAGCTTCTTTTGTTCTGGCGATGGGTTCGCAAAGTGAAAGGGCAGGAAGTGCATCTGCCCTGCTTGGTTTGCTGCCTTTTGTGATTGGAGCATTTACTTCACCACTAGTCGGCGTTGCCGGAGAGAATTCTGCGGTTCCGATGGGGATCATCATCTTGTCCACTAGTCTGCTTGCTCTTTTCGCTTTTTTTGGACTCGCACATAAGACGCAAATTAAGGATACTAAGAACCATGTTGCATCAAAGATTTCTCAATAATGCCTCTGTTTATCGATTGCAGGCTCTTGCTTTACCGTATAATGGAACCTATTTATTAACTGGATTAAATAAAGTTTGGAATGACTAGTAGAACTCCTGTCATTCCAAACTTTATTTTTAGTTGTTAGCACCTTTGCATTACCGAGCAGTCCGTTTTTCACAGTTTTATTAAAATTATTGCCCTATCGAGTCCTGCTAAAAAAAGAATGCAGACTAAGGTCCAGTGGCCGTCCCGACGTTAGGCGAGCCCCTCTACCGAACCACAGATAGAGGATATGTTCATCTTGATGTGTTAAATTTTATGGGAAACTATCTAGCTGGGAGGAGCGAAACATGTGAAAACTGTATTACGCATCTTTATCTATCTCATCGTTTTTGTCGTCGTCGTAGGAGGGACAGGCGCAGTCGGGTTCGTCAATACGATGAATGCCGGAATGTCGGTTTACGATAAAGCCGCTCCTGCATTGACGGATGTGCAGGTTCCGAAATATGACGTGAACAAACCGACAGTGGCTGTGCTGCTGGCGAACGAAACGACGGAAGTGTTCGATTTTCTCGTCCCGTACGAAATGTTTGCGATGACTGAAGCATACAATGTATACGGTGTTGCCCCCGATCGCGAAATTAAATCATTAACCGGCGGACTCGATGCCGTCCCGCATTATTCGTTTGACGAAATGGATACGATGCTCAGCAAAAGCCCGGATATTATCGTCATTCCGTTTATGCCGATTTTGGATGAGAAAAAATATGCACCTGTCCGCGAATGGATTCGGAAGCACTCGGGCGCCAAGACGACATTGATCTCCATTTGCAACGGGGCTGAAAACCTGGCGGATACCGGCTTGCTGAACGGTAAATCGGCTGCGACGCACTGGGGTGACATCAACCGGCTTATTAAAAAATATCCGGAAATCCAGTGGGTGAAAGATCGGCGCTACATCCCGCAAGGCAATATCGTATCTTCTGCCGGTCTGACATCAGGGATCGACGCTACGCTATACGTCATCTCCCAGCAGTTGGGCGAGGCGGCGGCGAAAAAAGTGGCGAAAGAGATGAACTATCCCTCTTACGATTACGTGACAAACCCGCAAATGAAACCGTTCGTTCCCGGGTTGAGCGATATAACGTACGTACTGAATAACGCTTATCAATGGAACAAAGTAAAGGCGGGCGTGCTGCTATATAACGGCGCCGATGAACTGGATTTGGCCGCCGCATTCGATACATTCGCCGCTTCCGGTACGACGTCGATGTTGACTGTTTCCAGTGCTAACGAACCGATCCTAACGAAGCACGGCCTGAACCTAGTCGCGCGTTATCAGATAAAAAACGTGCCTAAGCTGGCGAAAATGATTTTCGTCGGTGCCAATGCCGAGTCTGCAGCCTCCGAAGACATCAAGCAATGGGAGAACAGCGGCAACAGCGCGAAACTGCTGTTCCTGCACCGCGACGCGGCGGATCAGTTTGCAATGGATCCAGCATTCGAGGATTTGGCCGGACAAGAGGATATCCTGACGGCGAAATTTGCCGCAAAGCGGCTCGAATATCGCGCCACCGACCACCTGAAGCTGGAAGGAAATTCCTTTTCCTTTGAAGCGTTTGGTGTACCGGTTTTGCTTGGCGTCTTGTCCTTGCTCATCACTTTTTTCATCGATCGGTACTTCATCCGTAGGAAAAAGGAATCATCCACTGATACAAGCGCATCGAGATAGTGCTGTTTTATCCAATAAGAGAGCAATCGAGGATTGAGTTTGCAGAGGCTCAGCTATAGGTACTGGGTATGTAGGAGAATCCCTCATCCTGGTTGTTGTCTTAATGAGTATCCTTCATTTTAGAAGTCTAGAATTCGTTGGTCAACGTAATAACTTTTCTAATCCGCATTATTTCGAATATCGCAATGATACAATGTAATTGATCCCGATTTTCTTTGCCCGTTTAATTGGTATTTGCCTGCGTTTGTATTCTTCAAAACCTAATTTATGATAGAGTTTCATGGCTGGAATATTGGTATCGGCGACTTCTTCAATCAAATAAACCTCATATGGTGTATGCTCAAGGATATGACGACTCAGTTGCGAAGCAACGCCTTGCCCCCTGAATTCGGCGGCAGTCCCTACAAATTCAATGGAGCCTACACTAGGTGAAGGAGGAACGAAGGGAGTTTCAAACTCTTTTTTCAAGAAAATACCAGCCATAGTGCCTCTATAAAAGCCTAAATGTTTGCGAAGTTCCTTTTTATCCAGTTTAACCGAAAGTGAAGTTCCATCCGTACAAGCAGCCATTCCGACCACTTGCCCCTTGTATAAAGCCACATAAAATTGGTCCAAAACGAATATATGGGCGAACGCTGCAGCAATCCTTTTCGGATCCTTAGAGAAAAACCCAAGCCACTGTGTGAATCCCTCTGCGAATATTTCAGATATTCCTCGCCTCACATCAAATTCAGCTTGATCGGCTCTAACCACGTTAATCATGACATGGTCACTTCCTTTCCTTCAATAGAAATGCGGTGAGGATAGATGGTGAGGGCATGGTAAAGTTGCTCTTTAGCAATACTTTCATCTGAGCCAAACCCTGAATCGATGCATAAAAAAGGGCAGCCATTTCCTGCGCATCACCCGAGTAAAGTTCCCCAAGCTGCTGACCCTTGCGAATGAGCTGTGCCGTAGAATCAAGCAGCCTGGTATTTACCTGGAGGATCTCTTCATAAAGTTTTGAGGCTGTGGCAGCTCCAGCTAATAGCGATTGATTAATAAGGATCAGCAGATGGGCTAGTTCCTCCCCATTGATCATGTCATTGTAGACTTCGTCGACAAACATTGCCATTAACTTTTTAGGGGATTGATCGGATTCAAAGAAAGTAATATTACGTTTCAATCCTTCAACAGCGTAGGCAACCAATTCGTTAAATAACTGATCCTTCGTTTTGTAATGACGATACAGCAGCCCAATACTTATGCCAGCTGTATCCGCGATATCTTGAACATTCGTCGAGCCGAAACCTTGATGAACAAATAACTGCATTGCAGCTGAATGGATTTTTTCTCTAGTGGCATTGCGCATTTCTTCAAACTGTTCCTTGCTACGCGGCAAGCAATTCGCTCCTTTTTAATGAATGAATTTTTACTCACTATATAATATTGAGAGTGGAATAACAACATTCAACTCCAGTTAGCGAAATCTGCCTGTTAGCTGAATGACTATCATGTGCACTATTTATGATTGAAAAACCCACTAGATACCTCCACTATGTTTTTCAATATCTTTAAAGACTGATGCAATTCGCTTACCTCTAATACGTGATTAGCATCTTTTATTCTAAGGACTTCTGTATTTGGAAATCCTTCGATTCAATAAATATCCACTTATTCCCTCCCTAACTCGCTCACAAATTTATTGTACAAGAGGGGCTAATTGTCCTGCTTTTTATTTTACCCGAATCCATGCACAACGGATTGACAATTGAATATAGTTACAGTAAGCTGTAAATAATACATTTAACTGTAATGGATACAGTAGAGTGTAATTGGAGGTGTGTCATGAATAGTTATACCGCCAAACAAATAGCGGAAGTTCTCCAACAAGACGACCCACGCATGAATTTGCGAACGGTAAGGTATTACACGCAAATTGGTATGATACCGCCCCTTGAATTAATCGGTAATAAAAGGATGTACACGGATAATCACATTCACTATTTTCGCGCTATTATCACTTTATCAAGAACTGGTGAAACCCTAGCGTCTATTCAGGAATTATTAAAGAAACTTTCATTGGAGGACATTGAAAAAATCAGTCAGCAAATGGCATTATATGAACCGAGTCGAATGATTGAAAACGAAATACTGAAAATTTCTGATGATGTCATCATAACGATAAGCCCCCGGATTTCTGCTGAATTAAAGCAAAAAGTTATTGATTCGGTATCGCAGGCATTAAGAGGTGAAAATCAATGATGCTTGAAATGAAGTTAGCTAAATCAATGATGGAGAACGAAGAAGGAATGAATCACTTATGGATACAAATCTTCCGAGATGAAGAATCTGTTTCCCAAAAAACCGAAATGGAGATACAACTTCCGAATGGGATTTATCGCTCATGCAATCTCAATGGTTATACCGAGAATGGTCGTAAACAAATTCTCCTCGATTCAAAGGACAAAGAGGTTATGATTGAAATTTTCACCCAAGACGCAATAGCATGTGGTGAAGTGACAATTTGTGTGACTTTGTTATCACGCGAGAATACGGTCACCCGAGAAATACCAATACGGTTGGTATGTGAAGATGAAATGGATTTGGTCGAGATTGACGAACAAGTTGTAGAACGTATTAAAGAATTAGGTAATGCCAATATCACTCCTTCAAGTGAAGATACAGATATCGTTTTTATTCAACCTAGAATTTTGAAATCAAGGTACAATGAGTCTTCTTACTTAGAAGAGAAATACCGTGTTGATTACTAAGAAATGAAGGGAGCGTAACTATGAATCTAATTCCTTACGTTGTCGAACATTCTTTTAGGGGAATGGACAGAAGAGGTGGCGGGGTTCGTGAACAATGAACAAATTGAATATACGGTAGAATATCAAGACGCTTATGGTGTATTGTATTTCGAAAATGTGAAAGCAAACCATTTTGCCGAAGCAAAGATGCAAATTCGTCAAAGACTCCCTGACGTGGTTGTTAGAGCGGTTACAATTGTTTCAAAAAAGAATGGAGATGAGCAATAAATTACGATAGACCGTGCATATATTGGCGGTTTTTTTCTTTAGGTTTTTGTACGTAATCGAGCTATCCCTTTTTTTGAAAACGGTCCCGATCGGAACGGTTTCTGTCCCGAACCGCCATGATTCGGACAGAAAGAGACAGTATGATGGAAATATAAAGCGATTACAACTGACGGCTCGACAATTCGTCTATTGATCTTATCTAATGACATGAATATTCAATTCAGAGGACGATAGGATGTTGACGGCAAGGTGTCTCTGGATGCGCTGCGCTTGCTGTGCTGGAGTATGTGCATGCAGTGCAGGAGTCGTATGAACGGGGTGGCGAGGTCGTTCGGCCGCAGCCGCTGCCGCCGCTGCACGGCGATCCGTTTTATTTGAAATAGTCTCACTTGATGCTCTGTTAATCTTCCAATTCATAAGCAGGGATTCTAAACGCTCACTTGGGCCGCTGCTGGCTGGGGAGGAACCCGCCGATTGGCGGGACGCCATCGTATCGACCTATAACGGCCAACGTGTGATACGATGCCACTTCGGGAATACAGATTTGGAGATTTGGAGCGAGGAACAAGTTAGGTAGTTTGTTAATTTTACCGGCGGCTGCCATTGTTCATCAATTAAGCTAATGAAGAATTCGGTTAACACTAAGGTTGTCTGGAATTCAGCAAACGTTAGAAGGCTTACTCTATGATACGGAGTAAGCCTTCTATTTTCGTTTTGCGGACCGCTGAGAGAAATACCTTAGTTTGGCTCAGCAGACTGCTTCATTCATTACGCTTCTTTGGCGATTGCCACTTTCAGTTTGGCTTTGGATTCTTCCGCAGAAGCTTGATTCGTACGTTTGATAAAGAACGATAGCAGCAAACCGATAATGCCTATTCCAACGATAACGAGATAGGCATCATTGATACCCTGGATTGAAGCTTCCATAATCATTTGCTTTTGTGTTATGGCTTCTGTCCCGTTTGAAACCATTAAATCTTGAAGGTGAGTATTGGTACGACTCGTCATAACGGTTACGAGCAGTGATGTACCTACAGCGCCGGCAACTTGCTTAATCGTATTGGAGATAGCTGTACCATGCGCATTAAGTCTAGCTGGCAATTGATTTAAACCTGCTGTAGTGATCGGCATAAGGAGCATAGCCATACCGAATCGGCGACCCGTAGACATGAGAACCAGATAGGTATAGCTGGTCGTGTCCGTCAAGTTGATAAAGCCGATGGTGGTGATGATCGTTATCGCCATTCCGATGATGGAAAGCCATTTGGCTCCGTACTTATCGAACAGCCGTCCCGTGATCGGCATCAGAATGCCCATTAGGATCGAGCCAGGGAACATCAACAAGCCAGACTCCAGAGCTGTAAAGCCACGGGCATTCTGTAGATAAAGGGGAAGCAGCATCATATCCGCATACATTACGATGGTAACCGCGATATTTATGATGGTTGTTAAAGAAAACATGCTGTACTTGAAAGCTCTGAGATCAAGGAGCGGATTTTGGGAAACCAACTGCCGCCAAGTAAACAGGACGAGGGAAATAACCCCCGAAATTATAGTTACGAGAACTTCCGCGCTCGACCAGCCTAAGCTGCCGGCTCTGCTGAAGCCGTACATCATTGCGCCGAATCCAACGGTGGAGAGGACGACACTTAGCATGTCAATTTTAGCTTGGATTCGCTCCGATACATTTTTTAGATAAATAAACCCGCAGATGATAACAATGAGAGTTAACGGAATCATGCCGTAAAACATCATTTCCCACGGATAATTTTCCAGGATGTAACCGGCAAGCGTTGGCCCGATCGCTGGTGCGAAAATGATGGCGAACCCGACCATGCCCATAGCGGCCCCTCTCTTATTGGGAGGGAACAGCGTTAAAATGACATTCATGAGCAGCGGCATAATAATTCCGGCTCCGGCTGCTTGAATCAAGCGCCCAGTGAGCAGGATGGGAAAGCTCGTTGCAACCGCCGATACGATCGTTCCCGCAAGAAAAATAAACATTGAGGTTTGAAACAGCTCACGCGTCGTAAATCGCTGCATCAAATAGGCTGTGATCGGAATCAAAACACCGTTAACCAACATGTACCCTGTTGTCAGCCACTGTGCCGTTGCAGCCGAAATGTTAAAATCATTCATCAATTCCGGGACAGCAACGCTCATGACTGTCTGATTCAGCGTCGCAAGAAAGGCACCCAAAATCATAACGAACAAGATCGGTCCCTTTTTTATCGAACTGCTGTTTATTGCCAAACTTTTACTCAACCTACTCCATCCTTTCAATCTCTCTACATAGACTTAATTTACACTGTGTTATATAATCGACAGTGTATTAATTAGATTATAGGCAGAATTGATGTGTTTACAAGCAACAGAATTGGATAAAGTGTAAAGTAGTTTACATGAAAAAGTTTTAATGTCGTTTAACTCGAAGATATTCTACGAATGCATTAAAATTGTAGTTTGAAAAAAGTAAAAAGGAGAAGGATATGGATCATACAATGCAGCGAACAGATCCTCGCATACTCCGAACACGTCAGTTGCTTAGAGACGCCTTTATTGAGATGCTTCAGGAAATGGATATCGAGAAAATATCGGTTAATCGATTGGCAGAGCGTGCCACCATTAACCGGGTTACTTTTTATCTGCACTATCGGGACATTCCGGATATGCTGGAAAAGATGGCGGATGATATGATCGATGACATTCATCAAGTTTTGGACAATACACTTCCGAATCCGAATCCGGCAGAAGAGGTGGATTGGCCGATGCTAGTAAATTTGCTCGAACACATTGCCAAACACGCAAAATTTTACAAAATCATTCTCGCGTCGAATCGAACGACGATCTTTTCGGATCGATTGTTAAGGCTGCTAGCGGGATTAGTTGCCGAAAGGCTAGGTGGAGAAGAGAGCGAATCCTACATTTCAACAGCGAATATTCAAAAGGATATTGCGATATGGTACAGTTCTTCCGCTTTAATCGGTACGATTATCGCTTGGCTGCGAAATGACATGCCGTATACTCCGCTTTTTCTCGCCAAACAATTTTCTTTGATGCGGTCATTACCACTTTAAGATTTGTTTTATATTGTAAAGACACTCCACATATGTGAGGTGCTATAGGTTGAAGTGAACTACGTTTAATTGATGATTTAAAATCTGTTTGTCCAATACTAAGCATTGAAGAATATGGCGAACAAATTGAATTTTTCGTGGAGTGGAGTAAATCGACTAAAGAATATCTGCTTAACAATTTCCTCGATTCTAACATCTTTAGTTCGAGTCATTATGGAGAAGAATATTATATTTTAAATTGACTGCTGAGGAAATAGACGAAATGATCACCTACATAGAAAACAATAACATCTTTGTGAGGATCAATCGGCATCAAGCTGTTACTATAGAAGAAGACTAAGCAGCAGGAATACAAATGATGAATCGTAATGAACCTTCTTGTTCTTCAAAGAGAGAAAAATAGCAAACACTAAAACATCAAGTGCACCCCTAAGAATAGACATTGGACAAACCGCTGGGTTTTCCGATGAAAATTTTAAGGGGTGTATTTTTTTATGTGGTTAAACCTTATATGGCTAGAGAATGAGCCTTGGATACTAGGTTTTTGTGCCTAAATGTGATTTTAGAAGATCAAGCCTGATTATTTTAAGCAAAATTATGTTTGAATGACTATAAAATATATAAAAAATAAATATGAAATCTAAAAAACTGAAAGAATTTACTATTAATATATTGTCGAAATAGTCCGATATAACTAAGTGAGACGTTTTTTAGTTAATCTAAATTAAAGATATTTTTAGAAATATGGTATTGGAGGACTACATTTTTGGGGATGGGAGTTGTTAATTTGCTTGCGGCTTGGAAAAAGTGGGCGAAAGGCCTAGTATCCCATGAACTAGTAAGCATGAGAAATGCCCTCCACCTGATCGACCAAAAGTACAACCTGATTAGTCGCATCTCTGATTCGGAGCTCATGTTGATGACTGAAAAGCTAAAAGAGGAACTTAAGAGGAGTACACCTCCTGCGTATGTTCCTTACATAGCTGTTGCATTGGTAAAAGAAGCGGTTAAGCGGCGGTTGGGCTTGGTTATGCATGACGAGCAGCTGCTCGGCGGCTACGGGATGATGAAGGGCAAAGTTGCTGAGATGTTGACCGGTGAAGGGAAGACGCTTGCATCTTTGATCCCTGTTTTTTGGTTCGCGCTTCAGAACAAGGGCGTTCATATGATTACGGTCAATCCTTATTTGGCCGAACGAGATTATACGCAGGCGCGTGAAGTTTTTCAGATGCTGGGGATGTCGATTGGTTTGAATCATGCAGGACTTCATATGGAAGAGAAGCAGGCGGTCTACGAATGCGATGTTACTTACGGCGCTTGGTCGGAATTTGGCTTCGACTTTTTGAGGGATAATCTGGCGTTTGATCCGGCCAAGCAAGTACAGCGTCCGCTCGCGTATGCGGTTATTGATGAAATTGATAGTGTACTCATTGACGAAGCCAAAACTCCGATGATCATTGCGGGCAAGACGAAAGCAGCACCCGATCTTTATTACATTTGCTCCAAGTTTGTCAAAGGCTTAAGGGAGCAAAAAGATTATGAGCTGGACGTTGAATCGAATCAAGTGATGTTTACCGAAACCGGGATTCGGAAGATCGAAACGGTGTTCATGATCGATAATTTGTTTGATTTGGAATATACGACAGTGTTCCATTATTTGCTGCAAAGCTTGCGCGCTCTGGTATTAATGAGGGTTGATCGGGATTATTTGGTTGAAGGCGGTAAAGTGAAAATTATCGATTCATTTACGGGACGAATGATGGAGGGTCGGGAATTCAGCGATGGTCTTCACCAGGCGATCGAAGTCAAGGAAGGGCTGCCGATCAGCGAGGAGACTCGATCTAATGCTTCGATTACGGTACAGAAGTTTTTTAGCTTGTATTCCCGAGTGATCGGGATGTCAGGGACGATTCAGACGGATTGTGAAGAGCTGAGGCATATTTATGGTTTGGATGTATTGTCGATTCCTCCGCATAAGCCGGTTGTCAGGCGGGATGCTCCCGATCTCGTCTTTGTCAGCTTAGAAGCCAAGTACAAGAGATTGGTTTCGGAGATTGCTGCTTTGCATCAGCAGGGCATTCCGATATTGGTGGGCACGACTACCGTTTCGCAGTCGCAGGAATTGGCGGACCGCTTGTCACAAGCGGGCTTGAGATGTCAGGTGCTGAATGCGAAGACTCAGTCTGAAGAAGCGGAAATCATCCGTAGCGCCGGAACCCAGGGAGGCATCACAATAGCTACCAATATGGCTGGACGTGGAGCCGATATTTGTCTAGGCAAAGGTGTTGCCGAATTGGGAGGACTGCATGTCATCGGGCTCGAGAGGCATGAAAGCCGGAGAATTGACCTTCAGTTGAAAGGACGATCGGGACGGCAAGGAGACCCGGGAGCATCACAGTTTTTTATCTCGCTGGAGGATGATTTATTCCATCGCTTCGCTGGTGAAGAGGTGGAGGCATGGCAAGAAAAGTGGAGTTGGGGGGATGAAGGTGTTTCCTCCAAGGAACTGCTGCGTTTTGTGGAAATGGTGCAAAGGCGGGCAGAGCAGCAAATGTACGATATTCGTTCATTGGTATACAAGTTCGACTGCGTCATTCATCACCAGAGGGAATGGTTTTATGCGCATAGGCAAGGGATGCTTTTAATGGAGCGAGTGGAAGATGCCGTTTGCCGATCCGTTTCCTTTTGGATCAAGGATCGTGTGCAGAGGTATTGTCCTTCTGACCGGCTCACTGAGGAATGGAAGGTGGAGCTGCTGAGGCAGGAGTTTGGGCTATCGTCCCCTCTTGCGGTTACAGACTTCATGACAGGTAAAGGAATGCTTGGACAAGTGGAGCAAACCTGGAGACAGGATTGGGCGCATTTCATAGAGGATCGGAGCTTGCAGCATTTGCGTTCCATATGGCGGCATGAATATTTGCGGCTGCTTGATGAGTTTTGGCAGGATCATCTGGACCAGCTTGGATTCATTAAACAAGGAATCCACTATAGGGCTTTGGAAAAAAGGGACCCCGTTGAGGTGTTTGAGGAGGAAGCGTATCATCTCCACTTGAAGTTCGAACGCAAGCATCACCGCGCCGTCTGCAAAATGTTGATTCGGGAGATGAGAAACGAAGCGGTACCTTCGCTTTCCGGGACGGCATAAGGAAGACAACTCACTTTGAGGATTACTTTGGAGGTGGTGGCAGGCATTGAACCAATAAACGGATCACTCTTGCATAAGCAGTTGATCTAATCCAAATTCAACCCATTCATCCTAACTTTCATGAAGAAAAGAGGAGATTTCCAATGACAAAGAAAAAATCCGATTCAAAAAAGCCTTTAAGTAAAAAAGTAGCCCAAGTCATGACAGCGACCTTGGCCGCGTCAACTGTTGTTGCCGTACTTCCGGCTGATTTCATAAAAGCCGACATGTTCCAAGGGGGCAGCGTATCGGATTCCGTATACGATCAATCTACGACGGTAACGGATTCGGTTTACGTACAGCCTTTCGTACAAGCGTTGGAGGCAGTGCGAATTGCCGAGTCAGCTGCCACGCTGCAACAAGTCTTGAGCGCCGTAGAACTAGCTTTGAACTTGACGGGCTACAACGAGCTTAGCCCACAAGATCAAGAGGCGGTAGCACAAGCATTGCTGAGTGCTGGGGACTATGCCGATACAGCTGAGCTGCAAGATGCTTTGAACAAGGCGGTAGCGGTTCAAAGAGATGCTGTAGCGCTGCGCAATGCGGTTGCTGCGGTCAATTCAGCAGACAGTGGGGCGCAGATACAAAGTGCTCTTGAAGCACCGTATTTGGGCCTCATCCTTATCAATTATAGAAAATTGAATGCGGACGGCAAGCTTGCTGCTGCAGAGTCGGTTCGCGAAGCTGCCCCAGCCGGCGGTTTCAATAGCCGAACCGATATTCAGAAGGCGTTCAACGAAGCCATTGCATCCGTTTTTGAAGCACAAGCACAATAACTGAGCGGTTTGAAGCGGGGGTCAAGAGATGGAACACCGGGAAGGAATGTGGTCCCGTCTGCGTCAACGCATTTTTTCAACCACTCCAAAATCTGTTGAAGCAATGCATGTGCTCCCTGATCCAGAAAGCTTGCAGGAGGACGAGGTCGTCTTCGGGACCGATCGACTGGAGCTGACGGAACAGATGTGTTTGATTGAAGTCGCCAAGCATTATATGGATGAGTTCTTTTTGCCGACGCTTAGGACTGAGCCTGCCCTAACCAGAGGCTTTGACCTGAAATCGCAAATGTTTGTAACCGATGGAGTCGAGCCCGTTTACCGCTCGAATATGGTTGTATTCTATCAGGATACGGACGGACAGCGAAAATACGAATATCTCGTGAGTCTGATTCGCTTTGGTACGGATGAATGGCGTGTATTTCAAGTGAAATAAACAAGATGACAGAGATTTAACGAACCATACATAAATGTGAAAAAGAGAGGTAACGATGACATGTCGAAGATAAAGAAAGACAATCAAAAGCCTTTGGTCAAAGGGATGTCTGCCGTACTATCCGCTACGATGGCAACTGCATCGATCATTTCCGTATTGCCTGTCCAAGTAGCGAGTGCAGATGAAGCTGCTGCCATTGCGGAAGTGAACGCCGCTGCTGCCGTCTCCGATATGCAGGCCGCACTCACTCGAGTGGATCTGGCTCTGAACCTTACAGGGTATAATTCTCTAAGCAGCACGGGCAAAGATATTGTCGCGCAAAATGTGATCGATTACCGCACGGCTAATGGCAGCTTTGCTACTCAGCCGAGCATTCAAACAGAGTTGAACACTGCAGTATCAGCCCGCCAGAATGTTGAAATTTTGCTTAATGCCATTAATGCCGTTAACTCGGCAGCTTCTGCGAGCGACATGAGAACAGCTCTGGAAGGTACGGCACTCGGTCTGATCCTGACTACATACAATAATTTGAGCACGCCAAACGGTAAACTGGGAGCGGCTCAGCTGCTGCTGGATTATCGAACCGCACATGGCAGTTTCGCTGATCAAGCGGCTATCCAGAGCGAATTCAACAACGTCGTGCAAGTCCAACTGGACGAGGAGGCGCTTTCTCTAGCGGTGGGTAGTGTGAACGCAGCAACTGACGCTGCAACGATGACGACCGCATTGGAAGATCCGTACCTCGGTTTAGTGCTGACCTCGTTCAATAATTTGAGCAGCCAAGCCAGCCGAGACGCAGTTGCCCAGCAAATGTATGACTTTAAGCAAAGCAGCGGAGCGTATGCGAGCAAAGCGGCGATTCAAAGCAAATTGAACTCTTTTGTTAGTCAAAGGGCTCAGTTTGAGGCGTACGCTGCAGCTGTGCAAGTGGTGAATGATGCAGCAACGGCAAACGATACGCAATCCGCTTTGGAAGCCTCTAATCTAGGTTTGAATTTGACGGAATATTACAAACTGGTTGCTGGTCATAGAATCGCAGCCGCTCTTGGGGTATTGAACTATAAAATTGCAAACGGTGCTTTCGCCGATCAGCCGAGCATCCAGAGCACGTTGAATGCCATAGTTGTTACCGAGCAGGTTGCACAAGCTGTCGATGTAGTCAACGCAACTGCGGATACGAACAGTATGAAGAGCGCTTTAGTATCTGTAACATTAGGGCTTACGCTTACAGCCTACAACGATCTCGGTACAGCAGATAAAAATGCGGTTGCGGCTCTGGTACTTGCAAACCGTGGTGGAGGGTATGCGGACAAAGCAGCCGTTCAAACGAGTTTGGATTCGGCAATTGTTACAAATGCGCCAATGTCAGCGGTCAACAAAGCGGCTGATGCCGCTGCAATAGAAACAGCACTTGAAAACGGAGCGCTTGCTCTGGCGCAAGGCGTAGTTTATCCTAGTTGGCTGCAAGCAGATCAAACAGCTGTTGCTGCTGCTGTCCTTGCTGCTCGTCCGGTTAGCGGATACGTGGATTTGGCTGCGGTACAAACCGCGTTTGATGCAGCAGTAACGGCACGTACGCCTGTGGCCGATGTGAATATTGCAGTGAATGCGGCGGCAACGCAAACAGCGCTGGAAGCGGGCGCCCTTTCCTTGACGCTAGGCGTTTACTCGACTTGGTCAGCAGCAGATAAGGCGAATGCAGCAGCGGCCGTGCATGCAGGTGTTCCAGTTGGAGGGTATGCGAGCAAAGCGGCGATACAAGCAGTGTTCGATGCGGCTGTTACAGCACGGACACCTGTGGCCGATGTGAATATTGCAGCGAATGCGGCGGCAACAAAGACAGCGCTGGAAGCTGGTTCGCTTTCGTTAAACTTGGGAGCAGCGTACCCAACTTGGACAACGGTGGATAAAACGGCCGTGGCGACAGCCGTGAATGCTGGCCTGCCAGTAGGAGGCCATGCGGATAAGGCTTCAGTACAAACAGCGTTCGACGCGGCGGTAACGGCGCGGACGCCAATTGCCAATGTGAATGTGGCTGTTAGCGCTGCGGCGATTCAAGCTGCTTTGGAAGCAGGAAGTCTCGGCTTGAATTTAGGGGCTACATATCCAGGATGGCTTTCAGCAGATAAAGCAGCCGTAGCGGCCGAGGTGCTGGCAGCGCGTCCTGTAGGTGACGGCTATGCAGATCTTGCGGCGATTCAAGCTGCTTTTGACTCAGCTGTCGGTCAGGTTGCTCCGATGGCTGACATCAATGCGGCAGCAAATGCTGCAGCCATGGAAACGGCTTTGGAAGGTGGTACGCTCGCGCTCACCTTAAGTGCGGCATATAATTCCTTATCGGCTTCTGAACAAACAGACGTTGCAGGTTTGGTGCTGAACTACCGCCCTGTCGGCGGCTATGCGGACAAGCCTGCGGTGCAGTCAGCGCTGGATATTGCGGTAGCTGTTGAGTATGTAAATATTGCAGCGAATGCGTCAGCAACGCAAACGGCGCTGGAAGACGGCGTTCTCTCCCTGAACTTGGGCGCAGCATACCCGACTTGGACAGCGGCGGATAAGACAGCAGTGGCCGCAACCGTGCATGCGGGAGTAATCTATGCGGATAAAGCCGCAATACAAGCGGCATTCGACGCAGCGGTAACGGCACGTACGGCTGTAGCGGATGTGAATATTGCTGCCAATGCGTCGGCAACGCAAACGGCGCTGGAATCTGGTTCGCTCTCGCTGAACCTCGGTGCAGTGTACCCGACATGGACAGCGGCGGATAAGACAGCTGTCGCGACGGCCGTTCATGCGGGTATTCCCGTGGGAGGCTATGCGGACAAAGCGGCGGTACAAGCGGCATTCGATGCGGCGGTAACGGCGCGTACAGGAGTTGCAGATGTAAATATTGCAGCGGATGCGTCGGCAACGCAAACGGCATTGGAAGCAGGAGCACTCACCCTGACGCTGGGAGCTGTATACCCAACTTGGTCTGCGGCGGATAAAACGGCTGTAGCGGCAGCCGTGCACGCTGGTATTCCGGTAGGGGGCTATGCGGACAAAGCGGCAGTACAAGCGGCATTCGACGCTGCGGTAACGGCGCGGACAGCGGTAGCCGATGTGAATATTGCAGCGGATGCAGCGGCAACGCAAACGGCGCTTGAAGCCGGCTCGCTCGCACTGACGCTAGGCGTTTACTCGACTTGGACAGCGGCGGACAAGACAGCCGTAGCGACAGCCGTGCATGCGGGTCTGCCAGTAGGCGGCTATGCGGATAAAGCGGCGGTACAAGCAGCGTTAGATGCGGCGGTAACGGCACGTACGCCTGTAGCAAATGTGAATATTGCTGCGAATGCGGCGGCAACGCAAACGGCGCTGGAGGCAGGTTCGCTTTCGCTGAACCTCGGCGCAGTATACCCGACCTGGACAGCGGCGGATAAGACAGCTGTAGCGACGGCTGTGCTAGCGGGAATTCCGGTTGGCGGTTTTGCGGACAAAGCTGCGGTACAAGCGGCATTTGATGCCGCGGTAACGACACGGACAGCGGTGGCCGATGTGAATATTGCAGCGAATGCGGCGGCAGCGCAAACGGCGCTGGAAGCGGGCTCGCTTTCGCTTAACCTGGGCGCAGTTTACCCGACATGGACAGCGGCGGATAAGACTGCGGTAGCTGCGTCCGTACTAGCGGGACTGCCAGTTGGAGGTTATGCGAACAAAGCGGCAGTACAAGCGGCATTCGACGCGGCGGTAACGGTACGGACAGCAGTAGCCGATGTGAATATTGCAGCGGATGCAGCGGCAACGCAAACGGCGCTGGAAGCCGGTTCGCTCTCCCTGACGCTGGGGATATACTCGACTTGGGCAACGGCGGATAAGGCAGCGGTAGCTGCGGCTGTTTATGCGGGACTGCCAGTAGGTGGTTATGCGGATAAAGCGGCGGTACAAGCAGCGTTCGATGCGGCGGTAACGGCACGAACGCCTGTAGCGAATGTGAATATTGCTGCGAATGCAGCGGCAACGCAAACGGCGCTGGAGGCTGGTTCGCTCTCGCTGAACCTCGGCGCAGTGTACCCGACATGGACAGCGGCGGATAAGACAGCCTTAGCGACGGCCGTGCAAGCGGGCATTCCAGTTGGAGGCTATGCGAACAAAGCGGCGGTACAAGCGGCATTCGATGCGGCGGTGACGGCACGGACAGCAGTGGCCGATGTGAATATTGCAGCGAATGCGGCGGCAGCGCAAACGGCGCTGGAAGCCGGTTCATTGGCTTTGGATCTGACATCTTATAATTTGCTCCATACGGCAGATAAAGTGCTTGTCGCAAGCCATGTGTTGAGCCATCGTCCTGTTAACGGCTTTGTAGATAAAGCTGCAATTCAGTTGGCGCTGGATAGCGCGATCTCCGCTGACGCACCGATGGCTGCTGTGAATAATGCGGTCGATGCAACTACAATGGAAACGGCTCTCGAAAATGTGGCGCTCGGACTTACACTTGGCGTATATAGCAGTTGGTCTGCAGCAGACCAAGCTGCGGTTTCGGCGCAAGTATTTGCTGGTGTCCCGGGAATTGGATATGCCAACCTGGCAGCCATACAAGCGGCATTCGACGCAGCGGTAACGGCACGTACGGCTGTAGCGGATGTGAATATTGCTGCCAATGCGTCGGCAACGCAAACGGCGCTGGAATCTGGTTCGCTCTCGCTGAACCTCGGTGCAGTGTACCCGACATGGACAGCGGCGGATAAGACAGCAGTCGCATCGGCCGTACATGCGGGTATTCCCGTGGGAGGCTATGCGAACAAAGCGGCGGTACAAGCGGCATTCGATGCGGCGGTAACGGCGCGTACAGGAGTTGCGGATTTAAATATTGCAGCGGATTCGTCGGCAACGCAAACGGCTTTGGAAGCAGGAGCACTCACCCTGACGCTGGGAGCTGTATACCCAACTTGGTCTGCGGCGGATAAAACGGCTGTGGCGATAGCCGTGCACGCAGGTATTCCAGTAGGCGGCTATGCGGACAAAGCGGCAGTACAAGCGGCATTCGACGCTGCGGTAACGGCGCGGACAGCGGTAGCCGATGTGAATATTGCAGCGGATGCAGCGGCAACGCAAACGGCGCTTGAAGCCGGCTCGCTCGCACTGACGCTAGGCGTTTACTCGACTTGGACAGCGGCGGACAAGACAGCCGTAGCAACAGCCGTGCATGCGGGTCTGCCAGTAGGCGGCTATGCGGATAAAGCGGCGGTACAAGCAGCGTTAGATGCGGCGGTAACGGCACGTACGCCTGTAGCAAATGTGAATATTGCTGCGAATGCGGCGGCAACGCAAACGGCGCTGGAGGCAGGTTCGCTTTCGCTGAACCTCGGCGCAGTATACCCGACCTGGACAGCGGCGGATAAGACAGCTGTAGCGACGGCTGTGCTAGCGGGAATTCCGGTTGGCGGTTTTGCGGACAAAGCTGCGGTACAAGCGGCATTCGATGCTGCGGTAACGGCACGTACAGCAGTTGCGGATGTGAATATTGCAGCGAATGCGTCTGCTACGCAAACAGCATTGGAAGCGGGGGCACTCTCCCTGACGCTGGGAGCTGTATACCCAACTTGGACAACGGCGGATAAAACGGCGGTAGCTGCGTCCGTACTAGCGGGATTGCCAGTTGGAGGTTATACGAACAAAGCGGCAGTACAAGCGGCATTCGACGCGGCTGTAACGGCGCGGAATGCAGTGGCCGATGTGAATATTGCAGCGGATGCAGCGGCAACGCAAACGGCGCTGGAAGCCGGTTCGCTCTCCCTGACGCTGGGCATATATGCGACTTGGACAGCGGCGGACAAGACAGCAGTAGCAACAGACGTGCATGCGGGACTGCCAGTAGGCGGCTATGCGGATAAAGCGGCGGTACAAACAGCGTTTGATGCGGCAATAACGGCACGTACAGCAGTTGCGGATGTGAATATTGCAGCGAATGCGTCAGAAGCGCAGACGGCGCTGGAGGCCGGTTCGCTTTCGCTGAACCTCGGCGTAGTGTACCCAACTTGGTCAGCGGCGGATAAGACAGCCGTAGCGACGGCCGTGCAAGCGGGTATTCCAGTTGGAGGCTATACGAACAAAGCGGCGGTACAAGCGGCATTCGATGCTGCAGTGACGGCGCGTACAGCAGTTGCGGATGTGAATATTGCGGTGAATGCGGGGGCGACGCAAACGGCGCTGGAAGCCGGTTCCCTTTCACTGAACCTAGGTGTTTTGTACCCGACTTGGACAGCGGCGGATAAGACGGCGGTAGCTTCGTCCGTACTAGCAGGCCTTCCAGTCGGAGGTTATGCGGACAAAGCGGCAGTGCAAGCAGCATTTGACGGGGCTGTAACGGCGCGGACTGCTGTGGCCGACGTGAATATTGCAGCAGATGCAACGGCAACGCAAACGGCGCTTGAAGCCGGTTCGCTCTCCCTGACGCTGGGGATATACTCTACTTGGGCAACGGCGGATAAGGCAGCGGTAGCTGCGGCTGTTTATGCGGGTCTCCCAGTAGGTGGCTATGCAGATAAAGCGGCGATACAAGCAGCGTTCGATGCGGCGGTAACGGCACGGACAGCGGTGGCCGATGTGAATATTGCGGCAAATGCGGCAGCAACGCAAACAGCGCTTGAAGCTGGCTCGCTCTCATTGACGCTTGGAATTTACTCAACTTGGACAGCGGCGGATAAGGCAGCTGTAGCAACGGCCGTGCAATCAGGTCTTCCAGTTGGAGGTTATGCGGACCAAGCGGCTGTGCAAGCGGCATTTGATGCAGCAGTGACAGCACGTATGCCAACAGCTAATGTGAACGTGGCGGTTAGTGCAGCAACGATGAAAACGGCGCTGGAAGCTGGCCTGCTCGGACTAGATTTGACTGTTTACAACATATTGGGCAATGCGGACAAGCTGGCTACCGCAAGCAATGTGTTGGCAGCTCGTCCAGGGACTGGCTTTGTGGACATAACGGCCATTCAGACAGCACTAGACAATGGGTTAGAAGCCGGCTCGTTAAATCGTGATACAGCTGCGCTAGAAATTCAATTCACGCCAGGAGATGCTGCCAGCCATGTAACAGGTCAGCTAACGCTTCCTCTATTGGGAGTTGAAGGATCGACAGTTTCTTGGAGCTCTGATCTACTAGCGGTAGACGCTACTAACGGTAACGTTACTCGGCCAACTTACTTGACAGGTGATTTGACTGCCACCCTGACAGCTGCTTTGACTCGAAATGGCAGCACGAAGACAAAAGAGTTTGTTGTCAAACTGATCAAACTGGCAATTACAGATAGTGAGTCTGTTTCGGTTGATAAAACAGCGCTTGGCATCGTGTATGCCGGTGCTGATCATGCAGCCAACGTGTCGCAAAACTTGACGCTTCCATCGTCAGGCGCCAATGGAACTACGATCACGTGGGCATCCGACAATTCGGCTGTCAATGCAGTAACAGGTATAGTAACTCGTCCAATAAAAACATCTAACGATGCAATTGTTACCCTAACGGCAACCATTACAAAAAATGGCGTTCAGGAAACCAAAGAGTTTGTGGTGAACATCCTCAAGCAAACGACTTTCAACGATACCGAATCGGTGGAAGCGGACAAAGCGGCGCTGGGTGTCGTATATGGCGGCAGCGATAAAGCAGTCAGCGTAACACAGAACGTAACATTGCCGACATCAGGAGCAAATGGAGCGATTATCTCATGGTCGTCCAGCAACTCGGCTGTCGTTGAT
Source organism: Paenibacillus sp. Y660 (assembly GCF_057221575.1). Lineage (NCBI taxonomy): Bacteria > Bacillati > Bacillota > Bacilli > Caryophanales > Paenibacillaceae > Paenibacillus > Paenibacillus sp. Y660. Next base: position 118,183 of record NZ_JBXBBJ010000012.1, on the reverse strand, counting down.
ACGAACGGAAATGTAAACCGTCCGTCTAAGACATCAAGCGATGTAATCGTGACGTTAACAGCTACGATTACGAAGAACGGTGTACAAGATACGAAATCATTCGATGTAAATGTGCTTAAGCAAACGACGTTCAATGATACCGAGTCGGTGGAAGCAGACAAAGCGTCGCTGGGTATCGTATATGGCGGCAGCGATAAAGCCGTCAGCGTTACACAGAACTTGACATTGCCGACAACGGGAGCAAATGGAGCGATTATTACATGGTCGTCCAGCAACTCGGCCGTTGTAGCTACAAACGGTAATGTGAGCCGTCCGGCGAAGACATCCAGCGATGCCATCGTGACGCTGACAGCTACGATTACGAAGAACGGCGTGCAGGATACAAAAACATTTGATGTGACAGTTCTTAAAGTAACGACGTTCAATGACGCAGAATCCGTAGCAGCTGACAAAGCAGGACTCGGTATCGGTTATGGCGGCAGCGATAAAGCCGTCAGCGTAACACAGAACTTGTCATTGCCGACAACGGGAGCAAATGGAGCGATTATTACATGGTCGTCCAGCAACTCGGCCGTTGTAGCTACAAACGGTAATGTGAGCCGTCCGGCGAAGACATCGAGCGATGCCATCGTGACGCTGACAGCTACGATTACGAAGAACGGCGAGCAGGATACGAAAACATTTGATGTGACAGTTCTTAAAGTAACGTCGTTCAACGACGCGGAAGCCGTAGCGGCAGACAAAGCAGAACTCGGTATCGGTTATGGCGGCAGCGATAAAGCCGTCAGCGTTACACAAAACTTGACATTGCCGACAACGGGAGCAAATGGAGCGATTATTACATGGTCGTCAAGCAACTCGGCCGTTGTAGCTACAAACGGTAATGTGAGCCGTCCGGCGAAGACATCCAGCGATGCCATCGTGACGCTGACAGCTACGATTACGAAGAATGGTGTGCAGGATACGAAAACATTTGATGTGACGGTTCTTAAAGTAACGACGTTCAACGACGCGGAATCCGTAGCGGCAGACAAAGCGGAACTCGGTATCGGTTATGGCGGCAGCGATAAAGCCGTCAGCGTTACTCAGAACTTGACATTGCCGACAACGGGAGCAAATGGAGCGAATATTACATGGTCGTCCAGCAACACGGTTATCGTTGACACGGATGGTAAAGTGACACGTCCGGCGAAGACATCGAGCGATGCCATCGTGACGCTGACAGCTACGATTACGAAGAACGGTGTGCAGGATACAAAAACATTTGATGTGACAGTTCTTAAAGTAACGTCGTTCAACGACGCGGAATCCGTAGCGGCAGACAAAGCAGAACTCGGTATCGGTTATGGCGGCAGCGATAAAGCCGTCAGTGTTACTCAGAACTTGACATTGCCGACAACGGGAGCAAATGGAGCGAATATTACATGGTCGTCCAGCAACACGGTTATCGTTGACACGGACGGTAAAGTGACACGTCCGGCGAAGACATCGACCGATGCCATCGTGACGCTGACAGCTACGATTACGAAGAACGGCGAGCAGGATACGAAAACATTCAATGTTAATGTGCTTAAGCTAACGTCCTTTAATGACGCGGAATCCGTAGCAGCTGACAAAGCGGAACTCGGTATCGGTTATGGCGGCAGCGATAAAGCTGTCAGCGTTACGCAGAACTTAACATTGCCGACAACGGGAGCAAATGGAGCGACTATTACATGGTCGTCCAACAACTCGGCTGTTGTAGCTACAAACGGTAATGTGAGCCGTCCGGCGAAGACATCCAGCGATGCCATCGTGACGCTGACAGCTACGATTACGAAGAACGGCGAGCAGGATACGAAAACATTCAATGTTAATGTGCTTAAGCTAACGTCCTTCAATGACGCGGAATCCGTAGCAGTTGACAAAGCGGAACTGGGTATTGGTTATGGCGGCAGCGATAAAGCCGTCAGCGTTACGCAGAACTTAACATTGCCGACAACGGGAGCAAATGGAGCGACTATTACATGGTCTTCAAGCAACTCGGCCGTTGTAGCTACAAACGGTAATGTGAGCCGTCCGGCGAAGACATCCAGCGATGCCATCGTGACGCTGACTGCTACGATTACGAAGAATGGTGTACAGGATACGAAAACATTCAATGTAAATGTGCTTAAGCTAACGTCCTTCAATGATGCGGAATCCGTAGCAGCTGACAAAGTAGAACTCGGTATCGGTTATGGCGGCAGCGATAAAGCCGTCAGCGTTACACAAAACTTGACATTGCCGACAACGGGAGCAAATGGAGCGATTATTACATGGTCGTCAAGCAACTCGGCCGTTGTAGCTACAAACGGTAATGTGAGCCGTCCGGCGAAGACATCCAGCGATGCCATCGTGACGCTGACAGCTACGATTACGAAGAATGGTGTGCAGGATACGAAAACATTTGATGTGACGGTCCTTAAAGTAACGACGTTCAACGACGCTGAAGCCGTAGCGGCAGACAAAGCAGAACTCGGTATCGGTTATGGCGGCAGCGATAAAGCCGTCAGCGTTACGCAGAACTTAACATTGCCGACATCGGGAGCAAATGGAGCGAATATTACATGGTCGTCCAGCAACACGGATATCGTTGGCACTGACGGAAAAGTGACCCGTCCAGCGAAGACATCCAGCGATGCCATCGTGACGCTCACAGCTACGATCACGATGAACGGCGTGCAGGATACAAAAACATTCAATGTTAATGTACTTAAGCATACGGCTTTCAACGACGCGGAGTCCGTAGCGGCAGACAAAGCGGCACTCGGAATCATCTATGGTGGTACCGATAAAGCCGTCAGCGTAACGCAGGACTTGACATTGTCGACATCGGGAGCAAATGGAGCGATTATTACATGGTCGTCCAGCAGCCCGCTCGTCGTAACCACGAACGGAAAAGTGACGCGTCCGGCGAAGACATCCAGCGATGCCATCGTGACGCTGACAGCTACGATTACGAAGAACGGTGTGCAGGATACGAAAACATTCAATATTAATGTGCTTAAGCTAACGTCGTTCAACGACGCGGAATCCGTAGCAGCTGACAAAGCGGGACTCGGTATCGTTTATGGCGGCAGCGATAAAGCCGTCAACGTAACGCAGGACTTGACATTGCCGACATCGGGAGCAAATGGAGCGATTATTACATGGTCGTCCAGCAGCCCGCTCGTCGTAGCCACGAACGGAAAAGTGACGCGTCCGGCGAAGACATCCAGCGATACCATCGTGACGCTGACAGCTACAATTACGAAGAACGGTGTACAAGATACGAAAGTGTTTGACGTGACGGTTATTAAAGAAACATCGTTTAACGAAGCGGAATCCGTAGCGGCTGACAAAGCGGCGCTTGGCATTGTCTATTCAGGCGTCGATAAGGCAACTACCGTGACGCACAATCTAACGCTCCCATTAACGGGAACGAACGGTACAACGATCACATGGTCATCCAGCAACACAGCCGTTATTACAGCAAACGGAACCGTGAATCGTCCGGCTAATGCTGTCGGTGACGCTTCCGTTACTTTAACGGCTACCATTACGAAGAACGGTACGACGGAACAGAGAACATTTAATTTGATCGTACTGAAGAACGTTCTAACGTCGGCTCCAGTCCTTTCGGACATCACGGTCACAAACAACGTAACTGGACAAGATTCGATACTCGTGACCAATCTCCAAGCTGGGGATATTGTGAAAGTGTACAGCTCTACGGGTGAATTGCTCAAAACGGATACGGTAGCAAGTGGCGCTACATCGGCCAGCCTGCAGATAGAGCAGCTTGGCGCAACGGCTGGAACCGTGAAAATTACAGTAACCCGCGCCGGCTTTGAGGAAAGCACCAAGGTCACTGCAGCATTTGCAGCAGAAAATGCCAAGCCGTACGTTATTTCCGGTACTGGACTGGATACGAAAAATGGTATTGAAGCCAAGGTGACTGTAACACCAACCGAAGGACTAACGTATTCCGGTACCAAATACGTCATTTTCGAACTTATGAATGGAGAATCTCCTGTAAGCATCATAGCGTTAGAATATGATGGCAAATCAGCTTCAACCTTGACCGCACAATTCAATACCGCATTTACAAAAGATCATAAGGTTAATGTACTGATTATGGATCAAATTAACACTGCCACAGATAATGTCGGTACACCGCTGGCCGCCAAAATCGTTTTAAGCAAGTAAAAGTCAATCATTTTGAGATGCAGCCAAGCTTTGGGATAACCAAGTTTGGCTGCATAACATAGGAGTGAAATAAAGTGAATAAGAAATGGCTTGCCCTGATTATCATTGCCGCAATATTGATGGGCAACTTTGCCGTGGTGAACTCCGTACAAGCCGCTGCTGCCCAAGTGACGGTTAGCAGCATTGCTTCAGTTAACCCGGGTCAAGAAATCACGATTAGCGGTACTGCTCTTTATCCTGAAGTCGTCGTAAAAGTAATTGACGTTACGAAGAACGTAGTTGAATTTATCGATACGGTACAGGTGACGAATGGTACCTACTCCGTCAAATTCAAAATTTCGTCCGATGCATCCGCCGGTAAACACCATGTAGTTGTAGGTATCGGTTCAAACGTTGTCAATCAGAATTTCGATGTTACAATCGTTTCGACGGCGCCCGGCGGTCCTGGTCCTAATCCTGGCCCAGTTCCGGGTCCTGTTGTAGTCGTGCCAACGCCTACGACGTCTTCACCAAACCAAATCAATGCTCCAGCGGATGTTGCCAAAATCGAGCAGGTGACTGTAGATGGTAAAACGGTTGTTAAAGCGCAGCTGGACGAAAAGAAGCTGACCGATTTTATCAACAAAGATGTAGCAGCGTCTCCTGCTGAGAAGCAAACAGTCGTAGTGGACGTTGCTGGTAACGGGCAGCAAGTGGAAGTAAGTTTGACGCTGGGAATGTTTCAGTCATTGAAGGATAAGGCAAGCAACGCTTCCATTCAATTCAATACGCAGGTTGGCCAAATATCTTTTCCAGTTCAATCATTGACAGAAAAGGCTGCCGAACTCAATTTAAAGAGTGATTATACGATTAAAATCATTATTTCTACGCCAGATGAAAAAACGACGCAAGGCATCAATGACATTTTTGCCAAATCGGGCGCACAATCGTTAGCTGCTCCAGTTGATTTTATAATTGTGGCGGATTCGGAAGGCAAGGAAGTGGAGCTGAACCAATTCAGCTCGTATACGGAGCATATATTGACGATACCTCAAGCGTCAGGGGATGACTTCAGTCATTATTCGGGTGTTTATTTCGATCCTGTGACGAATCAATTCTATCCGCTGCCAACGCTGTTCACAACGAATTCGAATGGTGAAGTATTGTCGAGTATTCTTCGTAAAGGAAACTCGCTCTATTCCGTTGTGAAAAATGTGAAAACATTCAGCGATGTGGTCGGCACTTATGCACAGAAACCAGTGGAGACGCTAGCTTCCAAGTTCTTTATCTCCGGTTTTCCAGACGGAAAATTCCGTCCGAATCAAAAAGTTACTCGCGCAGAGTTTACGGCTATGATTTCTCGTGCTTTGGGTGCTCTGCCTGAAACGGCGGGCAATCAAACGTTTAAAGATGTGCCGAAGAGCAGCTGGTATGCCGGCGTTGTCTCTACAGCTGTCAAAGCGGGGCTTGTCAGCGGGTACAAGGATAATACATTCCGTCCGGATCAACAGATCACGCGGCAGGAAATGGTTGTTATGATGTACAACGCTATGAAGCATGCAGGATATGTGAACAGCATGGCGGCAAGTGACAAGGATCAGCTGTTGAATTCGTTTAAGGACCGCGCATCTATTGCCGCTTGGGCAAAGGATGCTACAGCCATTGCGATTCAGGAGAAAATCGTCAACGGGCTTGAGGGCAATGCGTTTGCCCCTTTGAAATCAGCAGATCGAGCGCAATCCGCCACCATTGTTTATCGCATGATGCAAACTCTTAAATTCATTAATTAAAGCCAAAAGGTTCCACCAACTAAGAAAGTCCACGATTAAGCTCGTGGACTTTTTTTTTGGAGGCGAGCCCCTGGTGTTCAGTCTGAACAGATGCAAGGAAAATATTTTAGACCTCAATTTACTAATCAACGGGTACCTCAATTACTTCATTATAAGCTTTTTCGGCGTGATTGCGCGTACGGCTTCAAGCGTGCAGGGTATATCGATGCTTGTGCTGTTTCCACTTACGTTTCTGTCCAACGCCTTCGTGCCGGTTGATACGATGCCGAACTGGCTTCAATGGTTCGTGAACGTCAATCCGATCTCGCATCTCGTCACTGCCGTCCGAGAACTTGCCAACACAGGAACCGTAGGCTGGGATCTTGGCATCTCGCTCATCGGATCTGCTGTCATTGTGGCGGTCTTTGCACCTATTACGGTGCGCGCCTATATGCGCCGGACATAGTGTTGTTAAAGATTTACAGCTATCTTCAGTTTACTGAATGCCTGTAGCGATTCGGACTTAAGCCAACATGCTTTTTGAACAAATTGCAGAAGTAGGAGCTGTTCGTCAGTCCGATCGCTTGTCCCACTTCTTGAATGGATAGGTCGCTCATCTTGAGCAGCCAGCAGGCTTGGCGGATGCGGCGGGCGGTCAAATATTCGGTAATGCTCGTGCCCGCTTTTTGCCGGAAGGCTGCTGATACATGATTGGGAGTCAAATGGATGTCATCGGCGAGCTGTTTCAGATCAAACTCATCCATATAATGCTGCTCAACCCAGCTCATCACCCGCTCAGCTATGGAGGAACTCCGCAGCTGCAGCGGGTCTTTGCGCTGCTGCGGGGCTTCGAATGGCTTTAGCTGATGCAGCAGCGAAATGAGAAAGAGCATTTCCTCCTCCAGTTGAAGCTCCGGCTGCGTATTCGCAATGCGGTCGCGATAGCGCTCGAACATGCTAAGGAAAGCTTCTTGCGGCAAGCCTTCAAATACTTGCGCTTGCTCCAGAGGCTCCTTCCATAGCCGGTGGAAAAACGAGCGCAGTGAAGCGAAAGGAGTAAGATACTCGTCAAGCTTGGACGGCTCGAAGACGAATAACGATCGGATATAGCGGGATCCCGGCCCGAGCTTCAATTGTATGCGATGCAGCTGGAAGGGACGGAAGAAGAAGAGGCAGCCTGGTGCCAGCTTGACGATCTGCTGATTGACGATAACTTGGCTGTTCCCCTCATGTACATATAACAGCTCCATCCCTTGATGGGCATGGTAGACTTCAACGAATTCATCGGTTCGATCCTTGAGAAAAGAGAGCTGGACAGGGTGGCTGTACAAATTCATATAATTTAAAATTCTCATCTCAAACGCTCCCGTATTAAATCGTAATATAGCAACATTTTATCATAAGAGCGCAAAACTAGGGTTGATCATTTTTTGCTACTATGGAAGAAAGCAATTGAGCTTTGGCGAGAGAAAACTCCGGAAAACTCCGGAAAACTCCGGAAAACTCCGGAAAACGAATAGAAGGGAGGCTGCGGCAATGACAAAAGGTATTTTCGAGAGATTAATGCCTGCTCCGAAAAATGGGGGTTTCCGCATGGAAGGCTATTGGGTATGGTGCGGTACGGTCACTAAAGGCGAGGACGGCCGATTCCATATGTTTGCATCCCGCTGGCCGAAAACGCTTCCAATGCATCCGGGATGGCTGGTCGCATCCGAGGTTGTAAGAGCTGTTGCGGATCAACCTGAGGGACCTTATGAATTCCAGGAGATCGTACTGCCGGCCAGAGGGGCCGAGTATTGGGACGGCCGTATGACGCATAATCCGCATATTGTCAAACATGGCGACACTTATATTTTGTTCTATACGGGGTCTACCAACCCTATCCCCGATGCTGAGCCTGGGCAGGTGCTTGGGCTTAACGATCCTCAAGTAATCGCCGCACGGGCAGGCAAACGAGTAGGGATTGCGGTTTCCAAGAGCATCTTCGGACCATGGGTACGGAGGGATGAACCGATTCTGGATACAAGGCCCGGAAAGTTCGACAGCTTCCTGACATCCAACCCAGCGCCCTGTATTCACGAGGACGGCTCCGTTCTGTTGATCTATAAAGCAAGGCGGTACAACGGCAACGTTCATGGCATGATGACGATCGGAGCGGCATGGGCTGATCACTACGAAGCTCCGTTCCGCATACTGAGCGAGGACCCGGTATTTCCGCCTTCTCAGTTTCATCTAGAGGACCCCTTTATTTGGAAAACGGAGGCTGGGTATGAGCTCATTGCCAAGGATATGGACGGGCATGTATGCGGCGAGCGTCATGCGGGCATCCATGCCCTCTCAAGCGATGGCCTTCATTGGGATCTCGACAGCGCGCCCAAAGCCTACTCGCGGACGGTAGACTTCGATGACGGCTCCCGCATCGTAATGGGCAATTTGGAGAGACCCTTCTTGCTATTTCAGGAGGGCAAGCCAACGCATTTGTTTGCGGCTGCAGCAGACGGCTCGGGCGGTTTCCAAAACGCCAGCCATACATGGAACATGGTGATCCCCATATTGCCGGAGTGAAGAGTGCACTAAAATGATGGAAAAAAATGATCATAGAATATAGCGAGGAGATGAAGGAATGGTAACTATGTTAGCGCAGAACGGCCGTATACAGCAGGAGGAGCTTCAATCGCTTTGGGAATTGCTGCAGCAAAAAGTTGATCGGATGATCGGGCAGCTTGGGGACAAGTCGCCGCATGTTGCGCCTCACGAGACCGGCATCTATGACGATATGCGACTCGATTGGTGGACGGCAGGATTTTGGCCGGGCATGCTTTGGATCATGCATGACATGACCGGAAAGGAACATTACAAGGAAGCGGCTTGGGAGTGGGATAGCAGATTTGAACGTAAAATGATGGAGGACAACAACTTCCACCACGACGTCGGATTTCAGTTTCTTCCTTCGGCGATCATGAAATACAAGGTTACCGGTGATCAGGACGGCAGACGCCGAGGCTTGGCCGCGGCGAATTTCCTGGCTGGCCGCTTTAATATGGCAGGGGGCTTCTTGCGCGCATGGAACCAAGACAAGACGGGCTGGTCGATCATCGATTCGGCAATGAACCTGTCTATCCTATTCTGGGCGGCTGAGGAGATTGGCGATCCGCGTTTTGCCCATATTGCCAAAGCTCATGCCGATACGATTATAAAGCATTTTATCCGCGAGGACGGGTCTGTTAATCATATCGTAAGTTTTGATCCAACCTCGGGCGAAGTCATCGAGTCGCTAGGCGGACAAGGCGCAGGACCGAACTCCGCTTGGAGCCGGGGAGCGGCTTGGGCGCTGCACGGCTTGGCGAATGTATATCGCTATACGGGCGATAAAACTTATCTATACGCGTCGCAGCGGGTCGCGCATTATTTTATGGCGATGCTTCCAGCCGACAGCATCCCGCATTGGGATTTCCGCGCAGCAAATTCGCTGGACGAGGAACCGCGCGATACTTCGGCTGCTGCATGCGCAGCCTCGGGGTTAATCGAGCTGGCGGAGGCGCTTCCCGAAATTCAAGGCCGTCCATATCGCGAAGCGGCTGAGCGTATTTTGCATTCGCTAACTCAGAGCTATGGCACTTGGGATCGTCCTGAACATGAGGCCATTCTGCTGTGCGGAACGGGGAACAAACCAGCAAATTCCAACATCAACGTCTCTCTTATCTACGGAGACTATTACTATATTGAGGCTGTTGCCAAGCTGATGGGCTGGAAGCGCCGTATTTTTTAACATTTGGATCGCAAAGTGTTGAGTTAAGCAATCAAGATAAACATAGAGGTGAATCATGAAAACAATGAAGCTTTCTAAAGGCTGGGAGCATTATCGCGGATGCCTGGGCGGTGTCTGGGAGGCTTGGAGGGAAGATAAGCTGAAGCAGACGCTGTATCATCTTCCTTGGGAAACCGTTAGTCTTCCGCATTGCTTTAACGAAGCTGACGCAGTAGATCCCGATGTTAAATATTATCAGGGGCAGGGCTGGTACCGTACAAGACTTGATGTGAGCAACCCTTACCCGGAAGGGAGGACGCTGCTGCGGTTCGAAGGCGCTGGACAAAACTCGGCCGTCTATGTCGGCACGGAGGAAGTCGTCAAGCATACCGGCGGATATGATGAATTTAGGATCGATATTACTGAGGCAGCAGAACGGGCAAACAGCAAACCTTATTACAACGGGCGAGTGCCGATCGCGGTGATGACCGACAACAGTCGGGATCTTCAGACGATCCCGTCAGACATTAGCGATTTCAATCTGTACGGGGGCTTGTACCGCCATGTACATCTCGAATATGTGCCGTCCTTATCGCTGGACCGCGTTCATGTATCGGTAGTGACGGATTCCGGCGATAGGGCCTCGGTGCGGATAAAGACAAGGCTCTACAACCCGCTGCGAAAGCAGTCGCCGGTTAATCTGACAGGAGTGGTTCGCGATCCTTCGGGAAAAGAGGCGGGACGGTTCGCGATTGAAGTTTCGCCATGGGAGGGCATGCAGGAAATGGCCTCGTTTGAGCTTCGCTTCCCTTCCTTATGGAGTCCCGAGCATCCATCCCTCTATACTTGCGAGGTTAGGCTTGAGAGTGTTCATGGCATTGATGAAGCTGTTGAAAGGTTTGGCGTCCGGTTCTACGAATTTGTAGAGAAAGGACCTTTCCTGCTGAATGGAACGAGGCTGCTCATTCGAGGAACGCATCGACATGACGATCATGCCGGCGTTGCCGCTGCTATGACAGATGAGATGATCCGATCCGAGCTTGCGCTGATCAAGGATATGGGCGTCAACTTCCTCCGGCTCGGCCACTATCAGCAGTCGAAGCTGGTGCTGGATTTGTGTGACGAGTTAGGCATTCTCGTGTGGGAAGAAATTCCTTGGTGCAGAGGCGGATTAGGAAATGACGGCTACAAGCGTCAGTGCCGCGATATGCTGGGGGCGATGATCGAGCAGCATTACAATCATCCGTCGGTTATCATTTGGGGACTCGGCAACGAGAACGATTGGGAAGGCGACTTCGACTATTTCGATCAGGAGCAAATCCGAGCATTCATGAAGGAGCAGCATGACCTTGCCCACGAGCAAGACCCTTACCGGGTAACGGGCATTAGGCGCTGCGAGTTTTGCAAGGATATCATTGATGTTTATTCGCCGTCGATTTGGGCTGGCTGGTATAGGGGCATTTATCCCAAGTACGAGGATTACAGCCGTCACGGCTTCGAGCATACAAGCAGGTTCATCCACATGGAATGGGGAGCTGACGCAATGGCGGGCAGGCATACTGAGCACCCCTATACCGGATTCCAAAATATTACGGCGGAGGCGACCGCAGAGGAGCGCGATGGCGACTTCCTGATGTCCGGAGGAGATCCGCGCGTGTCGGCAGACGGTGACTGGTCTGAGACTTACTTTTGCGACTTGATCGATTGGCATTTGAAAACGCAGGAGAAGATGGAATGGCTGACAGGCACGGCGCAATGGGTATTCAAAGATTTTTCAACGCCGCTCAGGCCGGATAATCCTGTTCCATATGTCAACCAAAAAGGCGTCGTCGAGCGTGATTTGACGAAGAAAGAGGCGTACTATGTGTTCCAATCCTACTGGAGCGAAAAGCCGATGGTACGTATTTACGGTCATTCGTGGTCAACCAGATGGGGAGGAGTGGGTGAGAATAAGAAGGTTCGTATCTACTCTAATTGCCAAGCAGCAGAGCTTTTTGTAAATGGCGAGAGCTGCGGCAGGAAAAATCGACATTCTCAAAGCTTTCCTTGCGCGGGTTTAAGCTGGGACATTGCGTTCCAAAAAGGCGTCAATACACTGCATGTCATAGCCGAAAAGGACGGCGTTACGGTCTCGGATCAATTGCAATTCGATTACGTGACGGAGTCTTGGTCGGAGCCATCTTGCTTGCGGTTGACAGCAAAGAAGCTGCCGCAAGGAACAGTACTCCTAGAGGTCGAAGCAATCGACAGTGAAGGTCGGTTTTGTCCCGACGCTGCTAACTTTATCCGGTTCTCGCTGGCCGGTGAAGGCAGGCTGATCGATAATCTCGGAACGGCCCGCGGCAGCCGGTTCGTCCAGCTGGCAAATGGAAGGGCTTCCATTCAGGTGGAATATCCGGAAGGCGGCATTACGTCTGTATGCGCCGTATCGGAAGGATTAATAGGCGCGGGCCTAGTAATGTAAGTTGCCCTGGCAAGCGTCGCCCGAACGTAGAAAAGGAGTGGAATATATGATCGATACGAGGCTGGATTGGTCATCCTTCTTAGGCAGGCACGACCTGACTTGGTCGGTTAAGCCCGTTTCCTGGGATCAAGGCGCCTTTATCGGCAACGGCTGGCTTGGCGCTATGGTTTACGGCGAGGAACATCGTTTGAAGCGTAATGTTCTGCGATTTGTGCTAGGGCGAACCGATGTGACGGCAAGACGTCCCGATGGAGGATTTTCTCCCCGTGTGCCGATTGGCGAATTGCATTTGGAGCTGGCAGGCTGGATCTATCAGCCGACCAGTATGCGGCTCCATTTATGGGATGCGGAGCTCAAGGCGGAAATAACGACGACTGCTGGAACGGTCAAGCTAAGAGCATTCGCGCATAGCTGCGAAATGGTCATGGCGGTGGAGTTGGAGACTTCGGCAGGTGAAGACAGCGCAGCTTTCCGGTGGTATCCCTATTCGGAGGTTGATCCGATTCTGCACAATGCGGACGGCCGCAATCTGAATCAATATATTCCCGAAGAGGAAGTTACAAGGTCAGTCAGGAATGGAATCGAAATAGCCCTTACCGCGTTCAAGCCTGGCGAAACAGGAGGCTGCGCGACAGCCTGGGCCGAGAATGAGTTGGAGGGAGCTTCCACGGGATTTGATAGACGGCGCATCCTTTATTTGTCGGTCATGAACGGCTCGGATGAAGCCTCGGCGGAGCAAGCAGCGGAAGCGGTAATTGGGGCAAGTCGGCAGCCATGGGATGCATGGACTGAGCTGCATCGCAGCTGGTGGCATGCGTATTATCCGCAAAGCTTCCTCTCGATTCCCGACACGCAGCTGGAAGGCTTCTATTGGATTCAAATGTATAAGCTCGCATCGGCGACAAGGTCAGACGGCATGATTATCGACAATCAGGGGCCTTGGCTTACTTCATCGCCTTGGCCTGGCGTTTGGTTCAACATGAACGTGCAGATGTCTTACTCTCCCGTGTATGCTTCTAATCGGCTGGAGCTTGGCTTGTCGCTGGTGAATGCGCTCCGAGCGCAATTCGATCAATTGATCTCGAATGTACCTGAGGAGTACCGACAGGATTCGGCGGGTCTCGGACGGAGCTGCAGCTACGATCTGGTTAGCCCCGTCGATGACGAGAAGGGGAATCTGCTGTGGGTATGCCATAATCTGTGGCGCCAATACCGATATTCCATGGATTCGGAGTTGCTGAAGGAATTGTTGTATCCGCTGCTGCGGCGGGCTGCACGCTTCCATATGCAATTGCTGGCGGAAGGAGAAGACGGACTGTTGCATTTGCCGCCGACTATTTCGCCGGAATACGGATCATTCCTGCAGTTGACGGTGCCGGACGCTCATTATGATCTTGCACTGCTCGAATGGGGAATCCGCACGCTGCTGCGCGTCAGCGAACCGACGGAGCATGACGGGATTGAAGCAACAGCGGAGCTCGACGCTGAGCGGCGGGAATGGACGGAAACGCTTGAGCGTCTTGCTCCTCTTCCCGTGGACGAGACCGGTTACATGATCGGCCGGGGACAGCCTCTAGATTTCGGGCATCGGCATTTCAGCCATTTGATGGCCGCTTTTCCATTGCATACTGCGAATATGGAGTCGGAGGAAGAGAGGGAGCTAATTCAGCGTTCGCTTCGCCACTGGTTTTCGAGGGAAGGAGACTTGCGCGGCTTTACGTTCACGGGAGCGTCTTCCATTGCGGCAACAATCGGTCTTGGCGACGAAGCGCACGCTTACCTGAAGTCGCTGCTCCATATATTGAAACCAAACACGATGTACAAGGAGGCAGGTCCGGTTATCGAGTCGCCGCTTGCGGGAGCGGAGGCTGTACATGATATGCTGCTGCAGAGCTGGGGGGAATGGATTCGTGTTTTTCCCGCGCTGCCTGGCGCTTGGAAGGAAGCAGCCTTCCATGACCTGCGTGCGGAGGGGGCTTTCCTTGTCAGCGCAGTACGTTCGCGCGGAGAGACGTCGTGGATTCGCGTTAAAAGCTTGGCCGGAATGCCTTGTCGTCTAGTGACTGATATGGCTGACAGTGTAACTGTAACGGCAAGCGGTGGAGCGAAGGCGATTCCGCTAGGAGACGGGCGATTTGAACTGGTGCTGGCCGAAGGAGAAGAGATTCTAATGTCTGGAGAGGACGGCGTGGGCAATCCGAGTTTGGAAAACGGAGGCAGTTTGCCGAAGATTCGCCCTGTAGCGGCAGAGCCGCATTTATGCGGGTACTTCGGAGGCTTCAAGCCGTGGAGGCTGTACGGAATCCCAATCTGGACTGCCGATTACTAGCGAAAGGAGCTTGAACAAGGTGCTGACGATGGATATGCTTTGTGATTGGCGAACGGATCCGCAAGAAGTAATGGCGAAGGCTGACCGCTCTCTGGAAGCGCCATTGATCGGCATTGCGGAATGCCGATCAGTGCTAAGCCCAGGCGGCAAGCACGATTATTATTCCAATGGCGATTATTGGTGGCCAAATCCGGATACGTCAAGCAGATTGCCATACGTCCGAAGGGATGGCGAATCGTATCCAGAGGCATTCACCGCGCATCGGAAAGCGCTCCGCGAAATGCGGACGCATACGGCCAATCTAGCGGCGGGTTACGCGGTTTCTGGCCGTCGTATTTACGCGGACAAGGCTGCTGCGCTTCTTCGCCATTTTTTCCTGAATGCATCGACCCGCATGAATCCGCATCTCCGATATGCCCAGGCGATTCCAGGCGTTTGCTCCGGGCGTGGCTTCGGCATCATTGATACGCTTCATTTAATCGATATCCCTGCTGCGGCGGAAGTGATTGAAGCGGCAGGGGCGCTCTCAGAACGTGAAGGCTCATTGCTGAGAAGCTGGTTTGCGGATTATCTCGAATGGATGCTGACGCATCCCTACGGTCTGGAAGAACGAGATTCATCGAACAACCATGCGGTATGCTGGACCGTGCAAGCGGCCGCATTCGCATCGTATACGGGCAATGCTGCCGTGATGGCCATGTGCAGGGAGCGTTACAAACATATTTTGCTGCCCTCGCAAATGGCAGCAGACGGCAGCTTCCCGCTCGAGCTTGCACGCACGAAGCCCTACGGCTATTCGATCTTTGTACTCGACAATATGGCAACGCTTTGTCAATTGCTGTCCACGCCGCATGATGATTTATGGCGTTTCCATCTTCCGGATGGGAGGGGAATTCG
This sequence comes from Paenibacillus sp. Y660, assembly GCF_057221575.1. Lineage (NCBI taxonomy): Bacteria > Bacillati > Bacillota > Bacilli > Caryophanales > Paenibacillaceae > Paenibacillus > Paenibacillus sp. Y660. The sequence goes on along the minus strand of NZ_JBXBBJ010000012.1, from coordinate 102,788 downwards.
GCTCGGGCTCGATTATTTGTATCCTTATCTTGCGAATAAGCCGAGTTGGGCGTTCCCGCCAGACATCGAGCATTTCGACAGTTGGCCGGTACGGATGTCCTTTATGCTCTATGCGGGACTTGCATTTCAAGATGAGCGTTATTTGGATTTATGGCTAACCTTGGCCCCTGATTCCCCAGTTCTGGAAATCCGTCGGAACATGGCGCTCCGACAACCTCTGCTCTGGTTAATGCATAACAAGAAGTTGTAACGACATGTACTGACTTATACGAACCTGCTTATACGAACCTGCTCCTGCGAGCAGGTTTTCTTTATGCCGTCACGCTAGAGCGCTGTGGTTTTTATGGTCCAAGACAAGGTGCTGCAAACGGCAGGTAAAAACAGGAATTGCGTCGAATACTAAAAAATGTTACTTAAGCTTCAGTATTAGTCGGGGGGTTCAAGGATCGTTATGGGTATGATCAAGTTCCGTACGCGCAGCATCATCATTACCTGGCTGATTTCATACATATCTGTCCTGTTAGTCCCGATTATTATTAGCGGAATTATATATACGGCGACCTGGCATGTAGTGGCGTCGGAGGTTAACCGGGCCAATGAATCTCTTCTTAATCAGATGGAGCAAGCGATTGACAGCAATCTTCTGGATATTGAACGGCTAAGCACGGAAATGACGTTAAGCAATCGGCTTGCCGGTTTTCTTGATGTTGATGCCCCTATCAAAGATCCTGATTATTACACACTGACCGGAATTGCAAAGGACTTGCGCATTTATAAAATGGCTAACGACTACATCGAAGAGATCCATGTTTATTATAAAAACAGCGATACGGTCATTTCCTCGCGGAAGCATCTGGACAGTCAAAGGCTGTTTGAAATGACGTATACGGATGGGATGGACAAAAATAGATGGACAGCGATTTTCGGCAAACGGTATACGAATGAATATGTGCCGATCACTTACAGGGAAGATGGACAAGCATCGAAGGCCGTCATGTACGCCCGCTCGCTTACTCTCGATAATTCGGAGCAGGATGGCGCCGTCTTATTGTTTATTATTAAGGATTCCAGTTTACTTACGAATATTTCATCCAGCAACAAAGCTTTGATCGTTATACTCGATAAGGAAAACCGGTTGATCGCTTCTACCGGCAATGCATACGGCTTAGATGATTTTACGCATGAGAGATTAAAAAGCGCAAGCGGGATGTTCTATCAAGGCACAGGAAAACAAAAAATAGCCGTTTCCTATACGGTTTCTGGGGAAACGGGTTGGAAATATATATCGATCATTCAGGCCAACCTATTTACGAGAAAATGAAGCTCGTAAAAAATTTAATCTATATCAGCCTCATTCTCAGCCTCTTCATAGGTGGAGTTTTTACTTATTTATTTTTAAAGCGGAATTACAACCCGATCAATACGCTGATTCGAAGTCTAGTCACGCGTTCGGGCATTTCCTTCGAGGCACGCTCGAATGAGTTCGGTTATTTAAAAACGCTGCTCGATGATACTTTTGCAGAGAAAGAAAAGATTGGGGAACGTTTTGAGCGGCATCGAAATTCGATTCGCTCCCATTTTCTTCAAGGGCTGTTGAAGGGGCAGCTTGATGGGAATATGCCGTTGCAGGAGTCGCTTGAGGTTCATGCCATTACGCTAAGGAACCGCCGTATACCGAAACGGTACGTACGGTGTTCTGGAGATCGGCTACTCAACTAGTGGGTAGCCTCCTACCCGATTTCGTTTACGATACAGCTTATTCTGCGCTTATATTATCCAAACCAGCCTGCTATTTTGAAGAAAGCTCGGTGAATCCACCCTCATTTGTGTACTTGGCTGATATAAGGAAACAAGTTCAAGGAAAATTCGCAATATTACGTAAAATATTATTGGATATTCATCTATCAATATACATAAAAGTATTATATTACAAAAAAATGAATTGCAGAAAAATTCTGTTCATTTCAATTAATTTAATGTATACTCCACTTGAATTCATAAATTAAAGCGGTTAAACAATTAGGGGAAAGTGAAAGGGATTCAAATCGTTTTCTTAAAAAAAAACGAAGGCATCACGCCCGGCAAATACCGCGAAAGCCTGTGACGAATGAGGGAAGATTTTGCACGGACAACATGTGGAGCCTCTGCATATAGGGCAGTCGTTCTAATACACCTTAGGCAAAAGACGTGCTTAACTATATTTTCAACAAATTGGGAGGGAATTATTCGGAAGGCTTCATATTGAGAAAAGCCGCAATACTGCAGGACGTATTTCAGATTTATCTATGTTTAGCGATTTTCATAACAATAGGAGGTAATATGATGCTTAAAAAAACAATGAATCTCATGAAATTAACTTTTGCATTTCTGCTTTGTTTTTCAATTTTCCCTGCGGTTTATCCCGGCTCAACAGCTTTTGCGGCTACCAAAACGGTTCCTGCCGGCGATGTGGCGACACTGCGCAGCTACTTATCCAGCGCTCTGCCCGGAGATATTATTGAAGTATCGGGAACGTACACCGTATCTGACAGCACCATTGTCACCTCGAAAAGCGGAACTGCAGGAAATTACATTACCATTCGGGGGACAGGAAGCGGCGCTACATTTAATTTTACGGCTTCTGGAGGTAATTCTGTCTTCTATATCAAGAACAATTATTATAAGCTGGAAAATATAACGATCAACGCCAACTCCAAATCGAACAAAGGTATACTGATCGAAGCGTCTCACGGCTATTTGACGAATGTAACCGTTAAAAATTCGCTGTCTGAAGCATTCAAAATAAGAAAGAACAGCCAGTACTGGCTGCTGACGAATTGTTCTGCACAATATGCGGGTCAAAGCGGCGCATTCGGAGAAGGCTTCTATGTAGGCGATGCGGATCAAAACTGGACGACAGCCCCTAATCCCGATCAAAGCGGCTATATTACGTTCCTCAACTGCAGCACCGTTCAAACAAAAAATGACGGTTTCGATTTTAAAGAAGGCACGCACCATATCAAGGTTATTGGCGGGAATATAGACTTCCAGAACACGGTTCCTGAGTCAACAGTAGGGAATCACGGCGTGTTTATGCGCGCCAATAACGTACAAATCATTAATACGATCGTTAAAAATAACGCAGGCACCGGTCAAGCTTACCGTACAAGCAAAATTACGGCTGATAACGGCGTCTCTTACGGAAGCAATTTGGAGTTGAAAAATGTATCGGCGAGCAATATTGCAGGCTCGATGATCCATACAAACTATTCGTCAAATAAATTATTTACGGATTATACGATGACGAGTGTTGCAGGAGGATTATACGCATCCGGCTCCAATACAGCGACTTTAACAAGTCCATCAAGTTTTGTCGAGATGACTTGGACCGGAGAGGGTGGAGATACGTACGGTACAACGCCTCCAACTGGAACCAATCTTGCTCAAGGCAAGACTGGCACGGCCAGTTCATTCGAAGGCGCTGGATTTGAAGCCGCTAAGGCTTTTGACGGAAATGCCACTACAAGATGGTCCAGCATAGAAGGCGTAGATCCTCAGTGGATCTATGTCAACCTTGGCTCCATTCAAAGCATTAATAAGGTTAAATTAAACTGGGAAGCTGCCTACGGGAAAAGCTATAAGATCCAGGTATCCACGGACAGCGGCTCACCTGTTAATTGGACTGACGTTTATTCGACGACAAGCGGGAATGGCGGCCTCGATGAGATTACGTTCTCCACAACGAATGCCAAATATGTTAGAATGTACGGCACAGCAAGAGGAACGGCATACGGTTATTCACTTTATGAATTTGCGGTGATTGCGCCGTAACATACGGCTATAATAAACAAAGAGAACAGTATAGGTAAGCACCTATCTGTTCTCTTTGTTTTGTTTACTTATTTAAAGTCAACATGGAAATGATCGCTATGATCGGCTCTTACAACGATTTTTGAGCTTGTTAAACCGTGATTTTTGTAGAACAATACTTGCTCTACATTACTATTTGCAATACAAATTTCAAGAAATTTCTTTTCTTCCACAGCCGTCATAGCGGTCGTTCCAAAATTATTTCGAACATTAAGGTCCTTGCCATCTATATGGGTATCGTGTTCCGGCGTGTCCACACCGTCTATTAAGCTGCCGTCGTTGATTTCAAGTTTTTTGCTGTAAGCAGCATAGAAGCTTGCAGCTAGTTGATCCAACGTGGCTTTGGCACCCGAAGTGACCCAGCTATGATCCAATTTATAAGTGGAATCACCTGCAAGACCGTTAACCGTATCGTTGTAGTTAATATAAGTAGCCGTATTGGCAATTCGAACATATCCTTTAGGTGAAATGCCGCCAAATGCGCCATGAAGCGCATTACGGCTGGCAGCGCCATAAATGCCGTCAGACGTCAAGCCTTTTACCGTTTGGAAGACCTTCAAATTATCTTTGGTCGCTTGATCGAAAAAGCCATCGGTGCTAGTAATGTTCGCAACACCGGTAAAGAAGCTTTCATTGGAGCCGAAGGCCCGCCAGTTTTTCAGGTTTTGCTTGAGTACTGCGATTTGTGCATGTGTTTGTCCAAGAGAATAAGTGCTTTGAAAGCTAGTACCATAGAATGAATTTGAAGCGAAGGGGTCATTAACGACTTCATCGCGTGGATAGGAGGAGAGCGCGTTACCTTTCTGCTTGTGCCGGACATGTTCCGTTCAATCTATGTGTCATCCGGCATTTGGCAAAATATAGGCTGGGGGACGATTATCTATTTGGCAGCGCTGACAGGCATCGATAACGAGCAATATGAAGCGGCGCGAATGGATGGAGCCGGGAGGTGGAAGCAGCTCATCCATGTGACTGTTCCGGGAATTCTGCCTACCATTGTTGCGGTTATGCTGCTCTATTACGGCGTAAGCCACTGGAATTCTTGGTTCTATGCGCTGATCTTTTTGCAGGAAAGAGCGCTGTTTCCGCTTCAATTGATCCTTCGTGAAATTTTGCTGCAGGGCGAGGCCAGCGGCATGGCTACTGGCGCCTCTGATATGGATGCGGCCGCTCTGTCCGCCACCTTGAAGTATGCGACGATCATTGTAGCGACCATTCCTATTTTGTGCGTTTACCCATTTTTGCAAAAGTATTTTGTGAAGGGCGCTCTAATCGGGGCGATTAAAGGGTAATGCTAGGAAACGCAAATCCGATCTTTCTGAAAGGACGATTCGAGTGATTTAACATTTTCCTTGAATATTTTGTAAATACAATTGACATTACTACGAAATCGTATTAAATTAATACCATATAAGCTACGAAATCGTACTAAAAGGAGTCGCCGGCATGCAGCAACTTTACGATCTCTTCCTCAAGACCGGTCTGCGTCCATTCGCTTTCATGACCGATACGCTGCATTTGGAACAAAAAGTGACGCGTTCTGATCTATCTGCGCTGCTTATTCTGCTCATCCGCGGAGATCTGACGATGTCGGAGCTGGCTGCCGAGATGGGGGCACCTTTAAGTTCCATGACGAGCATTGCTAAACGGCTTGAACGCAAAGGCTTTATCGCCCGAGCTGCATCAGCGCAAGACCAAAGAGTTAAGCTGGTCACACTGACGCAGGAAGGATTGCAGCTAGCAAAAGAATCAGAGCATATTATGCTGATCATGCTAGGAAGGCTGGAAGCGGCTTTCACGCAGGAAGAATTAGAGCAATTCACGACACTTATGCTCAAGGCGGCTAAGGTATTCCAAAGTGAGGGACCAGTAAGGCTTGCTGAGACTAAGATCACAGCTGTAAAAATCAAAATCGAGGAATGACCGGTTTGAACCGGTCTCTTTTTTCGATAATTACTACGAAATCGTACTAAAAGGAGTGGTTGACATGAGAATCATCATTTTCACGGGCAAGGGCGGCGTTGGCAAGACGAGCATAGCGGCAGCAACTGCAGTAAAGCTCGCAAAAGAGGGGAAACGGACGTTAATTCTCAGCACGGACGCTGCACATAGCTTGGCGGATTCGCTAGCTATGCCGATTGGTCCGGATCCTGTCCCGGTAACTGAAAACTTGTGGGGGCAGGAAGTGAACAGTCTGCGGGAGACGGAGAACAACTGGGGGGCAGTCCAAGACTGGCTGACAACCATGCTCGACAAAGCACAGCTTAAAGATATTACGACCGAAGAAATGTTGGTGTTTCCGGGCATGGAGGAGCTGTTCAGCTTGCTGCAGATTAAGAAACACGCGCAAAGCGGACAGTTCGACGTACTGGTGGTGGATTGTGCTCCAACTGGAGAGACGCTGCGGCTGCTCAGCTATCCGAACGTATTGAATTGGTGGCTGGAGAAAATATTCCCGCATGAACGCAGGTTGATTAAGTTCGTAAGGCCTGTGGCGAAGCTCGTAAACAACATCGAGCTTCCTTCGGATGGCGTGTTAGACAGCATCGAGCGATTAGCACGCAGCTTGGAGGATATGCAGCGGATCGTGCTGGATCAGGAAATGACATCGGTTAGGATCGTGCTGAACCCCGAGAAGATGGTCCTTGCTGAAGCGAAGCGCTCTTTTACGTATTTGAATTTGTTTGGATTCAATACGGATGCCGTTATCGTAAATCGGGTGCTGCCGGATGAGGCGGGAGAGGGATATTTTGCACATTGGAGAAGCCTTCAAAAGAAGTATGAGGAAGAAATCAAGGTAAACTTCCAGCCTCTGCCGATAATGAAAGCGCCCATGATGCAAAAAGAAGTGATCGGACTGGAAATTCTCGAGGAGCTGGCGGAAATCGTATATGGAAATACGGACCCATCAGCGATGCTTTATTCCGGAAGAACAGAAACGATTCGGGAAGAGGAAGGCGAAATGCTTTTGGAGCTAACGATTCCATTTGTCGATAAGATGGATCTGGATTTAACGCAGACGGGCGACGAATTGACAGTAGATGCAGGTGACTACAAACGCAAAGTCATTTTGCCAAGGCCGTTGATGGGCCGGCAAGTCACTGGTGCGAAGTATGCAGATGATCGGCTTGTCATCCGTTTCGGCGGAAAGAATATACAAGAAATGGGTTGAGGAGCAATGAGAAGCAGCGGGCTTGGAATGGAGCAAGTACTTGAACATCTTTTGAAAGTAGAACGATTGTTTGGACATCTGGAACAACACCAAGCAAAGCGGCATATGCGAAACGGCATCAAGGAATGGCTGCTCGCTTCCCGGTCTATAGTCGACAGCATCATCGATGCTTTGGAAGACGAACCGGAGACGCCGCTTGCACGGAAAATAAAAATCTCAGATACGTGCGAGGATTCGGTCAAAGGAAAAGAGAGGAGATAGACGATATGGTGAGCGGGATCAAACGTCAGGTCGGGCTGCTGCTTATGTTGACCGGATTGCTTCATACAGTAGTCGGCCTGCTTGTATTCACGAAGCAGCTTCTTCCCATCGCTGCTGAGGGACTATGGAACACCGTTAAGGAGGGGCAATGGGAACGTGAAACCGCATTTTGGTTTATGATGTTCGGATTTCTGCTATTATTGCTCGGTTATTTGGTTAATTGGCTGATGATAAAGAAGGACATATCCCCGCCCGCTGCTTTCGGATGGCTGCTGCTTATTCTGAGTCTAATCGGCGCAATCGCCATGCCCGTTTCGGGCTTCTGGCTGGCTCTGCCGCAGGCTTGGATTCTAACGCGTCGGTAATTTTTAATACTGAGAACAGCTGAAACAAAGGAGTGTTCAAATAATGGTGTGCATAATTTTCCTATGCTTGGTTAATATAAAACGAATTGAAAACTAAGGAGGAACTACAATGGCAGCTCATTTGGGAGCACATGAAACGATGGAAGTACATGAAATCTTGACAGGGGCAATCAATGGGATCAATCACTTTATGCTTTATGGTTCCTTAGCGAAAGACCAACGGCTCCTTCAGATTCTTAACAGTCAATTGCAATTTATGACAAATGAGTACAATCAAATGGTTCAAACCTTGAATAATCAAGGGAATAACAATGCAGTGCCATACCAAGCCAAAAACCTTGGAGCACCGATCTATGGGCTGGACAACCCGGAAATGCAAAGCCCGAATCTGGCTATGAGCCAATTTGATGACCGGGATGTAGCGAGCAGCATGCTCTCCTGTCATAAGGCTTCGGCATCCAAGAAAATATTAGCTGCCTTGGAATGCGCGGATCCTCAGCTTCGCAGAATGATGCAGCAAGGAGCGATTAATTGCGCGGAGCAGGCCTATGAAGTATGGCAATATATGAACCATATGGGTTACTACCAGGTCCCGACGATGAAAGAAGAGACTACGAACACGGTTCTGAACACCTATAAGACTGCAACGAATCAATCGAATATAGCAAATATGAATGGTATGCAGCAGCAATTCCAATAATAAAATGACAAATAAGCCCGCTGATCTTTCAGCGGGCTTATTTGCTATACAAACCAGATAAATCTTATTTTTCTATGATCTCCTTCAATTCCGACGAATGTTCGTGAGCGGCACCGTTTTCTTCAGTGGTGGCATTCCCCGGTGCCGGAGAGCATACATTTAAAAAGTAATTAGGACGGGCTCTACACCATTTCAACTAAGGATGATAACCTGTGAGAAAAAGCAGAACGAAATTATTTAACGAACTATTCTTACGCCGTTTGTTCAAGAGGAGTACCCTTATCCTTACAGGTGCTGTCATTCAAGGATTTGCCATGGGCGTATTTCTATTCCCGCATTCCATCCCATCAGGCGGTGGCGCTGGAATAGCGGTATTGCTAAATTACTGGCTTCATACGCCAATAAGTATCGGTTTGTGGCTCTCGAACTTTTTTTTCTTAATCTCTTCGGTTCACTACCTCGGAAAAGTCAGTGCTTTCGGCACGATATTCACCATTACAGCTACGTCGATTTCAGTGAATATTTTCCAAGTATATGGGGCTTCTCCTTTTTCGAATGTATGGATCGATCTCCTGGTTGGCTCCATAATTCTTGGCTGCGGTGTTTCCATTCTTCTCAGTCAAAGGGTTTCAAATGGCGGAATCGGGTTTGCCGCTTTAGCCATCTCGAAATATAAAAATATTGATCCAGCAATCATTTTGTTTTGGATGAACGGTATTATTATCCTTATAACCTCTTATGTTATTGATTGGGTAATCATCATACAAGCCATTATTTGTCAATGGATATCAACGAGAATAGTAAGTTGGTCCCATAACGCTTCCTACCCCAAAAAACACGTATACACGATTGCCTGGCGCAAAAAAAGTTGAGTGCAGTCCCCTTCATTTTGATATTATTGGTCTCCTGCCTTGCGAAGTGCCGCAGGGCGGGCTTTCATGCATATTTTTCAATTTAATCGTAAATCATAATTTATGTTAATTGAATAAATACAGTATATTGCAGCGGAGAAATGAGGAGAAATGAATGGCTGAGAGAAATATTCTGGCTTATTTCAAAAGTCCGGAGCATGCGGAAAAAGCGCTACAGCAAATGAAGCCTTTAAAAATCGTGGATAGTGCGATCGATAGATTTGACGCCTATCCCGGCAGTGGCATTGAGCGTATCGAAAATCCGCTGACTAGCGACTTTCCCAGTCTTGGAAGCGTAACACTTGGCGGCGGTTTATCTGGTCCGGAAGCTGGCATCCTTGCTGCCGCAAGTGTAAGCGCGAGTGGGATGAGCTCAGGCGGCAAGGAAAATGAAGTAACAGGACGCGATATCCTGCTGACCATTGTCGTTGAGGAAGAGGATTTTGACAAAGCGATGGCTATCGTTCAAGCCGAAGGCGCTCTTGTTTAACGAGGAAGTAGAGACGTTCCATGATCTGGAATGTCTTTTTTAGTTCTGCGCGTTGCATATTGCCATTAGCCGGCGAGCGTGCAGATAAACAGAACATCTCCATAAAAGAGGAGCTTCTACCTATGAATAAGACTAAATCGCTGAAGCTGAACATTACATTCCAGAGCGACATAAGCCTGACAGATGAAAAGGAGTCTAGAGGGAAGGATTCGAAATCAGACAGCGGTTCAAAAGGCCGCATTTGGGAGTTTATTGCACTAGCCACGATCCCAATCGTGCTCGTATTTGGGAACTCCATGCTGGTGCCGGTGCTGCCTGTCATGCAGAGAGAGCTTGATATCAGCAAATTTCAAAGCAGCTTAATTATATCCATTTTCTCCCTGGCAGCCGGTATTTTCATTCCGGTCATTGGCTATTTATCCGATCGATTTGGCCGGAAAATGATTATAATCCCAGCATTGATCGTTTACGGGGGAAGCGGAGTCTTGGCAGGCTTTGGCGCTATTTGGGACTCCTATTCGGTAATTATTGTCGCCAGGGCGATTCAAGGCTTTGCGGCTGCAGGAACGGCGCCTATAGCGATGGCACTTGTGGGCGATTTATATAACGGCGGTACAGAGAGCAAGGCGCTGGGCTTGATCGAGGCTTCCAATGGGGTAGGAAAGGTGCTCAGTCCGATTATCGGCTCCTTGCTGGTTTTAATCGTCTGGTATGCTTCCTTTTTCGCTTTTCCCGTGTTTTGCGCGCTGTCGCTGCTGGCTGTCATTTTTTTAATTAAAGAGCCGAAGCATAACCAAAAGCAAAAATTAAAGGCGTATATTCATAAAATCGGACAAATATTCAGCGAAAAGGGTCGATGGCTAATTACTTCATTTTTTGCAGGCTCATTAGGGCTTTTCATTTTGTTCGGCGTTCTATTTTATTTGTCCAACACGCTTGAAGAAGTACCCTACAGCATCGAAGGTGTCAGAAAAGGGTTGATTTTAGCCATACCGCTGCTCGGCATGGCCATCACGTCTTATACGACAGGGAGCTTGATCAAGAAAAATGGCGTTTTGATGCGCTGGCTCATGAATATCGGATTAATTGCCATGACCGTTTCGCTTGCCGCGACGATCTTCTTTTTTAAAAACATTTATGTATTTATTGGCCTATTAACGGTCAGCAGCATCGGTACAGGCCTGCTCCTGCCCTGTTTAAATACGATTATCACTGGTGCCGTTGAGAAAAGCGAGCGAGGCATGATCACCTCTTTGTATAATAGTTTGCGTTTTTTAGGTGTAGCAGCTGGTCCACCTCTATTCGGATGGATGATGGATAAATCGGATCGCATTATTTTTATTTCGGTTTCTGCATTATCATTTATTACGCTCGGATTAGTGTTCTTTCTGATTAAACCCCCCGCCAAATTGACTGAATAACGGAAGGGCTATGTTTGATCGCAATAGTCAATAGGCACCAGCCAAAGGAAAAACGCATAGGATACCTTATCAATCGATGCCCAAATTCATAAGGAATTGAGGAGATACCCGATGAAAGGTTCTCTATGCACAGTTTGGCCCCAAGAGTTATGCGACCCGAGCGGACGTCGTAAAGAGTGCGAGCTTAAATCCGATGATCCCCATGCGCGTCAGGTTGTTGGCCGCGGTCAAACGATGGTCATCGATAAAGGCCTCGGCAGAAACGCATTTATAGATTTAATCGAAACGGCCTCCGATTATTTGGATTGCATCAAATTTGGCTTTGGCACAGCCCCTCTTTATGATAAAGAGCTGTTGATTTTTAAGATCAATCTTGCTAAACAGCACGGTATTACGGTTATGCCAGGCGGTACTCTTTTAGAGACGGCGGTGCAGCAAGAGGTTGTCCCGGCCTTTTTTGATGCCGTTTGCAAGCTTGGGTTCAATGGAATTGAAGTGTCCGACGGCACGATCGAGCTTGCACGCCGCAAACGTACAGAATTGATAAAGGAAGGTGGAAAAAGAGGCCTTCAAGTTTTTACGGAATATGGTAAAAAACTGTCAGGATCGCTTATAGATGCGAAACATCTTGCCCAAACGCTGGAGACTGATTTGGAAGCAGGCGCAAAGCTTGTGACGGTTGAAGCCCGTGAGTCGGGTATCGGTGTCGGCCTATTCGATGAGAAGGGAGAATGCCGGGATCATGTTATAAATATGATCCTTCAATTTATTCCGGATACGCAGCGATTGATGTGGGAGACTCCGCTTAAGCAGCAACAGGTGCATCTGCTGCGCGAGTTTGGTCCCAATGTGCATTTGGGCAATATTCCGCCAGGAGAGGTTCTTTCTCTGGAGACGATGAGACGCGGGCTTCGCCAGGATACATTCGAGTTTGGAGTAGAGGCTAGTGAAGCCAAAAAGTTTTTCTATATGATTTAATGAATGATAGGCAGAGGAAGCCTCTGAGAGGAGAGGTTTCCTTGCTAGGCAGCTAGTTAGATAGACCTGAGTACATAGCGGTATCTGTTTGGAAATCATGATTATTTTGGACAGGTGAAAATGATCAAGGCGGGTGAAAACGGTTTATTGACCTAGCGTAACGCGTCCGACTAAGATGGAAGTAAGTTGTTTCACTAAACAATTCAATGATTTAATGCAGTTGATCGATCAGAGCTGCGCTATCCTTTGGTCTTTGGATGATGATGATGAAGGAATACATTAATAATAAATCGCTTATCGATTTTTTCAACAGCAAAGAGGGCCGCGATCCTTATATCAACATCAGCGCCGTCAAAAAAATGAACGATATGATTTCGTATTACCCACTTATCGATTCCATCTATATGGTCCGATACGAGGAACAGGTTTTGCTCAGCAACGCAACAAACGGACATATTGGCACGTAATCCGGACAAGGTCTTTATTGAGTTTAAACAAAACGTTCCGATCCGCTTTCAGCTTGATGTATGGGCAGATTTAGCCGTACTATCCGGGGTTAAGTGATTTTTGAACGCTGACTCTAATATTTTACTGTTTCAAAACCATTTCTACATTTACAACATTGAATAAGATTCAAAGGAAATTTCGACGCTTCTGATACGCCTAATCGATGCTTTAAGCGCATATATGCGCTTAAAGCTCACCAAAACACATCATATGTTGGCTGTAAGAGCAAATATGTTCTTACAGCAGCCTTTCGACGCTTCTGATATGCCTAATCGATGCTTTAAGCGCATATATGCGCTTAAAGCTCACCAAAACACATCATATGTTGGCTGTAAGAGCAAATGTGTTCTTACTGCAGCCTTTCGACGCTTCTGATACGCCTAATCGATGCATTAAGCGCATATATGCGCTTAAAGCTCACCAAAACACATTATATGTTGGCTGTAAGAACAAATGTGTTCTTACTGCAGCCTTTTGACGCTTCTGATACGCCTAATCGATACATTAAGCGCATATATGCGCTTACAGCTCCCCAAAACACATCATATGTTGGCTGTAAGAGCAAATATGTTCTTACAGCAGCCTTTCGACGCTTCTGATACGCCTAATCGATGCATTAAGCGCATATATGCGCTTAAAGCTCACCAAAACACATCATATGTTGGCTGTAAGAGCAAATATGTTCTTACAGCAGCCTTTCGACGCTTCTGATATGCCTAATCGATGCATTAAGGGCATATATGCGCTTAAAGCTCACCAAAACACATCATATGTTGGCTGTAAGAGCAAATGTGTTCTTACAGCAGTCTTATTAGTAGCCTTTTAAGTCAGACCCTTGAAAGATGATCCCCTATGATTCTCGCCAACCTTCCAACAGGCTCCCTCTTCCATCATTTTTTCCTTCGATTTGATTTTCAATAGAATCATGATCGGCTCCGTCAAAGGCTGACATAGGCTGACATAGGCCGAAGTGCTAACATAATGGAAAGCTGAAGTTGGTTTTGGACCTACCTCGGCTTTTGTTTTATTTTTTGTAAAAATTTAGATTCGAATACACATATATATATAGTTCTTTTGGATTATATTATTATTTTCATTTATCTTTAGATATTCAGATGAAATCTTAAAATGTAAAGGGTTACAAAGAGCATCGGTTTTCGGGAATCCATTTAGCTCTATTTGTCGTTTCGTCATTTAAAAAGAACAAAAAGCTGGGTGTGGTGGAACAGAGCTTGAGTATTTCAAAAGCTAGTAAAAATACCGTGTTTCGGTTTTAATGTGCTAACAGATGTGCGCAGCAACGATTCCTTTTTAGGCGGGTATTCGATAAAAATTGCCGTCTTATTAAGGTTCTAATCAAGTGAGGCGGCACTTCGTTCAATTCCTCTGCTGCATTTGACAAATAATAAAAAGTGTTAAAAATAAAGTCCTAAAAGTCCTGAAACGCATATAAGGTCTTTACTCCTCTGTTACATTGTATTGCACAAACCTGGATAAGGACTTTGGAAATAGGACTTAGGACTCATGCTCCATAAATAGAAATATTTACAATAAAACCAGTTGACCAATGCATTTTCTGTGTTATTATTTTGAGTAAATGCATACATAACTGGAATCGGATGGTTTGTGGAAGGGAGAAAGGACACCTATTTTAAGACAGGTTTACTTACACAAAGAAAAGGTGGATGCCATGAAGAAGTGGATTTGGATCATTGTTATCGTTCTAATTATTGGTGTTATTAGCAGCTTTTCTATCATCGCAATGAATCAGCCTCTTACGGTTGTGTTAGGGGAAGTCACTCAACAATCAATGGCGGAAGCGATATATGTTAGCGGAAAACTGGAAACAAAAGAAACCACTTCACTGTATTCGGATACGAATGGGCTAATCAAAGAGCTGAAGGTGAAGGAAGGAGACAAAATCAAGAAGGGACAGGTTTTAATTACGCTGAATATGGACAGCGTTACGCAGGCTTTGGCAGAAGAGCGTGTAAGTTTGGAAATCACGCAAGCGGAGAGATTGTCAGCGAAACAAGACCACTTCAAGAAATTCCAACAGCAGCAGATTGAAAATCAAGATGCGATCAACGACCCCTTGAATTTAGAGCAATTCGACCTTCGAATCAAAACCCACAATATTAAAATCAACGCTATGGAGAAAAAGCTAGTGAAGGATGAGATCAAGGCAAATGCGGATGGAACCGTCACGGAATTATCTGTGAACAGCGGGCAGCTGATTAGCGAGGGCTTGCTTATTTTGAAAGTTTCAGATTTCTCAGCATACCATGTAGTTGCTGATATCAACGAAATTGAGGCTGGAAAAGTAAAGCTCGGCATGCCAGTATCCATTAGCGGCGAGTCATTCGCAGATGTTTACGAGGGCAAGGTGTCCAAGATGGCATCTACAGCTGTTGTTACGGACCCTGCTTATAAGGATGCTTATGTCGCGACAACCATAGCACTGCAGAAAGTTAGTGACGAGCTTCGCCCAGGGTACAATGTCAACGTGGAATTGAAAATTCCCGATAAGGAAAGGGTAGTCGTTCCTTTGGAAGCTGTCGTACAAAGCGAAGGGAAATCATACATATACAAGGTTGAACAGGAAAAAGCAGTGAAAGTCGAGATCCAAACAGGGAAAGAGAATGATGAGTACTACGAGGTTGTTTCTGGCGTTGCATTGGGAGATAAGATCGTCATCAAAGATGTGGAGTTGCTTGCTGACGGCAGCAAGGTGGTTGTCCAATGATTACTCTCCAAGACATTCGAAAAGTATATCGTAACGGGCCGCTTGAGGTTGAGGCTCTAGCTTCTGTTAATTTGACGATCGAACGCGGTGAATTCGTCGCTATTATGGGATCGTCTGGATCAGGCAAATCAACCTTAATGAATATTATCGGCTGCCTGGATGTACCCACATCAGGCAAATACATACTGGACGGCGAGGAAGTGCAAGCACTTGATGAGGTTCGTCTCTCCTCCGTTCGCAATCGCAAAATTGGCTTCGTATTTCAAAGTTTTAATTTGCTGGGCAGACAAACCGTTCTACATAACGTTGAGCTTCCGATGATGTACGGAGGATTAAGTCGGGCCAAACGCAGCGACAGGGCACTTGAACTGCTCGAAAAGGTAGGACTCGGCGGACGAGTAAAGCATAAGCCTACTGAGCTGTCTGGCGGTCAGCGGCAGCGGGTTGCTATTGCCCGCGCATTGACCATGAACGCGCCGATTCTGCTAGCCGATGAGCCTACCGGAAATCTAGATTCCAAATCGTCAGAGGAAGTCATGGAGCTTTTCAAAAATATCCATCAAGAAGGAACGACGATCATACTTGTCACGCATGAGCCGGAAATTGCTGAGCATGCGGAGCGTGTCCTTTGGTTCGGAGATGGCAAGCTGCTGAGAGAAACGCGTAAAGGGAGTGCCTCTACATGAGTATGTGGGAAAGCATCCTGGTGGCGCTGGACAATTTGAGAGTCAACAAAATGCGTTCGCTGCTTACGATGATCGGGATTGTCTTTGGCGTTATGGCGGTAGTAACGGTTGTATCGATCGGCCAGGCGGGGCAAGCCTCTGTCCTAAATGAACTATCCAATTATAGTGACGGTTATTTCGTTGTTTTCAAAACGGCAGGAGAAGGAAATTCCAATGCTAGCATTACATTAAGAGATTTGAACGAGGCTCGTAAGCTCGATGGCGTCAAATTCGTTTCTACCAGCAGCAGCTTTCAAATGTCGGAGATGCGCGAAACGGAGAAGCTGCTATTTAACCTGCTGGGTACGACATCTGACATGACAAAAATGCAAAAAGTTGATCTGCTGACCGGACGTTTCTTTACTGCTCAAGAGCAGCGCACGAAGCAGAAAGTGCTAGTCGTAGAAAACAAATATGCCGAGAAAGTTTACGGGTCCTCTGGACGTGCATTGAATCGCAAAGTGAAGCTTTCGGGAGGAACCTTCCAAATCGTAGGTGTATATAAGCCGCAAAAAAGTATTTTAGGCGATATGGGCGGAACGCAGTATAATGCTTATGCACCGTTAGAGTCGATGCCGAACTCAAGTGGAGGACGTTATCTTAGCTCGCTAGACATCGTTTCGGAAAATCCAGAACAAATGGATGATCTGATGAAGGAGATGAAGGAATGGCTCGCTCTTAGACATAATGCTGAGCCGGAGAATTTCACCTCCCAATCGGGCAAAGATGCACAGGATATGGTCTCCAGCATTTTTGGCATCCTTCAGGTTGTAATCGGCTCAATCGCCGCAATATCGCTTCTAGTGGGCGGAATCGGAATTATGAACATTATGCTCGTATCCGTAACGGAGCGAACCCGCGAGATCGGAATACGCAAAGCAATCGGGGCTACTCCAAGCGCAATTAAGCTGCAGTTTTTAATCGAGTCGGTCATCCTTTCCTTTCTAGGCGGAATGACAGGCGCACTGCTAGGGTTACTAGTAGGAGCGGGTGTTTCTTTCTTTATGGCTTTGCCTAGCGTAATTTCCATATGGGCCATCGTGATCGCATTTGGCTTTTCTGCAACCGTCGGCATTTTCTTTGGCTATTATCCGGCGAATAAGGCTGCCAAGCTGCAGCCGATTGAAGCGCTAAGATACGAATAACCTATTTGAACAATCGAATGTAGAAAGGCCGTGGGAGGAATGCCGGATGGATCATTCGGAGGAATTTGCCCGATTTATTGAGCCGCATATGAAGAAGGTTCATAATCATTGTCTTTATTTGGCCTGCTGCAAATGGGATGCCGATGATCTGGTGCAGGATGTGCTGATTAAAGCTTATCAATATTATCGGAAGGTCGGTGCCTTTCAGCACCCGTTGACGCTTCTCAACAAGATTGCCCGCAACCTATGGATTGATCAGCTCCGTAGACGCCGCAAAACAATTGTATCTATAGAAGCAGCAGCCAAGCTGCCGTATACCGATCTCAATTATGCTGCGGTTAGAGGGCTTGTGGAATGGATATCTGAACATTTGGCCGAACGTGAGGTTGTCATGCTTCTGCTTTCGGAAGTTTTTAATTATTCGTATCAAAATATTGCTGAGGAGCTGCAGTGTTCAGTTGGTTCTGTCAGAATGTCGCTGCATCGTTCCAAAGCATCGCTGCGGATTACTCGAAAACCGTACGATGATCGATTCAATCGAAAGCTGATGTCAGACTATCACATTGACTGCTGGACGCAAGCCATCATGAATGACGAGCCGGTTAAAAATGTACAGATGGAGGCTTGAATGCATGCTTCAAATCTTTGCTGTCCCAATGAAGGAGAGGATGGGCAAAGCAATGTTTAATCGCTTGTTGAATGAATCATCCCTAGAAAGGCAAGCAAAAGTGCGGCGTTTCGTAAAATACGAAGATGCAGCTCGAAGCTTAATCGGAGATAGGCTGGCTAGAGAGGTTATTGCAAAGCATACCGGTATGTCCATCTTTGACATTCGATTTGAGGACAATAAATATGGCAAACCTCATGTTAGGGATATGAGAGAAGCCATTTATTTTAATGTTTCACATTCCGAGGAATGGATCGTTTGCGCCATTGACGTTTGGCCGGTAGGCATTGATGTGGAACAGATTAAACCAATCGATTTGCAAATCGCCCACCAGTTTTTTTCAGAGCAGGAGTGCGTACAGCTTATGTCGCTGCCATCAGAGCAGCGTCTATCCTATTTTTTTGAATTATGGACGATGAAGGAAAGCTATATTAAAGCAGATGGCAGAGGGCTTTCGATCGCCTTAAATTCTTTTACTATACAAAAGGAAGGCACTGCCTCTGCGCTCATTACCGAAGAGGAAGTAAGCGGCTATTATCTCAAGCAGTACGATATCGATCCTGCTTATAAGCTGGCCGTTTGCAGGATGAGAGATGAATTCCCTGAGAGCATTACTATCATGGGGCTTTCTTCGTTTTGATTTCCGTATTTTAACTTTATGTGTAAAAAAATATTTTTTTCTTTTAATTATTAAGTTTCTTATCGAAAAGTTATCTTGACGCTAATATTCAGATGACAAATTTGGAGTAATTTATAAGTATGAAGTTAATTATTAAAGATTTGAATCAGGATGGTGATGTAATAATTTATTAAATTTTTATAATTTCAACCTCTAAAATAATGACTTACATAGATGTGTTTGATTAATTATTGTCCTAATTTAAAAAAATAATGAGGTGGAATAATGACAAGCAAGCTTTATTCTTGGTTTGTTCCCGCGAATATCCATACACATGCGAAATTGCGATTATTTTGCTTTCCTTATGCAGGAGGCGGAGCAAGTGTTTACCGCGAGTGGCATAAGCTTTTTCCTAAGGAAATCGAGGTTTGTGCTGTTCAGCTCCCAGGAAGAGAAAGCAGAGGCTTAGAAGCGCCTATCCATTCACTAGACCAGCTTGTACATTCGATAACTGATGAAATCCAGCCTTTGCTTAATATGCCGTATGTTTTTTTCGGTCATAGCATGGGAGCGCTGATCGCTTTCGAAACAGCACGCCATTTAAGCAGAAAAAATAAAAGAACCCCCGACCACCTATTCGTTTCAGGCCGATCTGCTCCTCATCTCACACACCGATATAGGAAGATTCACCTACTACCAGATGATGAACTCAAAAATGAATTAAAACTTCTAAATGGCACCCCGGATGCCGTGCTGCAAAATAAAGAGTTGATGGACCTCATACTGCCTCGTTTGAGGGCAGACTTTGAGGTTTGTGAAACGTATATGTACACGGCAGATAAGCCAATCAATTGCCCGATTACTGCATATGGCGGAAAGGATGATCTAGCTGTCAGTTTAGAATCGCTGGCTGCTTGGAGCGAGCATACCAGTCACCATGCTGATTTGAAAATGTTCGAAGGCGATCATTTCTTTTTACATAATGAGCAAGACAATTTGGCGCAAAGCCTGAACAGCAGCATTCTTCAGACTGCCAAATCCTTAGAGAGCAGCTTTATTAGCGTACCAGTGAGATAGGTATGATATGGAGGGGTATAAGATGTATACAGAAAATGCATATCCGTTAACCGAGGCTCAGAAAAGAATTTGGTACACGGAAAGGTTTTATCCAGGAACGAGCATCTCAAACATCGGAGGAAATATTAGCTTCAAAACAAAGCTTCCTTATGATGCTGAGCTCATGGAACGGGCAATCAATCATTATGTCCGTCTTCATGACACGATGAGACTTCGAATGATTAATGATCCCGGCAGTGAACCGACGCAGTACGTAGCAGACTATGCACCCTTTGAAGTGGAGATCGTTGATTTTTCGCAAAAAGCTAAAGCTGAAGTGGAGCAATGGGCCAGTAATCTCATGCGATTGCCAATGCCTTTTTTTGAATCAGAGCTTTATTTTTTTGCAATAGCGATAACGGGCGAGTATGAGGGAAGCTTCGTCATAAAGATGAATCATATTTTGTCAGATGGAAACGGCATGGTCATTACAATAAGCGAAATTATCGACATTTATCTCGATCTCGTTAACGGAAGGGCAATAAGTGAAGAGTCACGTCCTTCCTATCTGTCGTATATTCCAAACGAGCTTGAGTATAAGCAATCGGATCGCTGGAATAAAGACAAACAATTTTGGAATGACAAGTTCTCCACCTTGCCAGAATTTGTTTCCTTGAAGCCTACGGACAGCTATAGCATTCGGACAGAGGCAGAGCGGGAAATCTTAGTTATACCTCCTTCGCTGGAGAGTCAAGTTCGAGCATTTTGCCAGTCAAACAACTTAAGTATATTAACGTTATTTTTATCCGTACTCTATACATATTGCTATCGCATTACGGGGCATGAGGATTTGGTTCTAGGAACCTTCTTCGCAAACCGTACGAGTGCAAAGGAAAAGGCGCTTCCCGGCATGTTTGTCAGTACGACTCCGGTGCGTGTTCAGCTCTCGCCAGAGATCGACTTTCTAACCTTCGCGCGCAGCGTTCTGAAGGAACAGACGGGAGTGCTCCGGCATCAGAAATATCCTTATAACATGATCTTGAGCGATATTAAATCCCGTAAGCCCGATGTAAGCTCATTGTTTGGCCTAACGCTGGAATACATCGTAATGGGCTGGCAGGAAAAGGACGGCATCAGCTATGTGGCCGAACAGCTATTTTGCGGACATGAGCTAAATGATTTGTTCGTATCTGTAAAGGACCGATGGGATACAGGCGAGCTGCAGATGGTATTCGATTATCGCACAGAAATGTTCACTCCTGAAGAAATTCAGAATATAAGCCAGCACATGCTTTGTTTACTTAAAGATGCCGTATCAAATCCAAGTAAACCGCTCGGAAAATTAGAAATTTGTCCGCCAGAAGATGAGCGGCTTATATTAGAGCAGTTTAACAACACCGATGCAATATCGACTCCAGGATTAACAGCGATCGCTTTATTTGAGAAGCAAGCTGAACGCCTTCCAAATCAAGTGGCAGTCAAGTTCGGAGAATTCGAGCTGACTTACCGTGAATTGAACGAACGAGCTAATCGGTTGGCCTGGATGCTAATTGAAAAAGGCATCACACGTGATGATCGAGTAGCCATCCTGATGGATCGCAAGCCGCTTATGGTGGAAAGTATTTTGGCAATCTGGAAAGCTGGCGGCGCTTATGTACCCGTCGATCCTGCATATCCGAATCAACGAATTATAGACATGATCGCGGATTCGGGTGCGAGCTGCGTTTTGACGGAGTCTGCATTTGCGAGTGATGAACTGCAAAAGCTGCTTTCAGAACATGCATTTTTATTGCTGGATAAAGCTTCTTCGGAGCTTGCAACATTCGGTATTTCAAATCCAGAGGTTGAAATCATACCAGAACAGCTGGCTTATGTCATTTATACGTCAGGATCTACTGGAAAACCCAAAGGAGCTATGCTGGAGCATGCCGGCATGCTTAACCACATTGAAGCGATGGTAGAAGAGCTTGGCATGGATGAAAAATGCATCATGGCTCAGAATGCTCCGCATTGCTTCGATATATCGGTATGGCAGTTTGTAACGGCACTTACGCTCGGCGGAACGACGGTCATTTATCCGAACGAGCTGATTTTGAATCTAAGAGCTTTCATTGCGCAGGTAGAGCAGGATGGCGTAACTGTACTTGAAGTTGTTGTTTCGTTCCTGTCAGCGCTTTTAGAGATGGAGCTTGAGGTTCGGCTGGCAGCACTGGAAAATCTGCTCGTTACGGGTGAAGCGGCGAAGTCAGACCTTGCCAGACGATGGTTTGAACGGTATTCGCATGTGAAGCTGATAAATGCCTATGGACCAACAGAGGCATGTGATGATATTACCTTACACATCATGGATAGTGCGCCAACAGGAGATGTTATGCCGATCGGAAAGCCTGTCCGCAATCTGAAAGTGTATGTCGTTGATGGATATATGAATTTGCTTCCCATCGGTGTTATCGGTGAGCTTTGTGTTTCAGGCATAGGCGTTGGACGAGGCTATTTGAACGATGCGGAGAGAACAGCAAAGGTGTTTTTGGAGGATCCTTTTCGAACAGCTTCTGGCGTAAGACTGTATCGGACAGGTGATTTGGCGAAGTGGCTTCCAGACGGAAATTTGGAGTACATGGGGAGAATTGACCATCAAGTCAAAATTCGCGGTCATCGGATCGAATGCGGCGACATCGAGGTCCGTCTCATGCAGCATGAAGCGATTAAAGAAGTGCTTGTTCTGGATCGCAGCGACTCGAATGGCAATAAATATTTATGTGCGTATTTTACCGGAATGTGGCCGATTACCTCTGCTGAGCTAAGGGAATTCATTTCGGCGGAGCTGCCGAGTTATATGGTTCCTTCCTATTTCGTGCAGTTGGATGCTTTCCCACTTACTGCAAATGGCAAGATTGACCGTAGAGCGCTGCCGGAGCCAGCAGCTGAGCTTGTCGGGACAGCGGTCGAATATGTCGCTCCAAGGAACGATGCAGAGCTGCTGCTCTCTACGATTTGGCAAAATGTGCTTGGTATTGACCGTATAGGCGCCCGAGACAACTTTTTTGAGCTTGGCGGAGATTCGTTGAAGGCCATGGTTATTATGGCTAATCTTTATAAGCAGTATCATGTGGAGCTGCCCCTGCGCGAATTGTTTGAAGCACCGACTGTTGAGGGACTTGCGATCAGACTTTCTCGTTATTTGCAGCAGCCAGGCACTATTCGCGAGCAAACGATTGAACCCGTTCAGGAGCAACAGCTGTATGATGTTTCCTCCGCGCAAAAACGTATGTATTTGCTTCATTTATTGCAGGAAGGAAGTACAGCCTATAACTTGCCGGGCATGCTCTCAATCGAAGGGCCTCTGAATGCTGAGCGAGTACAGGAATCTCTTAAATTGCTAGTTCAAAGGCATGAAGCGCTGCGCACCTCCTTTGCAGCAAAGGATGGAGTTCCTTTCCAGAAGGTGCATAAGCAACTGGAATTGCAAGTGCCGATGATAGAAGCTTCCATTGAACAATTGCCTCGGATTTCGCGGGAGTTTATTCGTCCCTTCGATTTAAATGAGGCACCGCTTTTGCGTGTCCTGCTGGTAAAGCTTGGCGAAGAGGAGCATGCATTATTGGTTGATATGCATCACATTATTTCAGATGGCGTATCCGTTCAGCTGTTTCTGCAGCAATTTGGAGCGTACTATCGCGGAGCCCGCTTGCCGGCGCTTGAAATTCAGTACAAGGATTTCTCAGCTTGGCAAAATCGTATGCTGAGCAGCGATGCCATTAAGAGCCATGAGACATACTGGCTGCAGCAGCTATCGGGAGAATTGCCGGTTCTTGCTATTCCTACCGATTATCCAAGACCTTCCATACAAAGCTTCGCCGGGGCTCGAATTTGGTTTTATGCCGAGACGACTTTGACAGGCGCCATTCGCAAGCTTGCATCCGATACGGGAACGACAACCTTTATGGTTATGCTTGCTGCCTATCAAGCGCTGTTGTTCAAATACACATGGCAAGAGGATCTTATTGTAGGCACCCCGATCGCGGGACGCTCGCTTGCCGAGGTAGATAATGTATTCGGCATGTTCGTCAATACGCTAAGTATACGCTCGTTTACAGAGGAAAATAAATCGTTCCTGCAATTTTTGCAGGAGGTGAAGGAAACGCTGTTTCAAGCTTACGAGCATCAGGATTATCCGTTTGATGCTCTTATTGAGAAGCTTGAGCTCGGGCGCGACAGCAGCCGCAATCCTCTGTTTGATACGATGTTTGTTCATATGAATAACGATATCGTTGACATGGATATTGATGGATTACGGTTAAAGGTGAATGAGCTGGATGAGGATGTCGCCAAATTCGATTTGTTATTGGAGGCATCCGAGCAGACCGACCATATTCGCTTCAAGATGCAATATGGCACTGAATTGTTTAAGAAGGAAACGATCGACAGGTTTTCCGTTCATTATTTGAACCTGCTTAAAGCCGTAACGTCTGCGCCTGAAATCCCGCTCGGCAGCATCCATATGATGAGTCATGAGGAGAGGCAGCTGCTGCTCTATGATCTACATCCTACAGAAGCGGTTTATCCGCAAACGGCTACTGTCATTGCCTTATTTGAGGAACAGGCTGCAAGAACGCCTGACCATATTGCGGTCGCATACGATGGACAGGCACTCACCTACCGCGAGCTGAACGAACAGGCTAATCGTCTTGCGCGCACGCTGCGTGAAAGCGGAGTGACACGGAACAGCCTGGTTGCGATCTTAGTAGAACGGTCGGAGAAAATGATCGTAGGCATCCTAGCTATTATTAAAGCAGGAGGCGCTTATGTGCCGATTGATCCTGCTTACCCTGCTGACCGCATAAAATTCACGCTTCAGGACAGCGGAGCAAGAGTACTCCTAACGGAAGCAACCCATATCAGCCTAGCAGCGGAATATGACGGAATGATTATCGATTTGCTTGATGATGCCTGCTATGCGGACGAAATGAGCAACCTGCAGCAAGTGAACGAGCCAGAGGATCTTCTCTATATTATTTATACGTCGGGTACGACAGGGCTGCCTAAAGGTGTAATGATCACGCATCGCAACGTCGTGCGTCTACTGGTGCATGATCAACTGCAATTCGAGTTTGGCGCGTCGGATGTGTGGACGATGTTCCACTCGTACTGCTTCGACTTCTCGGTATGGGAAATGTATGGCGCGCTATTATTCGGAGGCAAAACGGTAATCGTGCCTAAGCATGTGGCGCAAAATTCGGCGGAGTTCGCCGAGCTGCTTCGTGAGGAGCGGGTCACCGTTTTGAATCAGACGCCAACTGCTTTCTATGCGCTTATCCATGATGAAATAAAGCGAGCGGACCAAGATCTTTGTGTGCGGTATGTCATCTTTGGCGGCGAAGCGTTAAGCCCCGCGATGCTGCGTCCATGGCGCGAGAAATATCCGAATACGAAACTGATCAATATGTATGGCATTACTGAAACGACTGTCCATGTCACTTACAAGGAAATTGGAGATGTAGAAATAGCTGCAAATATAAGCAATATTGGTAAGCCGATTCCTACGCTGACCGCTTATATTTTTGATAAGAACAAGCAATTAGCACCGATCGGCGTGGTCGGGGAGCTGTACATTGGCGGCGATGGCGTAGCGCTCGGATATTTGAACCGTGATGAGCTGACCGCTGAGCGGTTTATGATGAATCCGCATGTGCCTGGCGAGAGAATCTACCGTTCAGGCGATTTGGCTCGCATGATGCCAAGCGGTGAGATGGAATATCTTGGACGGATCGATCATCAGGTGAAAATTCGCGGCTATCGCATTGAGCTGGGAGAAATTGAATCTGTTCTATTGCAGGTGCCGGATGTTAGGGAAGCGGCTGTGCTGGTTGCAAACGATGCGCACAACCAGAAAATATTAGTCGCTTACTATATAACAGACAGCCAGACGAGCGATACTCAGCTTCGTTCGCTTCTTTCCGAGCATTTGCCTTCCTATATGATTCCGTCGTTTTTTATACAGCTTGATCGGATGCCTCTTACGAGCAATGGCAAGCTGGATCGCGCGGCGCTTCCCGCGCCGCAAAGAACTGCTGCTGCAGGGGAGGAACGGGTTGGTCCGCGCACGCCGACGGAAGGGAAGCTTCTCGAAATTTGGAAAGAGCTGCTTGGTGCTGAATCCATAGGCGTTCAGGACGATTTCTTCCATAGCGGCGGCCATTCTCTTAGTGCTGCAATGCTGGCAGCACGTATTTTGGCAGAGTTTAATGTAAAAGTACCTCTGCGCACGATCTTTAAGCAGCCTACCATCGCGGAAATTTCAGCTGTAATTGATGAAGAAGCAAAGTATCAAGAGTCGATGCAAGCAGACGAGCTTCTTGCCTTCAGCGCAATAAAGTCAGCGCCTTTGCAAGATGTATACCCGCTCTCCTCTGCACAAAAACGGTTGTTCGTTTTGGATCGGCTGGAAGGGGCTCAGGCAGGAACCGCTTATAATTTGCCTGCAGCCATGCTGCTTGCCGGTGCGTTAAATCATGTGCGTCTAGAGCATGCTTTTGCCGAAATCGTCCGGAGGCATGAATCGCTGCGCACCTCGTTCCAGCTTGTAAACGGAAATCCGGTACAACAAGTCCATGAGAACGTGAATTTCGCAATCCATTATATCACTGTGGAAGAAGCGGATATTCCGCAAGCTTTAGAAAGCTTCATTCGACCATTCGATTTGACTCAGCCCTCGCTCTTGCGGGTATGTCTGACCGCATTGTCAGAGGATAAGCATTTGCTGCTCGTTGATATGCATCATATCGTTTCAGACGGTATTTCGGTCTCGGTCATCATCGATGAGCTGATTCGGGGATATGCCGGAGAAGAGCTGCAGGTACCACGCCTGCAATACAAAGATTACGCCATCTGGCAGCAAGGCTGGATTGATTCTGAGGAGTACAGCAATCAGGAACGATACTGGCTTGATGCGCTGTCGGGCGAGTTGCCTGTGTTGGAATTGCCTTGCGATTTTATGAGGCCGCCTGTGCAAAGCTTCGAAGGAGAAAGCTTCTCCTTCGAGATGGATGCTGAGTTGACTGCGAGACTGAATCAATTGGCTGCTGAGAGCGGAACGACCATGTATATGCTGCTGCTGGCCGCCTATAAGGTGCTTTTGTTCAAATACAGCGGATCGGAAGATGTCATTGTCGGAACCCCGGTAGCGAACCGGACGCATGCCGATGTCTACAATATGATTGGCATGTTCGTTAATACGCTTGCCATCCGCAGCTATCCAAGCGCGGAACAGACATTCAATCATTATTTGCAGCAAGTGAAGGAAAGTGCGTTAGAGGCTTTCGAGCATCAAAATTATCCGTTTGAGGAGCTGCTCGATAAGCTTGCGATTCGCAGGGATTTAAGTCGCAATCCGATTTTTGATACGATGTTCAGTCTAAATAACGTGGAAACCGTGAAGCTTGCGATGGACGGTATTTCTATCGAGAGCTTGACCGTCGACGAGAAGATTTCCAAGTTCGACATTTCGATGGAAGCCTTGGAAAGTAATGGAAAAATTGAGTTTACGGTAGAATATTGCACCCGGCTGTTCCGTAAAGAAACGGCGAAACGATTTGCGGGTCATTTTTCTCAAATTGTTAAAGCAATAGCTATTCATCCTGATATTCAGCTTGGTCATGTTCCCTTATTGACCGATGCCGAACAAAAGCAAATAATAAATGTTTTTAATTTTACAGGGATGCCGACTCGCCAAGGGGCAACGGCTATATCGATGTTCGAAGAGCAAGCGCTGCTCGTTCCAGATCGGGCTGCTGTTCGCTTCGGCGAAGCAAAGCTTACCTATTCCGAATTGAATCAGCGCGCAAACCAGCTCGCTCGGCTGTTGGTGGAGAAAGGTGTAGGCTGCGACGACCGCGTAGCGATCTTTATGGATCGAAAGCCATTGATGGTCGTGTGTATATTAGCGATTTGGAAGGCTGGCGGCGCGTATGTGCCAGTAGATCCTGCATATCCGCTGCAGCGGATCACAGATATGATTGGAGACTCTCAAGCTAAGGTTGTCTTGACAGAGAAGGTATTTTGCAGCGATGAGCTTACAGCAGTTTTGCCGGGACCGGCGTTTGTATGCCTGGATGCTGTCGATGACTCACTTGAATCGTTTGAGAGAGGCAATGTTAACCTCGAAGTTAAACCGGAGCAGCTGGCATATGTCTTATATACTTCCGGTTCAACAGGCAAGCCGAAAGGCGCCATGCTTGAGCATGGAGGCATGCTTAACCATATAGAAGCGATGATCGAAGAGCTGAATATGACGGAATCCTGTATCATTGCTCAAAATGCACCGCATTGCTTCGATATCTCGGTATGGCAGTTCGTCACGGCGCTTACAATAGGTGGAACAACGGTTATTTATCCGGATGAGCTGATTTCCACGCCCAAAGCGTTTATATCGGCCGTTGCGCAAGATGGCGTAACCGTACTGGAAGTGGTCGTCTCCTTTATGTCAGCTTTGCTTGAGATGGAAATCGATGAAAAGCTGCCTGCTTTGGAGCATTTGATCATAACGGGTGAAGCAGCTAAAGCGCAAACAGCCAGACAATGGTTCGAACGGTATCCGCATATAAAGCTGGTCAACGCATATGGTCCGACCGAAGCGGCTGATGACGTTACGCTGCATATTTTGGACATGGCTCCTGAAACCGACATGATGCCGATCGGCAAGCCGGTACGCAATATGAAGGTGTACGTAACGGATCCGGATTTGAACTTGCTGCCAATTGGAGTGGTGGGAGAGCTATGTGTTGCGGGTATCGGAGTAGGGCGCGGCTATTTGAATGATCCAATCCGAACAGAAAAGGCTTTTATGGAAGATCCATTCCATGAAGCGAAGAGCAGATTATATCGAACGGGCGACTTGGCAAGATGGCTTCCGGATGGAAGTCTGGAATATATGGGGCGGATTGACCATCAGGTCAAAATTCGCGGTCACCGGATCGAGTGCGGTGATGTTGAAGCCCAACTGCTCATGCACGAAGCCGTCAAGCAGGTTCTCGTTATGGACCGGAGCGATAATCGCAATCAGAAATATTTATGCGCTTATTTCACCGCGGATCGGATGCTGGAGCCGGCTGACCTAAAGGCACATGCTGCATCGGCTTTGCCAGGCTATATGGTTCCTTCCTTCTTTGTCCAAATGGAGCAATTCCCGCTTACGCCGAATGGGAAAATAGACCGCAAAGCTTTGCCTGCGCCGGATGGCGATCAGCTCTTGGCTGAATATACAGCTCCGCGCAATGAAACGGAGCGGACGCTTGCCGAGATTTGGCAGAACGTGCTTGGCGTCGATCAGATTGGAGTGAAGGACCATTTCTTCGAGCTTGGCGGTCATTCTCTGAAAGCGATGGTCATGCTGTCACATGTATCTAGCAGGTTTGGAGCGGAGGTTCCGCTGCGCGAGCTATTTGCTTCTCCGACGATTGAAGGGCTGGCTCTTGCATTGGAATCGCAAGGCGCAGTGATGGTAAACCAAGCTGCCATTCCTGTTGCGAGCAAGCAGTCACTATATCCGCTTTCGTCTGAGCAGAAGCGTTTATATATTCTTAGTCAATTCGAGGATGGCGGCAGTACGAGCTATCATATGTCCGATGCTTTGCGGATTGAAGGGCCGCTAGATCAGACGAAATGGCTGGAGGCGTTCCGCAGTATCGTTCGAAGACATGAAATTTTGCGAACCTCATTCCATACAATCGATGGTGAACCGTTCCAAATGGTTCATGACCACATTGAGCTGGAGCTGCCAATAAGGAAAGTTAATGAGCATGAGGTAGACGGAATCGTTCAACAATTTGTGCGGCCGTTCGAGCTTAATCAAGCGCCGCTATTGCGGGCTGAGCTGCTGCAGCTGTCCGATTCACAGCATATTATGCTGATTGACATGCATCATATCGTCTCAGATGGGGAGACGATTCGTCTCTTAGTCGATGAATTCATGAAGCTGTACAGCGGAGCTGAGCTTTCGGAGCTGAAGGTGCAATACAAGGATTTCGCAGTTTGGCAGCAGGAGAGGTACGCTTCCGATATATTGGAGCGGCAAGAAGCTTATTGGTTAAACCAATTTGCCGATGGCGAAATACCTGTTGTTCAGCTTCCGGTTGATTATGCAAGGCCGGCTGTCCAAAGCTTTGAAGGTGACCGATTCGCTTTTGATGCTGGAGGGGAGCTTCTAGGCGCGCTGCAGCAGCTAGCGAAGGACACCGGAGCAACGATGTATATGATTTTGCTTGCGGCATATCACGTCCTGTTAAGCAAATATTCCGGTCAGACGGATATCGTGATCGGCACGCCGGTTGCCGGCCGAACTCATGTCGATGTGCTGAATTTAGCCGGGATGTTCGTCAATACTTTGGCAATTCGCTCCAAACATACGCCGGGCATGACGTTTTTGGAGCTGCTTGAGCAAGTAAGAGGCGTTAGCCTCGAAGCGTTCGAGCATCAGGAATATCCGTTTGAGGAGCTTGTTGACAAGCTGCAGCTGCAGCGTGATTTCAGCCGCAATCCTTTGTTCGACACGATGTTCAGCCATCAAATAAGCGATACAGAAGCTCTCGCGGTTAATGAGCTGACCTTCGTTCCTTATGAAATGGATAACCCTACATCCAAATTCGATTTATCGCTGGATGCGGTCGAGAAGTCAGATACGCTTCACTTGGAGTGGGAATACAGCACCAAGCTGTTTAAGAGGGAAACAATAGAACGCGCAGCTAGACATTATGTGGCGCTTGTGCAGGCAGCAGCTGCAAATCCACAAGTCCGTATAGATGACATGGATTACTTGTCATTGGAGGAAAAACAGCAATTGCTGCTGGACTTTAATGATACGCAGCGGAATTATCCGACTAACCTGACTTTCCATGAGCAATTTGCGGTGCAGGCGAAGCTGACGCCGCAGCATACGGCTGTTACGGCAGACGGCATCTCGCTAACGTACTTGGAGCTGAATGCGCGCGCTAACCGTGTTGCGCATATGCTGCGCGACAGAGGCGTTGGACCTGAAAGCATCGTAGCCGTTATGGTTGACCGTTCTGTTGATATGATCGTTGCGGCGCTAGGCGTCATGAAGGCGGGAGGAGCTTATCTTCCTATCGATCCGGAGTATCCGAAGGATCGTATCGACTATCTTCTTCAGGACAGCAAAGCTGCGATCGTAATCACTCAGCTTGGCTTAAGAGAGTCTGCCCAGTTGACGGGACATATTCTAATCATGGAGGAAATAGAGGAAGCCAGCGGGGACGATTCGGATTTGATCCATGCAGCTGCTCCGGAGCACTTGGCTTATATCATCTACACTTCCGGAACGACGGGCAAGCCGAAAGGTGTCATGATCGAGCATCGCCAATATATGAACGTCGCGTTAGCCTGGAAGGAAAAGTATGAGCTCGAGCAGTTCCCGGTAAGGCTTTTGCAAATGGCGAGTTTCTCGTTTGACGTGTTCGCAGGAGATATGGCTCGCGCCTTGCTGAGCGGCGGTCAGCTTATCATTTGTCCGAACGATATTAAGCTTGACCCAGTCTCCCTATATGAGCTGATACGCGGGCATGAGGTCAATATTTTTGAATCGACGCCGGCCTTAATTGCTCCATTGATGCAGCATATCTATGAGCATGGCTTGGATGTCAGCTTTCTCAAGCTGCTTATTCTAGGGGCGGATAGCTGCCCAATCATCGAATTCGATAAGCTGCTAACCCGTTTCGGCAGCCAGATGCGCATTATCAACAGCTATGGCGTGACGGAAGCGGCTATTGATTCAAGCTATTACGAGGAGCCGCTTCACAAGCTTCCGACAGCCGGAAACACGCCAATCGGCAAGCCGCTGCCGAACATGTCTTACTACGTGCTTGATTCTGCTTTGAAGCTGCTTCCGGTCGGCGTGGCAGGAGAACTTTACATCGGCGGCGCTGGTGTAGCGCGCGGGTATT
This sequence comes from Paenibacillus sp. Y660, assembly GCF_057221575.1. Lineage (NCBI taxonomy): Bacteria > Bacillati > Bacillota > Bacilli > Caryophanales > Paenibacillaceae > Paenibacillus > Paenibacillus sp. Y660. Next base: position 71,222 of record NZ_JBXBBJ010000012.1, on the reverse strand, counting down.
TTGGACGCGACGACCTGACTGCGGAGAAATTTGTAGATAATCCGTATGTACCGGGAGACAGGCTGTATCGAACAGGTGACTTAGCTAACTGGATGCCTGACGGCAATCTGATGTTTCTTGGCCGTGATGACCATCAGGTCAAGGTGCGCGGATACAGGATCGAGCTGGGTGAAATAGAAGCTTGCTTGCTGAAGCATCCCGATATTCGCGAGGCAGTCGTTATCGCTCATGAGGACACTTATAAACAAAAGTATCTATGTGCATATATCGTGAGTTCGAATGAGCCAACGCTAAATGAGCTTCAAGCCCATTTAATCGCTGAGCTGCCGGTATACATGGTGCCGTCACAAGTTGTTCTGCTTGAGAGAATGCCGCTCACTCCAAACGGTAAAATCGATCGCAAGGCGTTGCCGGGTGGAGCCGGGAACCAGCTAAAATCGACGGAATACGCAGCGCCATCCACAGCTACTGAGAAGCGGCTTATCGAGGTAATGGAGCTCGTTCTTGGCACGGCTGATATCGGTGTGAACGATGATTTCTTCCAAATCGGCGGACATTCTCTTAAAGCGATGACGTTAGTCTCGCATATTCATAAAACATTCGGTATTGCCGTGCCGCTACGAATCGTATTTGAAGCGCCGACGACAGCAATGATGAGCAGATACATCGAAGCTGCTAAAGAGAGCACCGGCCCAGGCTTTACCGCTATCGAGCCGATTGAGCTTCAAGAAGAGTATGAGCTATCGTCGGTTCAGAAGCGTATGTTCATCCTGAACCAAATCGAAGGAACAGGCACCAGCTACAATATGCCGGATGCGATGATTATGGAAGGCAGTCTCGATCCAGCCCAAGTAGAAGAAGCGCTTAGGAAGCTCATTCGCCGTCATGAATCGCTGCGAACATCTTTCCATATGCAGAGCGGCAAAGCGATCCAAAAGGTGCATCAAAATGTCGATTTCCACGTTGAGTTTTCGGAAGCGCTGCTTGCATCCGACGATGAGCTGGAGCGGTTAACGGCTGAATTCGTACGGCCGTTCGATCTCGGCCATGCACCTCTGATGCGTGTTGGCCTAGTGAAGCTAACCGAGAATCGCTATCTATTCCTCTTCGATGTGCATCATATTGTGTCTGACGGCGTGTCGATGGGAATCATTTTAAGCGAGTTTGCAGCTTTGTACGGCGGTGAAGAACTGCCGGAGCTGAAGCTGCAGTATAAGGATTTCGCCGCTTGGCAAAATCGTCAATTTACAGCTGAATTTTTAAGTCAGCAGGAATCTTATTGGCTGGAGTCGTTGTCAGGCGAGCTGCCAGTATTGGAGCTTCCAACGGATTATCCTCGCCCTGCAAAGCAGAGCTTCGAAGGATCGCGCGTCGCTTTCGGCACAGGCATGCAGCTTCGGGACGAGATGAGCCGCCTCGCAGCGCAAACGGGAACTACGCTGTATATGGTGCTATTTACGGCATATAATGTGCTTCTTGCCAAATACAGCGGACAATCCGACCTGATTGTGGGCACGGCGACAGCTGGCCGCTCGCATGCGGATCTGGATGGAATGGTAGGCATGTTTGTCGGTACTCTCGCTCTGCGGACTGAAATTAATTCGGAGCTTACGTTCCGTGATTTACTCATGAACGTTAAAGCCCGTATGCTGCAGGCTTATGAGCATCAGGATTATCCGTTTGACCAGTTGGTTGAGAAGCTTGAGGTGAAGCGGGATTTAAGCCAAAATCCAGTCTTTAATACGATGTTTATTTTGCAGAACACGGATGAACAGCGTTTTCAGCTGGAAGATGTTAGGGTTCTGCCTTTCGAAGCGAAGGAAACGATGACGAAGTTCGATCTGACGCTGGAGGCGACGGAGACGCAGGATGATGTTGCTTTCGTGCTTGAATACAGCTCGAAGCTGTTTAGTTCGAGCACGATAGAGCGGATGTCGAATCATCTGATTGAGCTGATTCGATCGGCAATGGTACAACCGGATGTTAAGGTAAGCGAGCTGAAATTGCTTTCCGAGGATGAAGAGCATCGTTTGATCCATGAATTCAATGATACGGCGACCGCTTATGATGCAGATGCAAAGCTTTTGCATGAGCTAGTGGAAGCGCAAGTGATAAGGTCTTCGGAGCTTCCTGCCATCATTGTCGGCAATGAATGCTTGACCTACCAAGAATGGAACGGGAAGGCGAACCAACTTGCACGGTCGCTTCGCACTAGAGGAGCCGGGCCAGATCGTACGGTTGCTATCTTAGCAAATCGATCTGTTGAAATGACTGTTGCTTTACTTGCTGTGCTGAAGTCAGGATCGGCCTATGTACCGATTGATCCGGACTATCCGCTGGACCGAATTCGCTACATGCTGGAAGACAGCGGCGCAAGCATACTTCTGACATTAGGAGAGCTTCCGAGCGGCATCCCATACGAGGGTATAACGATCGATTTGCTTGACTCCAACTCCTATAGTGATGATGATACGAATCTTAAGCCAGTGAACAGACCGCAGGATTTGGCCTATGTAATTTATACTTCCGGAACAACTGGACGTCCAAAAGGAGTTATGATCGAGCATCGCAGCATCGTGAATACGATCGTTTGGCGGACAGAAGAATACCGTTTCAGTGCGGGAGACCGTGTTTTACAGCTGCTTTCATATGCATTCGATGCTTTTGCAGCCAGCTTCTTTGCTCCTATGGCAGCTGGCGGCACCTCCGTCATTGCAAGAGACGAGGAAGCGAAGGACCCGCTTGCATTGAAAGGCTGCATAACGAGTCATAGAATCTCTCATTTCAGTACCGTGCCAAGCTTGTACGCGGCGCTGCTCGATCTGCTCAGCGTTAAGGAAGCCGCGCTCCTTAAGGCGGTCACGCTTGGAGGAGAGAATGTTCCGATCAGCCTGATCGAAAAAAGCATCGCATTGAATGATCGGCTGAATCTGTTTAATGAGTACGGACCTACGGAAAGCAGTGTCATCACGACGATTGAGAGCGGACTTCATCCGAGCAAGCGGGTCACGATTGGCCGTCCGATCGCAAACACCCGTGTCTATATCGTAGACGCTCATATGCAATTGCAGCCGATTGGCGTTTTTGGCGAACTATGTATCGGCGGCACCGGGCTTGCGAGGGGCTACTTGAATCAGCCGGAAATGACTGCTGCAAAGTTTGTGACGAGTCCCGTTATCCTTGGTGAAAGAATCTACCGAACAGGAGACATGGCGCGTTGGCTTGAGGACGGAACGATTGACTTTGCCGGAAGGATGGATCATCAGGTTAAAATTCGCGGTTACCGGATTGAGCTCGGTGAGATAGAAGCGAATCTGCTGAAGCTGAACATGATTAAAGAAGCAGTCGTCATCGCCCGAGATGACGACGGAGGGCAAAAATATTTATGCGCGTACATCGTATCGGACGATGTGCTGGCTGTTCTAGACGTCCGGTCGTATATGGCGCAGGAATTGCCGAGCTATATGATTCCTTCTTATTTCATTCAGCTGTCGCAGCTTCCGCTTACTCCGAACGGCAAGCTTGATACGAAGGCGCTGCCTGCTCCTGATCCTGAGCTGTTAGGCCGTCTTGACTATGTGGCTCCGGCTGATGAGCTGGAGGAGAAGCTGGCAGCGATCATTCAAGAGCTGCTGCAGCTTGAAAAGGTCGGAATGTCTGATCATTTCTTCATGCTTGGCGGGCAATCGTTGAAAGCGATGCAGCTCGTTGCCCAGCTGCACCGGGAATTCAAGGCAGAGGTGCCGCTGCGCATTATTTTCGAGAGCGTTGCGATTAGAGATATAGCCGATTTTGTACGGAAGTCAACTTCGTCAGAGGAACTAACGCTTCAACCTGTACAGCCGAGAGCGAATTACCCGCTATCGTCTGCGCAGAAACGGTTGTATGTGTTGGATCAATTGGAGGGACCAGGAACAGGCTATAACATGCCGGGAGTGCTTCGTCTGCATGGGCCGCTTGACGGCAGCAGACTGGAAGCCTCGTTCCAGCAGCTTGTGAAGCGTCATGAATCGCTTCGTACGACGTTCCATACCATAGAGTCCGATCCGGTACAGATCGTTCATTTGAACGCGGAGCTGCAGATGGAATGGATGGAAGCCGGGGAAGCGGAAGCGATAAAGCTCATTGAGTCTTTTGTCAGACCGTTTGATCTCAGCAAGGCACCGCTTCTGCGGGTGGGTCTTATTAAGCTTCAAAAAGATGAGCATTTGCTGCTGTTCGATACGCATCATATTATATCCGACGGCATTTCGATGAATGTGCTTATTCATGAGTTTACTCTGCTTTATCGCGGTAATGAGTTACCTGAGCTAAAGGTCCAGTATAAAGATTTTGCGGTCTGGCAGCACGGTCTGTTCGAAGCTGGTGTGATGAACAAGCAGGAAGCCTATTGGCTTGACCGTTTCGGCGATGAGATTCCGGTGTTGGAGCTGTCTACTGATTTTACGAGACCGGCAGTACGCAATCTGGAAGGCGACTATTTCGATTTTGAGACGGATGAAACATTGCTGAACGGGCTGAAGGAGCTGGCGTCAGCTACGGGAACGACGCTGTTTATGGTCCTGTTGGCCGCATATAACGTATTTTTGGCGAAGTATACGAATCAAAACGACATTGTCGTAGGTACTCCGGTTGCGGGCAGAACGCATGGCGATACGGAAGGCTTGATCGGGATGTTCGTAAGCACGCTCCCGATGCGCAATCGGCCGGAAATCGGGAAGACGTTCCTTCAGTTCTTAAACGAAGTGAAGCAGAATGCCTATGAAGCATACGAGAACCAGGATTACCCGTTCGAATCGATGGTCGAGAAATTGCAGCCTTATCGCGATCTTAGCCGAAATCCGCTATTCGACACGGTCTTTATTTTGCAAAACATGGATCGTGAAGTGCTGGAAATCGAGCAAATAACGATCGAGCCGTATGCGTATGAGAATAAAATCTCGAAGTTTGATCTGACGCTTGCCGCCGTGGAGGAAAAAGAAGGCCTTTCGTTAAGCTGGGAGTATAGCACTTCGTTGTTCCGCAAAGAAACGATAGCGAGGATGGCTAACCATTTCGTTCAGACGCTTCGCGAAATAACGCGGAATCCGAGCTGCACGCTTGCGCAGATGGATATGCAAGGCGACGCTGAGAAAGAGCGGATACTTGTCGAATTTAACGCTGCCGAATCGATGCATTCTCCGGCAGATACGCTTCATGGGCTGTTCGAGCTTCAAGCAGAGTCGGTGCCAAGCCAAATTGCGCTGTCTCTCGGATCGGAACGGATGACCTACGGGGAGCTGAACAAGCGAGCAAACCGATTAGCCCGGACGCTGCGTGACCGCGGAATTATGCCGGAATCGGTTGTCGGCATTATGGTCGATCGTTCATTCGAGATGATTGTCGGCATACTTGCGGTGTTGAAAGCGGGCGGCGCATATATGCCGATAGATCCGGTTTATCCATCGGAGCGTATCGCCTTCATGCTGGAGAACAGCGATGCCGCATTCGCGCTCTCGCAAGCTGATCTCATTCCGGCATTAGTTAATGATACGTCAGCCGTGTGGCTGGATCTAAACGATGAGACACTTTACGCGGAGGACGGGTCTAATCTGGTTTCCGGCAGCCGCGCAGACGATCTTGCTTACATCATCTATACATCAGGAACGACAGGCAGGCCGAAGGGTGTAATGATTGAGCACCGAAGCATTACCGGGAATATTTGGTGGCGCAGCATGGCGTACGGCTTAACGGAATCGGATCGTGTACTTCAGCTGTTTTCCTTTGCCTTTGATGGTTTTATTACGAGCTTTTTTACGCCGATTGTATCAGGTTCAACTGTCGTATTGCTAAACGAGGATGAAGCGAAAGACCCTGTGGCGATCAAGAACAAGATTGTGGATCACGGCGTCACCCATTTCATCAGCGTTCCGAGCTTGTACGCAGCCGTTCTGGAGTGCTTAAGTTCAGAGGAAGCAGCGACACTTCGCATGGTTACGCTGGCTGGAGAGCGAGTAACTGACAAGGTCATTTCGCTTAGCAAATCCGTTAACGACCGGATCGAGCTGATCAATGAATACGGTCCTACGGAAAGCAGCGTCGTCGCCACCATCGAACGTGATTTGCAGCATGGCAGCCTAATTACTATAGGTCGGCCAATCTCCGGCACACGCATCCGCATCCTCGGTGCAGATGGCCAAATAGCTCCGATTGGTGTGGTTGGCGAGCTGTGCATTGCCGGGGAGGGTCTGGCACGCGGATACGTTCGTTTGCCGGAAATGACAGAAGAACGTTTTACGACTGATGACTATCAGCCTCATTCACGCTTGTACCGTACAGGAGATGCGGCTCGCTGGCTCCCTGACGGCAGAATTGACTATATCGGAAGAATAGATGATCAGGTTAAGGTTCGAGGCTACAGAATAGAGCTTGGTGAAATCGAGGGAGCGCTGCTGCAACTGAGCCATTTGAAGGAAGCGGTAGTGGTAGCAAAGGACGATCATGGCGGCAGCAAGTATCTAATCGCCTATGTAACGGCAGATTCGGAAGTGGGGCAAGCCGCAATACGAGAAGAGCTGTCCCAGTTGCTTCCTGATTATATGCTGCCATCCTTTATCGTTCAGCTAGATCGTCTACCTGTTACTCCGAACGGCAAGGTAGATCGCCGTGCATTGCCTGATCCGGATCGTACAGGAAGTGCAGTTAACGATTATCAGGCGCCAGACGGTGAGAGAGAGCAAATTTTGGCCGAGATTTGGCAAGAGGTGCTTGGCGTCCACCGCATCGGTACGAAGGATCACTTCTTCCAGCTAGGCGGAGATTCCATTAAAGCGATTCAGGCAGCGGCAAGATTGAATAAGTACGGTTTGCGTTTCGAGGTGCGCGACCTGTTCCGCTATCCGACCATTGCGGAGCTGAGTCAACGTCTGATGCTGACAGATCGAGTGATCTCGCAGGCTGCAATTGAGGGCGAGGTTCCTTTAACACCAATTCAGCATTGGTTTTTCGAAAACAGCTTTACCGATCAGCATTACTGGAATCAAGCAGAGCTCATTTATAGGCCTGAAGGATTCGATGCTGATACACTTCATCAAGTGTTCCTAAGGCTGACGCAGCATCACGACGCTTTGCGATTGCGATTTGTGGCGGGCAGCAGCGGAGTAGTGAAGCAGCATAACGCAGGCATGGAAGGCGAGCATTTTACGCTGGAGACATTCGATCTTCGGGGCCGGACGAAAGAGCAAATTCAATTAGCGCTATTGCACGCTGCGACCAGAATTCAGAGCAGCATAAGCCTGACGGACGGACCGCTCGTAAAGCTCGGCCTGTTCCTTACCGATGACGGTGACCATCTGCTGATCGCTATTCATCATTTAGCCGTTGACGGCGTTTCCTGGCGTATTTTGTTCGAGGACTTAGAGGAAGCCTACAGGCAAGCCGAGCAAGGACAGGACATCGTATTCCCGGACAAAACAGACTCCTACCGTTATTGGGCTGAACAGCTTGAAATTTACGCTGGCAGCGAACAACTTCGAAGCGAGGTTTCTTATTGGAGCAAGCTAGGACAAACGGCAATTGCAGAGCTGCCTAAGGATAAGCAATCTGCCGACAATCGCGTGAAGCATATGCGCAGCGTCGGCAGGGAGCTGACACAGGAGGCGACCGAAAAGCTATTGAAGGGCGCGCATGAAGCATATAGGACGGAGATCAATGATCTCTTAATGGCAGCACTCGCTTTGGCATTGAAGGATTGGAGCAAGGGCGATACGTTTGCGGTCAATTTGGAAGGGCATGGACGCGAAGCGTTTACCGAGAAGCTGGACATTACCCGTACGGTGGGCTGGTTTACATCGCAGTATCCGGTCATCCTCGATGCGAAGCATGAAGATGATATGGGCTATCTGATTAAGCTGACGAAAGAAACGCTTCGTAAAGTACCAAACAAAGGACTGGGATACGGCATTCTGAAGTATATGTCTGATCAATCGCAGATCGTTGAGCTGAAGCCGGACATTTCCTTCAATTATTTGGGACAGTTCGATGTGAATGCCGAAGGCGGCAGCAGTATGAAGACATCCCCATATGATACCGGCTTGCCGTTCAGTGTGGAGTCAGAGCGTACAGTCTCGCTCGATGTGACGGGACTTGTATATGAAGGCAAGCTGAAGCTGGAGCTTCATTACAGCGCTGGGGAGTACGAACCAGGAACAGCTGCTGAATTGATTGATCTGCTCATGAGTCGTTTGCTCGAAATTGTTGAACATTGTGTCCGCAGAGAAACGCAGGAGCTCACGCCTAGCGACCTGGGCGATGATGAGCTGACGCTTGAGGATCTTGACAGTATTTTGGAATCTATTGAATGGTAATCTGAAGCCGCAAATCCTCCAGCAAACATCGATTTGCTGGAGGAAAACGGCTGTCTTCCGGAATGGAAAAGACGGTTAAAGCGAATAAGCCAACTTCACACGAGGTGAATAATGACGAAAGCAAATGCGATTCAGAAGGTGTACCCCCTTACTCCTATGCAGGAAGGGATGCTGTTCCACTCGATCATAAACAGCAAGTCAAGCGCTTATTTCACTTTAATGGAAGCTTCACTGATAGGCAGCGTGGACCCGGAGCTGTTCGAGCAATGTTTAAACAGCATCATGAAGGAATTCGACATCCTGCGTACAGTGTTTGTTCATCAAAATTTGCCGCGCCCCCGGCAAGTTGTTTTCCACGAACGGAGCACGAAGCTGCATTATGAGGATCTTCGCCACCTAGGTGAGACGGAGCAAGGCAAGTATATCGAGAGCTATAACGAGGCAAACCGAAGCCGCGGTTTTCAGCTATCGAAGGATGTGCTGCTTCGAGTCGCTTTGTTCCGCACTACAGAACATACCTATCGGTTAATGTGGAGCCATCATCATATTTTGATGGACGGCTGGGGCTTTGGCGTTGTTATCCAGCGGCTGTTTCAAATCTATGCTGCTATGCGAACAGGCAGCGCGATTCCTCAAAGCATCATTTATCCATACGGTGATTACATCAAATGGCTTGAAAATAGAAGCAAAGAGCAATCTCTAGTCTATTGGAAAAAAGCGCTCGAAGGCTTTGAAGAACAAACGTCTTTGCCTCAAAAACAGCTTGGAGGCCCTTCGGAAGAATATCGTCAGGGTCAGCATGAATTTGTAATTAACGCCGAAACTACTATGCTCCTTACTCGAATGGCAAGAGGCTGCGGAGCGACGCTTAACAGCTTTTTTCAAGCCGTTTGGGCGGTGCTTCTCAGCAAATATAATAGGACGCGCGATGTCGTGTTCGGCTCGGTCGTATCAGGGCGCCCTTCGGATGTGCCGGGAATCGAGCAGATGGTCGGATTATTTATAAATACGGTGCCGGTGCGCGTTCGCAGCTTTGACGGCCTTACTTTTGCGCAGCTGCTAGCGAATATCCAAGCAGAAGCGGTTGAGATGGAAGCGCACAGCTACCTGCCGCTTTACGAGGTGCAAAATCAATCGGAGCTGAAGCAGGCTCTCCTCGATCATATTTTGATATTCGAGAATTATCCGCTAGGCAAGGATGTTGAAGGCGGGAAGGCCGAGGAGGCGATCGGCTTCCAGACACAGGTTGACCGCGTGTTTGAACAAACGAATTATGATTTGAATGTCGTTGTATCTCCTTCCGAGGAGCTTTCTATCAAATTCAGCTACAACCAGAACAGGTTTGAAAGCCTGGTTATTCATCGTGCAGAAAGTCATCTGCGAAGCATCATAACGCAAATATTGGATAACCCGTCAGTCGAGCTGAGCGCCCTAGAAGTGGTTTCAGCTGAAGAAAAGCGGCAATTGTCCGACCATTTTAACGATACGAAGAGGGTGTATGAGGGACCGAAGCTCGTTCATGCTTTGTTTGAGAACCAGGCAGCGCGCACGCCGGAGCAAACCGCTGTGCTCGGAGCCGGTGTAGAACTGACCTACCGGGAATTGAACGTCGAAGCAAATCGCCTTGCCCGGACGCTATATAATAACGGCTCTTCAGGCCGCGTCATAGCTGTTATGGCTGAGCCGTCGCCGGATATGGCTGTTGCGCTGCTCGCTGTCCTTAAAGCGGGGGCCGCTTACTTGCCGATCGATCCCGCGCTTCCAGCAGATCGCATTCGCTACATGCTTGAGGACAGCGAAGCCTGCTGTGTCCTATCCGATCCACACTATGCCCAGTTTGCTGAAAGCTTTGGCACAAATGTAATTGATATTAGCGATATAAGCGGCTATGCGGAGGATACAACCAATTTGGATGTCCGGGTTCAGCCGAATGATCTGGCTTATATCATTTACACATCCGGCACGACAGGTATGCCTAAAGGGGTTATGATCGAGCATCGCAGCATAGTGAATACGCTGCTTTGGCGGAAAGAAGAGTACCAATTCAGCACGGAGGATCGCACGCTAGTCTTCTTGTCGTTTGCATTCGACGCTTTCGTTAGTACGTTCTTCGCGCCGCTCATTGCAGGCTCGTCCGTTCACTTGGCGAAAGCAGCGGAGAGCAAGGACCCGTTCGCGTTGAAGAAGCTTATTGCGGCAGGACAAATTACGCATTTCAGCACAGTGCCAGCCATGTTCCTGGCGATTCTTGATGTTATAACGCATGAGGAAGCTCTATCGCTCAAAGCGGTGACACTCGGGGGAGATAAGGTTACGGAGGATACCGTTAACCGTGCAAGGAGCGTAAATCCGGCGCTTGAATTGGTTAATGAATACGGACCGACCGAAAACAGCGTTATAACGACCTGCTTGCGTCATGCCGAGGACGGAAGGCGGATAACGATTGGCACTCCGATTGCCAATACACAGGTTTGGATCGTAGGCAGCGATAGGCAGCTACAGCCAGTCGGCGCAGTCGGCGAGCTATGTGTTGCTGGCGAAGGGCTGGCTCGTGGATATTTGAATCAGCCTGAGCTGACGAAGGAGCTTTTTGTGCCGCATCCATTCGATGAAGGCGCTGGCTTGCTTTACCTTACGGGTGATCTAGCAAGGTGGACGGAGGACGGCCAGATTGAATTCGTAGAGCGGATCGATCATCAAGTGAAAATTCGCGGCTATCGGATCGAGTTGGGAGAGATCGAAGCCGCGCTTCGCAAGCAGGCGGCCATTAAAGACGCAGCTGTGCTTGCTGTGCAGGAGGAATCAGGTTCGAAGCAGCTTTGCGCCTATGTAACGCTCGAAGAAGGGGCCGAGTGGGATGAAGCGTCATTAAGACGGGTGCTTGGAACTCAGCTGCCATCCTACATGAATCCGGCAGCCTTCATTCGGCTTGAGCGCTTGCCATACACAGCGAACGGCAAGCTCGACCGCAAGGCGCTTCCGATTCCGGATGCAAGCTTGGCAAGGAACCGTGAATACATAGCGCCTGATACATTGCTTGAGGCGCAGCTTCAGCCGATTTGGGAACAAATTTTGCAAGTGGAGAAGATCGGCGTAACGGAAGATTTTTTTGAACTTGGCGGGCACTCGCTCAAAGCGATGCTGTTAGCGGCCAGGCTTCAGAAGGAGCTGCAGACAGACATTCCTTTGAAAGAGCTGTTTGATCGTCCAACGATACGCGGCATTGCCCGTTTCATTGAAGGTGAGAATCAGGAGGAAGGCAGTTTTGTCGCCATTGCTCCGGCAGAGCCAAGGGAAGTCTATCCGTTAACATCGGCGCAGAGAAGAATGTTTGTAATCAATCAGTTTGAAAACGTCGGAACGGCTTACAATATGCCCGATGCTTTGCTTATGGAAGGGGGTATAGATAAGGAAAGGCTTACAGATGCCCTACAGCGCCTGATCGAGCAGCATGAACCGCTGCGGACCACGTTCGAGCTGCAGTTGGAGGAGCCCGTTCAGCGCATTCATGCTACGGCTGTGCTTGAGCTTGAGGTTTTCGAAGCATCCGATACACTGCCCGCTGAACAAATCATGCGCGATTTCGTGCGGCCCTTCGATTTGACACATGCCCCGCTTATGCGGGCTCGTCTCGTTCGTTTGGAGGAAGAACGCCATCTGCTGCTGCTCGATATGCACCACATTATTGCCGATGGGATTACAGTTGGACATCTGATTCAGGATATGGCCGCTTTGTATCGGGGTGGACAGCTGCCAGCGCTTAGCATTCAGTATAAGGATTATGCAGTCTGGCAATTGGGTGATGCAAACGCGGATCGGTTGAAAAAGCAGGAGGCTTTCTGGCTGGAGCAATTCTCCGGCGGCGTGCCTGCGTTCGATTTCCCTACTGACTACTCGCGTCCGCTCGTTCGTGATTTTGCAGGAAAGCGATACGAATTCATGGCCAATAAGGAGCTGGCTGCTTCGCTGCGTGAATTGGCAGCAGCTCAAGGCGCAACGCTCTTTATGGTGCTGTTCGCAGCCTATAACGTGCTGCTCAGCAAGTATACAGGCCAGGAGGATTTTGTCGTTGGAACGCCGACAGCCGGCCGGGCTCATGATGAGCTGCGTGAAATGACCGGGCTGTTCGTAGGTACGCTTGCGCTCCGTACAAGCCCGAGGCCAGAGCTTTCTTTCCAAAATTATGTTGCCGAGGTTAAGCGGCATTGCCTTGAAGCGTTCGAGCATCAGGATTATCCCTTTGAGGAGCTGCTGCAAAAATTGGGCATTCCGCGCAGCATGAGCCGCAATCCGATGTTCGATACGATGTTTCTTATGCAAAACATGGATTCGGCTGATCTGCAGCTTGAAGGCTTGAAGCTGACATCCTACCCGCAATCCAACGATATCGCCAAGTTCGATCTGACCTTTGGCGTGATCGAGCAGGACGATTCGCTGCAGTTCAGCATTGAATATGCAACAGCTTTATACCGCCCAGAGACAGCGGAGCGGCTTGGAAACCATTTTATCGAGCTGCTGCATGCTATTGCCGCTCATCCAGAGAAATCATTAGCTGATCTGGATATACTAAACAGCTGCGAAATCGAGCAATTGCTGTACGGGTTTAACGATACTTCGGCAAGCTACCCGCGTGAGGCTACGATTATCTCGTTATTTGAACAACAGGCAGCTATTCATGGCGAGCTAATTGCTGTCTCGGACGATGAGCGGCAGCTAACCTATCGTGAGCTGAACGCTCGAGCGAACATGCTGGCAAGGCGGCTTCGAGACGAAGCGGGTGTTGTGCGCGATAATCTAGTAGCGATTCTTATGGACCGCTCTGCCGACATTATCGTTGCTATGCTCGCGGTTCTGAAGGCGGGAGGCGCGTATGTGCCGATAGATCCCGCTTATCCTGAGGAACGGGTTCAGTTCATCCTGAAAGACAGCAAGCCGAAGGCGCTGCTTACGCAAACTCCCTATCTCCATCGGGCTAACGATGAAGCCTGCATGGTCTTCGATCTCCAGAACGGCTCAACCTTCTCAGGAGACGAAGGTAATTTGGAGGCGGTCAATGAGCCGCAGGACTTAGCCTATATCATCTATACGTCCGGAACGACTGGACAGCCGAAGGGCGTTATGATCACCCATCGGAATGTGGTAAGGCTATTAACGAACAATCGGCTTGCCTTTGATTTTAATGAGCGGGACGTCTGGACGATGTTCCACTCGTACTGCTTCGATTTCTCGGTATGGGAAATGTACGGCGCATTGCTGTACGGCGGACAAGTCGTCGTTGTTCCGCGCCATACCGCGCAAAATCCGCAGCAGTTTGCGGAGCTGCTGAGGCGGGAGAAGGTAACGGTGCTGAACCAGACGCCGACTGCTTTTTATGCCTTGATTCAAGAAGAGATGCACCGGCAGGACCAAGGATTAGCTGTCCGTTATGTCATTTTTGGCGGTGAAGCTTTGAATCCTGCAATGCTGCGGCCTTACCGCGACCTGTATCCTGCCGCAAAGCTGATCAATATGTACGGCATCACCGAAACGACCGTGCATGTCACCTACAAAGTGATAACGGATCATGAGATCGCGACAAATGTAAGCAATATCGGCAAGCCGATTGCTACGCTTACCTGCTATGTTTTCGATTCCAGACAGAGGCTTGTTCCCATTGGCGTTAATGGCGAGCTGTATGTTGGCGGAGATGGCGTTGCCAGAGGTTATTTGAACCGGGATGAGCTGTCGCGGGAACGCTTTGTGCCGAATCCTTACAATTCTGACGAGAGACTGTACAGGACTGGCGATCTGGTACGCAGATTGGCAAACGGCGAGATGGAGTATCTTGGTCGCATCGACCATCAGGTTAAAATCCGCGGTCATCGCATCGAGCTGGGTGAAATTGAGACTGTACTTCTTAATCATAGCAAAGTTAAGGAAACAACCGTCATTGCACGTGACCAGAAGGACGGCAGCAAAGCGCTGTGCGCCTATATCGTTGCCGAGGAAGCGCTGACCGTCACCGAGCTGCGGCAATTTACGAAAGAATCGCTGCCTGATTACATGGTTCCGGCCTATTTTGTCCAACTGGACAAAATTCCTCTGACCTCTAATGGGAAAATTGACAGGCATGCGCTGCCTGAACCGGATCTGAGCATCGCTACCGGCAGTGTGTATATCGCTCCAGAATCCATTCGCGAACAGCTGCTGGCAGACATTTGGCAAGGCGTGCTTGGCGCAAAAAATATTGGTTCGGCTGAAAATTTCTTTGCGCTTGGCGGCGACTCTATTAAAGCGATACAAGTAGCTGCTAGACTCGGTGCGCATGGTTTGAAGCTGGAGATTAAAGATTTATTCCAGTATCCGACAATCGGTGAGCTTGCTCCGCGGCTAAAGGCCGTCACCCGGAGCATTGAGCAAGGCGCCGTAACAGGCGAAGCTGGGCTTACCGCGATTCAGCATTGGTTCTTTAAGCAGCAATTTACCGATGCCCATCACTGGAATCAATCGGTCATGCTGTTTACGCCGGGGCGGTTCGAGGAGAAGGCGATCCGAACTGCCATTGATGCGATCGTTCGGCATCATGATGCGCTGCGCTTCGTTTTCCGTCCGAATGCAGAAGGCTCCTATATCCCCTTCAATCGGGGGCTGGAGGAAGAGGAGACGCATAAATACGAGTATATTGATTTAACCGGCGAGTCGGATGACCGCTCGGTGCTTGCGAGGCATGCAGAGCAGCTTCAAGGCTCGATTAATTTGTCAGAGGGTCCATTGTTCCTGACCGCTCATTACAAGACGGCAAGCGGCGATCATTTGCTGCTGATCGCCCACCATCTCATCATTGACGGCGTATCCTGGCGCATTTTGTTCGAGGATCTGGAGCAGGCATATAGCCAAGCGCTGAGCGGAGAACAGGTACGGCTTCCGCTCAAATCCGATTCCTTCCTCTATTGGTCGGAGCAGCTCCGCTTGTATGCGGAAAGCCCGCTGCTTCTAAGGGAGGCAGATTATTGGAGAGAGCTGGAGGAGAGAGGCGTCATTCCTCTTCCTCGCGATAGACATGCGGGCCGCGGTGATTTCTCGACATTGCGGACTGCACAGTTCGAGCTGGATGAGATGGAAACGGAACATCTGCTGAAGCGCGCTGGACGTGCTTATAATACGGAGATCAACGATTTGCTGATGACAGCATTAGGTCTTGCCGTTAAGCAATGGTCCGGCATAGATCAGGTAGGCATCAACCTAGAATCACATGGACGCGAGCCTATCTCAGAGGCGCTGGACATTTCGCGCACGGTTGGCTGGTTCACCTCCCAATATCCGGTTGTGCTGGATATGAGCGCGGAGGACGATTTATCTCGTCAGATTAAGCTGACGAAGGAACAGCTTCGAGCTGTACCTGGCAAAGGCATCGGCTACGATCTATTGAAATATATGACGCCAGACCCATTAAAGCCAGCGCTTGGCTTCGACCTTGAGCCGGAGATTTGCTTCAACTACTTAGGGCAAATTGACGGAGATGTAACAAACGAAATTTTCACTATGTCGGATTATGACAATGGGTCCCCTGTCAGCTCAAAAGCGGAAAACAGCTTTGCATGGAGCTTCGGAGGCATCGTCGAGCAAGGCCGACTTTCAATGAAATGCCATTACAACAGCTTGGAATTTTCGGAGGAGACGATGAGCCGCTTTATGAATGCTTATCGCGCGCAGCTCGGAAGCGTAATCGCTCATTGTACCTCACAAGAGGATGCTGAGCTGACGCCAAGCGATATTAGCTCAAAAGGGATGTCGGTTGACGATTTGGAAGACATTTTCGATCTGCTGGAAGAGAAGCTGAAATGAGAAAGCGAGCGAATATGCTTGTCAGAGAGGTGCGAAATGTCAACTTTTAAGAAAGAGCAAGTGAAGGATATTTATTATTTGTCTCCAATGCAGGAAGGCATGCTGTTTCATACCATCATGAGCCAGGACGCCTCCTATTTTGAGCAAATGACCGTTCGTATTCGCGGAGAGCTGAATGTCGCTTTGTTCGAAGAGAGCATGAACCGTATAGTTGCGCGCTACGATGTGTTTCGGACTACTTTCTTATATGACAAGGTCAAGCGCCCGGTGCAGGTTGTTCTCAAGGAACGCTCGCTAAAAATCCATGTTGAGGATTTGTCGGATTTAACCAAAGAGGCCCAAGAGGCAAGTCTTGAGTCCGCCAGACAAAAGGATCGTGAGAGAGGCTTCGACCTCTCTCACGATATCCCGACGCGTATGATTGTTTTCCGTCTTGCAGCGGACGAATACGAAATGATCTGGAGCCATCACCATATTCTAATGGACGGCTGGTGCCTTGGGATCATCATCAATGAATTATTCAGCATGTATGGCTGCTTGAAACGGCAGGAAACGCCTGCGCTCGCGCCGGCTCAGCCTTACAGCGATTACATCAAGTGGCTGGAGAAGCAAGACAAGGAGAAAGCTTTAACTTACTGGCGGGAGCTGCTTGGCGATTACGAGCAAGAGGCATCGCTTCCAAGGCGCAAAGCCCAGTCACTTGTTCAAGCCGAACATTATGAGCAAGCCGAGCTGCGATTCAGCTTTGGTCTGGAGCTGTCCCGCAAGCTGCAGGAGCTGGCAAGCAGCTGTCAGATTACGCTAAACAGCTTGTTCCAGACGTTATGGGGCGTGCTGCTTAAGCGGTACAACCATTTGGAGGACGTCGTGTTTGGCTCTGTCGTATCCGGCCGCCCATCGGAGCTGCCTGGTATTGAAACGATGGTTGGGCTGTTTATCAATACGATTCCGGTTCGCATACGATCGCTGGGGAATGAATCGTTCGCGGAGCTGGCTGCAAGCGTGCAGAGGAAGGCCATTGAATCGGAAGGTTATGACTATATGCCGTTATATGACATTCAAAATATGACGGAATTAAAAAACAGCCTGATTAATCATATTGTCGTGTTTGAAAACTATCCGATTGAAAAGGAAGTTTCAGAGAGCGGCTCGGAGGATACGCTTGGCTTCGATGTAGGCGATGTAAGCATGTATGAGCAGACGAGCTATGATCTGAACGTGATGGTTCTTCCGAGCGACGATTTGACAGTAAAGCTTAATTTCAATGCATCCATTTATGATCCGAAGCAGCTTGAGGCTATTGAAGGTCATCTGATTACGTTGGCTGAGCAAGCTGTTGCAAGCCCGGACATGCCCGTTCGCAGCATGCGAATCGTAACCGGCGAAGAGCAGCAGCTGCTGGAATCATTTAACGGTGATGCATGCGAGTATCAATCCGAGCATACGGTTCACCGTTTGTTTGAGGAGCAGGCAGCCCGTACGGGAGAAGCGGTTGCGATCGTGATGGGCGCTGAGCAAATCAGCTATGGCGAGCTGAATGCAGCGGCGAATCGGTTGGCGCATAGCTTGCGGCGGCAGGGCGTCAGCCCTGGCAAGACGGTCGGCATCATGGCGGAGCGCTCGATCGCATATGTGACGGGTGTGATAGCTGTATTGAAGGCTGGCGGCGCATTCGTGCCGATTGATCCAGACCTTCCGGAAGAGCGCGCCGCCTATATGCTGAATAACAGCGGAGCGGAAACGCTTTTGATCCAGCCGGATATGGCTGACAAGGCATCAACTATTGTTGGTGAGGATATCAAGTTGCAAATGCTGCAAGACGAGCTGTATGTGCAGCTGCCGTCTGACAATCTGCCTCCTTCAGCGATTTCGAACGATTTGTTTTATGTGATCTACACGTCCGGCACGACCGGGCAGCCCAAAGGGGTCATGCTTGAGCATAAAAACATGGTCAATTTACTTTCCTATGCATGGTCGAAAACAGCCGTTCCTTATCATACGAAGGTGCTGCAATACACGACGATCAGCTTCGACGTCTGCTATCAGGAAATCTTTTCGACGCTGCTGGCAGGAGGCACGCTTTGTTTAATCGATAACGATACGAAGCGCAGTGTTGAAAAACTAACATCGTGGATCGGCGAGCAATCGATTCCCGTCTTGTTTTTGCCGGTTCCCTTTCTCAAATTTGTATTTAATGAAAAAAGCTACGTAGAGCTGTTCCCGCCTTGCGTTAAGCACATCATAACCGCGGGCGAGCAGCTGGTCGTTTCGGATGGCCTTCGAGCTTATTTGAGAGAACGTGGCGTTACGCTCCACAACCATTACGGCCCATCGGAAACGCATGTTGTTACGACGTTGTCGCTCGGGGCAGCAGAGCCGATAGCCGAATTGCCGACGATCGGACGGCCGATTTCGAATACAGGCATTTATATTTTAAACAGCGGCTTGCAGCTTCAGCCCGTTGGCATACCCGGCGAGCTATATATCGCTGGAGACAATGTCGGGCGCGGCTATATCGGCAACGCCGAATTAACCGCAGAGAAATTTTTGCAGAACCCATACCGTCCCGCTGAGCGCATGTATCGCACTGGAGACCTCGCCTGCTGGCTTCCGAATGGGGAAATTGAATTGCGGGGCCGCATCGACCATCAAGTGAAAATTCGCGGTCATCGTATCGAGCTTGGCGAGATTGAGTCTCGTCTGCTCAATCATCCAGCTATTACGGAAGCGGCGGCACTCGCATACGAAGATGCTCAGAGCAGCAAATATTTATGTGCGTATTACGCGGCATCGGAAATGTTATCAGCAGTTGATCTGAGGGATTATATGCTTGAAGCGCTCCCTGATTACATGGTGCCGTCATTTTTCATTCAGCTTGAGAAGCTTCCGATTACGCCTAACGGGAAGACCGATCGAAGAGCGCTTCCGATGCCGGAGGGAGACGCAGGAACAGGAACTGCCTATGTCGCTCCGACAAATGAGCTGCAGCAAAAGCTGGCTGCAATATGGGAAGAGGTGCTTGGAGTTGCCCAAGTCGGCATTTGCGACAACTTCTTCGCACTGGGAGGGCATTCCCTTAAAGCGATGATGCTCGTATCCAGCATAAGCAAGCAGTGCGGCATCGACGTTCCGCTTAAAATGCTTTTCGAGAGACCGACTATTGAAGCACTGACTACATATCTTTCAGCTCCAAATCAGCCTGATTCCGAACACGTTTCGACGGTTTCGGCCGTTCCGCAGGCGAAGAAGCAGCCTATGTACCCTGCCTCGTCCGCGCAGAGACGGATGTTTGTACTCCAACAATTGGGCGCGGCTCATACGGGCTATAACATTCCCGGCATATTTCTGCTTGAGGGCGAAATCGATGCCGTCCGATTCGAAGCGGCGATGCAAAAGCTGGTTGAGCGACATGAATCGCTGCGAACCTCCTTCATACTTACCGATGGCGAGCCTATGCAGCGCATACACGACAGCATTTCTTTTCATGTGAATAGGATCGATGTTTCAGAACAATCGGAAGCCTTGCATGAGCCCGAAAAGCTGATCGAACGTTTTGTCCGGCCTTTCGATCTATTAGCAGCGCCGTTATTTCGCGTAGAGCTGGTTAAGCTGGCTGCTGACCGTCATTTGCTGCTATTTGATCTGCATCATATTATCGCAGACGGCGTTTCGCTAGGCATTATCATTGATGAATTCACGGCATTGTATCGAGGCGAGGAGCTGCCGGAGCTGCGCATCCACTATAAGGATATTGCCGTCTGGCAAAACAGCCTCGTCGGATCGGAGGCTTTCAGCAGGAAGGAAGCGTTCTGGCTGGAGCAATTTTCAGGAGATTTGCCGCTGCTTGACCTTCCAACCGATTACGCGCGGCCTGCTATTAGAAGCTTTGAGGGCGAGCATTTGTCTATGCTTCTTGAACCGAGGCTTGCAGCTGCGCTCGAGGAGCTTGCAGCGAAGGAAGGCGTTACCCTGTACATGGTGATGCTTGCTGCATACTTTGGACTGCTGTACAAATATACCGGCCATACGGATATCATCGTCGGTTCTCCGGTAGCTGGACGAACGCATGAAGATATGAATCAAATCGTCGGGATGTTTGTGAATACGTTGGCTCTTCGTGCGAAGCCGGAAGGGAAAAAGACATTCCGTGCTTTGCTGAAAGAAGTGAAGGAGACTTCATTGTCTGCGTTCGAGCATCAGGACTATCCTTATGAAACGCTGCTGGAGAAGCTGGATTTGCCGCGTGATTTGAGCCGAAATCCTTTGTTCGACGCGGTGTTCATGGTACAGAATCTATCAGAAGGCGCAGAAGATCCGAACGGGTTAAAAGTAAGTGCCCATGAATTTGAAAATAAATGGTCCAAATTCGATTTGACGCTCATGGCTGAGCCATCTAGCAAAGGAATAACGCTAGGCGTTGAATTCAGTACATCCTTGTTCAACAAGGATACGATGGAGCTGTTTCTGAGCTGCTATACGGAAATATTGACATCTATCGTTCGGCGGCCAGAGCTGACACTTGCGGAAATCAATATGCTCACAGCTGAAGACAGCCGGAGACTGCTGGAGGATTTCAACGATACACGAAGCGAGCTTCCGGCTGACGAAACCGTTCATTCACTGTTCGAGCAGCAAGCAAGCTTTAATCCTGATGCCGCTGCTTTGAGCCTAGGCAGCATTACGCTTTCCTATGCAGAGCTTAATGCCAAGGCCGATAAGATGGCTGATAAATTTCGTCATGCCGGTATTGGAGCGGAAGCGATTGTTGGCGTGTTGATGGAGCGATCAACCGAGATGGTCGTATCGCTGCTGGCTATTATGAAAGCCGGCGGAGCCTATTTGCCGATCGACATCGATTATCCCGATGAACGGATTCAGTACATCGTCCGGGATAGCGGAGCCAAGCTTCTCGTTACGAGGCAGCTTGACTATGACAAGGTTCGGGCAAGCGTAGATACGCAAAGCAATTTGCTCATATACGAGGAGCTTATGGGTCTGGGAGCAGAAGGTCAGGAGCTTGGTGAATTGACCGCCGCCGCCGAAACGCTCACGAGCATCGATCAAGCGCAGGGTGAGCAGCAACAGCCAATTATTTCGTCCGGGAGCTTGGCATACGTCATCTATACCTCCGGAACAACCGGCATGCCGAAGGGGACGATGCTGGAGCATAAGGGGCTTGTTAATTTACAGGTTTATTTCCAAAACCAGTACGGCATTGGCAAGGAGGATCGAATCGCCCAGTTCGCAAGCAGCTCGTTCGACGCATCGGTTTGGGAAATATTTATGGCGCTGTTCACCGGAGCAAGCCTCCATATCGTTCCGAAGGAAGCGATGAATGATTATGCAAGCTTCGAAGCCTCTATGAACGAGGAGCGAATTACAGTCATTACGCTTCCTCCTACTTTTGCCATTCATCTGGAGCCGAAGCGGCTGCCTTACTTGCGGCGTCTCATTACCGCTGGTTCTGCCTCTTCAAGAGAGCTTGTCACCCGGTGGGTTGACCATGTAAGCTACGTCAATGCCTATGGTCCGACGGAGACGACGATATGCGCGACCGCTTGCGAGATTAACGAGCAGCCGCTTGAAGCTTCATCGTCCATACCGATCGGCAAGCCTATTGCGAATACGAAAATATTTATTGTCAGCCAGGACAACCAGCTGCAGCCGATCGGCGTACCTGGGGAATTATGCATCGGAGGCGTAGGCGTGGCTAGAGGTTATTTAAACCGGCCGGAGCTGACCGAGGAGAAGTTCGTTGCTTGTCCTTACCTGATTGGCGAGCGGATGTACCGAACCGGAGATTTAGCACGCTGGCGGCCTGACGGCAGCATCGAATATTTGGGGCGGATCGATCATCAGGTGAAAATTCGCGGTTACCGAATCGAGCTTGGTGAGATTGAAGCGGCGATGGTTCAGATGAGCAGCGTTGTTGAAGCTATCGTGCTCGATCTTGTTGACGGGCAAGGCGATGCTTATCTTTGCGCCTTCTATACGGCTCAAAACGGGCTTGAGCCGGCCGAGCTGCGTGAGCATCTGGAAGCTAAGCTTCCTAGCTTTATGCTTCCGCCACGCCTCATTCCATTAGAGAGGATGCCGCTCACAGCGAATGGAAAGATCGACCGTCCTGCTTTGCGGCAAACCGCTGGATCGCTGCTTGAATCCGGATCGCAGCATATCGCGCCTCGAACATTGACGGAAGTGAAGCTCGCAGCTATTTGGTCCGAGCTGCTTGGCGCCGAGCGAGTCGGTGTGCAGGACGATTTCTTCAAGCTTGGCGGCCACTCGCTGAAAGCGATGAACCTCATATCCAAAGTTGTGCAAGCCTTTGGCGTAAAGCTGGAGCTCAGCTCGTTGTTTGAGAGCTCGACACTCGAAGCTTTAGCATCGGCGATTGACCGCAAGGAGCGAATAGTGACAGCAGCAATTGTACCGCTGCCGAGCAGTCCGCATTATGCAGTGTCAGCCGCTCAGCGCCGCATGTACATTATGCATCAATTCGATGGCGAAGGAACGGGCTACAATATGCCAGGCGCGATGATCATACAGGGAGAATTGAATCCTGACCGATTGCAGGACGCCTTCCGCAGCATCATTCAGCGCCATGAGACATTCCGGACAACGTTTCATTCCATAGGGGGAGAGCCGGTACAGAAAGTTCACGATGAGGCTGCGTTCGAAATTTCATATCGGCATGCAGGCGAAGCCGAGCTGGAAAGTGTATTAAACGAATTTGTTCAGCCATTCGATTTGGAGCAGGCGCCTTTGCTGCGTGTAGGGCTTGTCATGCTTGAGCCGTCAAAGCATCTGCTTATGTTCGATATGCATCATATTATTTCTGACGGTGTATCAATGGCTATTCTGGTTCGAGAGTTTGCCGAGCTTTACGCCGGGCGTTCGCTTCCAGCTTTAAACCTGCAGTATAAAGACTTTGCCGCATGGCAGAACCAGCTTTTTGCCTCCTCTGCCTATGAGCGTATGGAAGCTTTTTGGCTAGCGCAATTTGAGGGAGGCGTTCCGCAATTAGCGCTTCCGACTGATTTCAGTAGAGCGGAGAAACGAGATTTTGCAGGCGATGCGATTACGTTTAGCACAATTCCGGGCCTAAAAGATAAGCTGCTGCTATTGAGTGAGGAAACAGGCTCAACGGTATTCATGGTGCTGCTTGCGGCTTATCACGTCTTGCTCTCTAAGTACTCGGGACAGTCTGACATCGTTATTGGTGTTCCGGCTGCGGGACGACCGCTTGCTGAGCTCGAGCAAGTGATGGGCATGTTCGTTAATACGCTGGCGCTTAGAAACATTCATGATGCCGATTTATCGTTTACGGAATTTGTTCTTCAAGTAAAAACACTTACGCTCGAAGCTTTCGAGCATCAGGACTTTCCGCTGGAGCAGCTAATAGCGAGACTAGATTTGCAGCGGGACTTAAGCCGCAACCCATTATTCGATACCGTCTTCAGCCTGCAAAATATTGCGGGTGAGGCAGAGGAAATCGACGGCTTGCAGTTTGTGCCTTATGAACTAGGCAGCTCGATTGCGAAGTTCGATTTGACGCTGTCGGCGGTTGAGGATGAGGAGGGCTTCAGATTCTCCTTCGAATATGCAGCAGCGTTGTTCAAACGGGACACGATTGACCGGCTGGCGCAGCATTATATCAAGGTGCTGGAGGCTGTAACGAACGATTCAAGCATCCGTATCGGCGACATACAGCTGATTGAAGCCGAGCAAATGGATAATTTGCTGGGGGAAGACGTACAGTTTCAATTCTGATTCGGTTGGAGGAGACTCGTAATGATCGATAAATACGCGCAACAAATGCTGCTGACGAGCGGCCGTTACGATAAGGAGCAGCATTTTTGGGCTCAAAAGCTGCAGGATGACATCGGCATGAGCGTGCTTCCGCGGATGATTATCCAAGGCAGCTCTGCCTCATCCGCGAAGGCAGCCAGTGGTATCGGCACTTATCTTCATGTTGTTGATGAGGCAGCTGCAGCCAAGCTGAAAGCAGCGGCAAGCACGGAATACGGCCTGTTTATGCTGCTGTTATCCGGCGTCAGCTATTTGGTGCACCACCATGCATCGGCAGGTCAAGCCCGGATTGGGGTGCCGGTGTTTAAGCAGCATAAAGATTTGAAAGAGCCGGTCAATAAGCTGCTGGTCATTCATACCGAATATAAGAGCGAGCATACCTTCCGCGACTTTGCAGGTCATGTCCGTCAAGCCGTGACGGAGGCGAATGAGCATCAGAACATTCCGTTTCACACCTTGGCCGAATATGCGCAGATTGCGTTATCGGAGGATGGAATAGCAGATTTGCCAATTCTCGTCATGCTGGAGGGTGTCCACGCTAGAAACGATGCGGCTAATATTCGATCAAGCATAGCCTTTGTGTTCCGTAAGGATGAGAATCGCTTGGAGGTCGCAATCGAATACGACTTACAACGATTTAGTGAGCAAAATGTGGTTTCATTAGCCGCTCATCTTAATCTTGCGCTTAAAGGGATTGAAACACCGGACGTGCCGTTATCGCAGCTTGTTCTGCTTTCTGAGGAAGAAAGACAGCTATTGCTGCACACTTTTAATGATACGTCGCTTGATTTACCCCAAGGACGAACGCTGCATGGTCTGTTCGAGGAGCAGGCCTTTCGATCGCCTGAGAGAACAGCTGTCCAATTCGGCACGGAGCGTCTTACATACCGCGAGCTGAATGCGCGCGCCAATCGGCTTGCGCGTACGCTTCGCGCACGCGGAGCAGCTGCGGATACAGTAGTTGCCGTAATGGCAGAGAGATCAAACGAGATGATCGTAGCGATTCTAGCTGTCATGAAGGCAGGAGCAGCCTATCTTCCGATTGACCCGGCTTATCCGAAAGAGCGTAGAGATTATTTAATCCATGACAGCCTTGCTAATCTCGTACTTGCACAAACCCATCTGATGGCCGAATGCGGTGCAGCGCAGACGCTTGATCTAGGCGACGAGGCTGCTTATGATGCGGATGATTCCGATTTGACAGCTCTGGCTGGGCCAGAGCATATGGCTTATCTCATCTACACATCAGGTACAACCGGACAGCCAAAGGGTGTTATGGTCGAGCATCGCGGAGTTGCAAACTCGATTCAATGGCGAGCAGCCGAGTACGGTTTAACGGAACAGGATGTCGTGCTTCAACTGTTTTCCTTCTCGTTCGACGGCTTTGTGACAAGCTTCTTCACGCCGATCATTTCCGGAGCAACGGTCGTGCTCGTTTCCGAAGAGGAAGCGAAGGACCCGTTGTCTCTCAGAAGGCATATCGCCGAAGCGGGAGTGACGCATTTCATAAGTGTACCAAGCTTGTATGGGGTCATTATAGACGGCATGAAGCCGGAGGCTGCCTGCTCCCTGCGTATTGTGACTTTGGCAGGAGAACGAATCCCAGACGCACTCCTTGAACGGAGCCGGAAAATAGCGCCGCAAGCGGAGCTTGTGAACGAGTATGGTCCGACAGAAACCAGCGTAGTCGCTACGATTTGCCGTCAGTTAAAGGCAGATGAAGCGGTAACGATCGGCAGACCGATCGCAAACACGGCTATATATATCGTTAACGAGCATTTGCAGCTTATGCCGATAGGTGTTCCCGGCGAGCTGTGTATTGCGGGTGCCGGGCTTGCTCGGGGCTATTGGATGAGGCCGGAGCTGACCGCTGAGAAATTCGTGAATTGTCCTTACCAGCAGGGGGAGCGGATGTATCGTACCGGCGATCTTGCCCGCTGGCTCCCGGATGGGCGGATCGAATATATAGACCGGATCGACCATCAAGTCAAAATTCGCGGCTATCGCATTGAGCTTGGGGAGATTGAAGCTGCGGTGCTGAGTCATCCGACTGTCGAGGAAGCCGTCGTCGTTGCACGTGATGATGCGAATGGGCAAAAGACGCTATGCGCTTATTTGACTGCGGATGACGAGCT
Source organism: Paenibacillus sp. Y660 (assembly GCF_057221575.1). NCBI lineage: Bacteria > Bacillati > Bacillota > Bacilli > Caryophanales > Paenibacillaceae > Paenibacillus > Paenibacillus sp. Y660. The sequence goes on along the minus strand of NZ_JBXBBJ010000012.1, from coordinate 45,109 downwards.
TGCACTCCTAGACATCAAGGAAAGACTAGCGGCTGAGCTTCCATCGTATATGGTGCCGACGCATTTCGTTCAGCTTGATCGCATGCCGCGCCTGCCAAATGGCAAGCTGGATCGAAAAGCGCTTCCGGAGCCAGACTTCACATCAGCAATAACCGGCGATGCTGTGGAATATACCCCGCCTTCGAATGATACGGAGGAACGATTATGTGCTATGTGGCAGGAGCTGCTTGCGGTGCCGGTCATCGGAACGAAGGATCATTTTTTCAAAAGAGGGGGACATTCCCTTAAAGCGATGACGATGATATCGCAAATCAATCAAGCTTTCGGGATAGAGGTTCCGCTCCGCGTTATTTTCGAATCGCCGGTTATTGAAGCGATATCGGACTATATTATCCGGCAGAAGGAGTCTGGTCTTGGCCATACCTATTCAGCGATTGAGGCGGTGACGGCAAGAGCTTATTATCCGGTATCTTCGGCACAGAAACGGATGTATGTTGTCAGCTCTCTTGAGGGTTCGGGGACAAGCTATAATTTGCCGGGCTTCATCTTTATTGAAGGGGAGCTCAACGTCCCTCTGCTGCAATCGGCTTTTCGCCAATTAGTTAATCGTCATGAAACGCTTCGGACCCGCTTTGAGGCTGTAGATGGGGAGCCGGTGCAGATCATAGAGGAGCATGCCCAGCTTCATGTTCCTTATTCGGAAGCGGATGAATCCGAAACCGAACGCTTGACGGAAGCGTTCATCCGTCCGTTCGAGCTGAATGCTGCACCGCTCTTCCGGGTGGAGCTGGTCAAATTAAAGGAAAACAAGCATTTGCTGCTGTACGACATGCATCACATTATTTCCGATGGCGTGTCGGCTGGCATAGTGGTCAAGGAGTTTGTTGAGCTGTATCAAGGCACAAGCCTAGAGCCGCTGCGCGTTCAGTATAAGGATTACGCGGTGTGGCAGCAGGAGCGGCTAGGTTCAGCTCAATTGAAAGCGCAGGAGCAATACTGGCTGAATCGGTTCTCCGGCGAGCTTCCGGTGCTTGATCTTCCGACCGACTTTCCGCGCCCGCCTGTACAGAGCTTTCATGGCGGCGTCGTAACGCAGCTAGCAGACTGGCCGCTGCTGAACCAGCTGCAAGTACTTGCGAAGAAAACGAATACGACATTGTATATGGTACTGCTCGCTGCTTATAACGTCCTGCTGGCCAAATATTCGGGAAAAGAAGATATCATCATCGGATCACCAACCGCAGGCCGTCAGCATGCGGATACAGAACCGATGATCGGGATGTTCGTCGGGACGCTAGTTATGCGGAACAGGCCGGAAGCGGATAAATCCTTTGCGACTTTCCTGCAGCAAGTAAAGGAATCTACGCTCGAAGCCTTTGATAATCAAGGATATCCGTTCGAATCATTGATCGAGAAGCTTGGGCTTAGGCGGGACATTAGCCGCAATCCGCTGTTCGATACGATGTTTATTTTGCAAAATATGGATCTTGAAGCGACCGGTCTGCCTGGTCTAAGCTTCATTCCGCTCGCCTCTGAGGCGCATGTGTCCAAGTTTGATTTGTCTCTGCAGGCGAGAGAAGCAGAGGAGGGGCTGCTGCTTAGCGCAGAGTACAGCTCTGCTTTATATCGTGAGGAGACCGTTAAGCGGATGCTTGGTCATTTTATCGAAATATTGAAGAGCATAGCCGCTCGGCCAAACGGTGCTATCCGTGAGATCGAAATCATTACAGGTGGCGAGAAGCAGGTTATACTGCGGGTCTTTAATGACAGCCGCACCGCTTATCCGCGTGATGCCTCCATTGCAGAGCTGTTCCAGAAACAAGCTGAGCAAACGCCTGTGCATCATGCTGTCACCTATCGCGGACGACAGCTGAGCTACAAGGAGCTTAATGCCTATGCCAATCGAGTAGCCCGCACGCTTCAAAAGAACGGGATTGGCCGCGGCCATACCGTAGGCATCTATGCTGACCGATCGCTTGAGATGATCGTCGGTATCCTAGGCATTTTGAAAGCAGGAGCTGCCTTCGTCACGCTCGATCCGCTATTTCCGGAGGAGCGGATTCGATTCATGCTGGAGGACAGTGCAGCATCGGCTTGCTTGACATTCGAAACCAAGCCGTTGACAAGCCTGCATATCGGCTGGTTTGAGCTGACACAATTGATGTCGAGTGAGACTGCCGAGGATGAGGATTTTAACGCAGCTATTGCGCCAGACGACCTTGCCTACTTCATGTATACGTCAGGCTCTACCGGCAATCCGAAGGGAGTTATGGTTGAGCAGCGGAGTGTCGTCCGACTCGTGAAAGGAACGAAATACGCTTCCTTCGATTCTGACGGACGTTTGCTGCTGACGGGCTCTGTCGGCTTTGATGCGATTACGTTTGAAATATTTGGAGCTCTGTTGAATGGCATGACGCTGCATATTGTGGACAAGGATGTGCTGCTTCATTCAGAACAGCTGGCTGCCTATATTCGCGAGCACCGGATTACGTTGATGTGGTTGACAGCGCCGCTGTTTAACCAGCTATCGGAAGAGAATCCGAGCATGTTTGCTGGTGTTCGTCAATTAATTATCGGGGGAGATGTGTTATCTCCGCGCCATATTAACCGCGTGCGCCGCAGCACGCCGGGACTATCCTTGATTAACGGTTACGGTCCAACTGAAAATACGACTTTCTCGACGACGTTTCCAATTGAGTCTGATTTTGAGGATTCTATTCCGATCGGCATGCCAATCAGCAACTCGACAGCCTATATCGTGAATGAAGCTGGCCATCTGCAGCCGATTGGCGTCCCTGGCGAGCTTGTGGTTGGAGGCGACGGTGTCGGCCGCGGGTATGCGAATCTACCGGAAATGTCAGCAGAGAAATTTGTTCCAAACCCGTACGAGCATGGAGAACGGATGTATAAAACCGGGGATCTCGCGCGATGGCGCGCAGATGGCGTGATCGAATATTTGGGCCGGATTGACCAGCAGGTAAAAATTCGCGGCTATCGGATCGAGCTTTCAGAGATCGATTCCGCTTTGTTGAAGCTGCAGGGAATGAAGGAAGCATGCGTAGTTGCGAGTGAGGACCAGAACGGACAAAAGGCTCTATGCGCTTATTATGTCAGTGAAGCTGAGCTAGTTGCTTCGGAGCTTCGTGCGGCGCTGGCACAGCAGCTTCCAGCCTATATGATTCCGCTATGCTTCATGCAGCTGGAACGGTTCCCGCTAACTGCTAATGGCAAAATCGATCGCCGCGCACTGCCGAAGCCTGATTTCACGGCAGCCGCAGCTCAAAGCGCGGGTTATGTGCCGCCTCGCACCGATACGGAAACGCAGCTAGCTGCGTTATGGGAAGAAGTGCTCGGCACGCAGCCTGTTGGTGTGACCGATGATTTCTTCGCTCTGGGCGGTCATTCCTTGAAAGCAATGACGCTAATCGCCCGAATGAAACGGCATTTTGGTGTTGACGTTCCGCTGCGAAAGCTGTTTGAAGCGGCGACAGTGGAAGCATTGGCCATCTATATGGATCAGGCGGATAAAGAGGTACAGACCGCAATAGGCAGAGCGCCTGAGCAGCCGTATTATCCGCTGTCGCCAGCTCAGGAACGATTGTTTGTGTTAAGCCGGTTCGAGGGAGCTGGCATCAGCTACAATCTTCCGCGTGTCATGACGATAGATGGGCCGCTTGAATGGGAGCATGTGCAGCTTGTATTCCGCAAGCTGGTCTCCCGTCACGAAGCGCTTCGCACCTCATTTAGTCTGGTAGACGGCGAACCCGTCCAGCATATTGCTTCAGACGATGATATTTCGTTTGGCATTAGCTTGCGTCTAGCAGAGGAATCTGATTTATCCGAGCTTATCGAAGCCTTTATTCGGCCATTCGATTTGGAGCAGGCACCGCTTCTTCGGGTAGAGCTGATCCAGCTCTCGGAGGAGAAGCACATTCTGCTATGCGATATGCACCATATTATTGCCGATGGCGTGTCGATGAGCCTCTTCATGAAGGAATTCGCCGAGCTCTATGAAGGCGAGGAGCTGCCTCCGCTGCGCATTAGCTACAAGGATTTTGCCGTATGGCTAAGCAGCGGTGAAGGGAAGTCCGCCTTGAAGCGGCAAGAGCAATACTGGCTGGAGGCATTCGCGGAGGAAGTGCCGCTTCTGGCTTTGCCGACCGATTATTCGCGTCCCGCCGTGCAAAGCTTCAAAGGCGCAAATCATGCAATTCAAGCCGGCAGTGCGCTGAAAGACGCGCTGAATGTTGCGGCAGCCCGGACAGGAACGACCTTATATATGGTCCTTCTTGCAGCGTACAAAGTGCTGCTCCACAAATACAGCGGCCAGACCGATATCGTCGTCGGTACGCCGGTGGCGGGACGTCCGCATGCGGATGTAGAGTCGGTAATCGGCATGTTTGTTAATACGCTTGCCCTGCGCAGCAACCCCGAGGCGTCCAAAAATTTCGGACAGCTGCTGGAGGAAGTGAAGCAATCTACGCTAGCGGCGCTGGACAATCAGCATTATCCGTTCAATACGCTGGTAGAAAAGCTGAATCTGCCGCGCGATTTGAGCAGGAATCCGCTCTTTGACACGATGTTCAGCCTGCAAAATATCGATATGGGCACGCGGGAGCTGACTGGGCTCCGAATTGAGCCGTTCCATTTTGAGGGCGGCGCCGCCAAGTTCGATTTATCGCTTGAAGCTACGGAGACGGAAGACGATCTTATCATAAGCTTCGAGTATGGAACTTCCCTCTTCAAGCGCGAGACGATTGAACGGATGGGTGATCATTTTGTTCGTATTTTAAAAGAGGTTGCCGGTAATCCCGAGGTGCTGCTTGCAGATATCGATATGATGACCGGTGAAGAAAAAGCGAAATTGATGGAGCAGTTTAATGATACGGAAGCAGAATTTCCAGCTGAGACGACGCTATACGAATGGTTTGAAGCTCAAACGGACAAAACGCCAGACGCCGTCGCTGTAGTGGATGACAGCCGAACGCTAACGTATCGTGAGCTGAACGCCAAAGCTAATCGGTTGGCATATAAGCTGCGTGCGAGCGGCGTCGGTCCAGACCGCATCGTGCCGCTTATGCTGGAACGCGCCGCTGAGATGATCGTCGGCATTCTCGCTATTCAGAAAGCGGGAGGAGCTTATCTGCCTATCGATCCTGATTTTCCGGAAGAGAGAATTCAGTACATGCTGGAGGATTCCGGAGCAAAATGGCTGCTGACGCAAACGAAGTTTGTGGCAAAAGCGCGTTCACTGCAGGTTGGCGAAGTGATTGATCTTAATGATCCAGCGTCTTATGCGGACGGGGAAGATCGTAATTTAAAGCCGATCGCAGGGCCGTGTCATCTCGCATATGTGATTTATACCTCTGGCTCTACTGGCAAGCCAAAAGGCGTCATGATCGAGCATAGAGCTGCGATTAACCGTATTCACTGGATGCAAAAGGCGTATCCGATAAACGAGAACGACGTTATTTTGCAAAAAACACCGTATACGTTCGACGTTTCCGTCTGGGAAATGTTCTGGTGGGGCATTACCGGAGCAAAGGTTTGCTTCCTGAAGCCGGGAGGGGAGAAGGACCCGGAGGAAATCGTTCAGGCGATCGAGCGAAGCCGTGTAACGACGCTGCATTTTGTTCCATCTATGCTCGGTTTGTTCCTCGAATATATTGCCAGTGGTTCGCACGCGGAGCGGCTGCCTAGCCTGCGCCTGTTATTCGCAAGCGGTGAAGCGCTCCAGCTCGATCAAGTGAGGCGATTCAACAAGGAGCTTTACAGCAGGCATGGCACTAAGCTGATTAACTTATACGGCCCGACCGAGGCTGCCATTGACGTCTCGTACTTTGACTGCTCGACAAATGATGCAGCGGGTATCGTTCCTATAGGTAAGCCGATTGATAACATTCAGCTGTATGTGGTGAACGGGGATTTCCATCTTCAGCCGATTGGCATTCCAGGTGAGCTATGTATAGCCGGAATTGGTTTGGCTAGAGGTTATGTGAACAACCCTGCACTGACAGCAGAGAAGTTTGTAGACAATCCGTTTGCTCCCGGCACAAAAATGTACCGTACAGGCGACTTGGCGCGCTGGCTGCCGGACGGGAATGTGGAATATTTGGGGCGGCTTGATTTTCAGGTCAAAATTCGCGGTTACCGCATCGAGCTAGGCGACATCGAAACCGCGCTGCAAAGGCATGAGGCTGTTCGCGATACGGTGGTTGTCGCCTTGCAGGATAAGGAGAAGCTCAGCTTCCTGTGCGCTTATTTTACGGCTGACCGCGAGCTGAACGTAAGCGAGCTGCGCGAGCATCTAGGGAACGGACTCCCTGCGTATATGATTCCTTCGCATTTCGTTCAGCTGGAGCGCTTGCCGCTATCCTCCAATGGCAAAATAAACAGGAAAGCCTTGCCTGAGCCTGAAGGACAACTGGCAACAGGCGCAGCGTATGTCGCACCTCGAACGCCAACCGAGGAGCTGCTTGTCAGCCTATGGCGAGAGGCCCTTGCCGTTGAAAGCATTGGCGTGCTGGACAGCTTCTTCGCTCTCGGAGGCCACTCGCTCAAAGCGATGGCGCTGCTCGCGCAGATGCATAAGGCATGCGGAGTCGAGGTTCCGCTTCGCTATCTATTCGAATCGCCTACAATCGAAGCGGCTGCACGCTATATCGACGGGCATGCCAAGAAATCCTATAGCCCGATCAGACCCGCGCCTAAGAAGGAATTATATGCAGTGTCTTCGGCACAGAAGCGCATGTACATTCTCGACCTGTTTGAAGGAAAAGGGACAAGCCTTGCCTATAACATGCCGGCTGTCGTTGGTTTGGAAGGGATTATCGATGCAGAACGATTTGAACAGGCGCTGCAAAAGCTCGTTGCAAGGCATGAGCCGCTGCGCACTTCCTTCTATTTAGTGGACGGTGAACCGTTTCAGCGTATTCACGACACGGTTGATATGCAGCTGGAGCGCTATCAAGCAAGCTCCGAGGAAGCGGCAGGGCAATTGCTCGAAGAATGGTTCCGACCATTTGATTTGGCAGCTGCGCCTCTGCTGCGCGCGGCTCTCATCCAAATCTCAGAGCATAAGCATGTATTTGCATATGACATGCATCACATCGTTTCGGATGGCGTATCAGGCTCGATCTTCTTGCAGGAGCTCATTAAGCTGTATGAAGGTGAGGACCTGTCGGAGCTTGTGCTGCACTATAAGGACTTTGCCTTATGGCAGAACGAATGGTTGGAGAGCGAGGCTTTCGCTGAGCAGGAGCAATACTGGCTGAAACAATTTGCAGGGGGAGACTTACCGCTTCTAGAGCTTCCGACCGACTATGCGCGTCCAGCCGTTAAGAGCTTCTCCGGCGCTGTAGCCGCGTTTGAAGCAAACTCCGATTTGACGGACAGGCTTGAGAGGCTGGCGCAGCATTCCGGAGCGACCTTGTACATGGTATTGCTTGCAGCATATAAAATTTTGCTTGCTCGTTATTCGGGACACCCGGATATCGTGGTCGGTGCTCCGATCGCGGGACGCTCGCATGCCGATACGTCAGGCATGCTTGGCATGTTCGTAAATTCATTGGCCATTCGCAGCTCGCTTAACGCGGATCGTTCCTTCCGGGAGTTTCTGTCAGACGTGAAGCAAAATGCGCTGAATGCATTCGAGCATCAGGATTATCCGTTTGAAATGCTGGTCGAGAAGCTGCAGCTTCCGCGTGATCTAAGCCGCAATCCGCTGTTCGATACCGTGGTGGTTTGGCAAAATGCGGACGCTGAACGAAGCGAAACATCCGATGTCTCACATTCGCAAAACGAGCTTCGTATCGTACCATTCGGTCAAGAGCATAGCATTTCTAAATTCGATCTGTCCTTGATAGCAGCGCCAGGCGAGGGGACTTTACGACTAAGCTTTGAATATTGCACGGATCTGTTCCAGGAGGAGACCATTCAACGCATGACTGGTCATTTCCTGCGCATTCTTGAGGCAGCTGCGTATTCGCCTGATTCCGTCATTGGACAAATAGATCTGATGTCTAACGGGGAAAAGCAGTGGCTGTCCGAAATGAATGCGACTGAGCGCGAGTATACAGGCGCTAGTCTGCTGCACGGTCTGTTCGAGGAGCAGGCAAGCCTGCATCCGTCACAGCCGGCTATCGTACAAGGGGAGTCATCCCTGTCGTACGCGCAGCTTAATGCGAGGGCCAATCAATTAGCCCGCGTCATTCGAGGCCGCGGCATACAGCGAGGCGATATTGTCGCAATTGCGGCAGATCGATCGATTGAAATGGTCGTAGGCATGATAGCCATTATGAAAGCAGGCGCAGCTTACTTGCCGATCGATCCCGATTATCCTGCTGACCGCATCCGTTATTTGCTTGAGGATAGCAGAACGCCGCTGCTGCTGGCAAAAGCAAGCATGATAGAGGCATTGGAAATCGAATTCAGCGGCAGTCTGCTTAATCTGAATTCTGAAGACAGCTACGATGCGTCCCACTCGAACCCGGAATGGACCGTTTTGCCTGAGGATCTAGCTTATGTGATCTACACCTCTGGGACAACCGGCAAACCGAAGGGAGTCATGATCGAGCATCAAAGCATTGCCAATACGGTAAAGTGGAGGCGTGCCGAATTCGGATTCGGACCAGAGAACAAGGCGCTGCAAATGATGTCGTTCTCCTTCGATGCGTCCGTCATCAGCTTGTTTACGCCGCTTGCTTCAGGTTCGGTCAGCTATCTCGTGCCGAATGAAGAAGCAAAGGACCCGGTAGCATTGAAGAAGATGGTGTCAGCCTTTAAAATCACGAATCTAAACGGGGTGCCGAGCTTATTCGGTTCAATCATCCATTTGCTTGAGCCGGAAGAGGCTGGATCCATTCGTCAGATTATGCTTGGCGGTGAGCCTGTCAGCAGCGGCCTGGTTGCGCAAACGAAGCTAAAAAACGCAAAGGCAGAGCTGGTGAACGAATACGGGCCGACCGAGAGCAGCGTAATGTCCACCTATATGCGCGGGCTTGAGTCAAATCAGACCATTACGATTGGCAAGCCGATTGCCAACACAAAAATTTATATTGTAAACGATCGGATGCAGCTTCAGCCGATCGGTGTCAGAGGAGAGCTTTGCATTGCAGGCATCGGTCTTGCGCGCGGTTACTGGAATCAACAGGAGCTGACGGAGGAGAAATTCATCCCTTGTCCATTCGAGCCGGGCGAGCGCATGTACCGAACAGGCGATTCGGCGCGCTGGCTGCCAAATGGGATGATTGAATTTGCCGGACGCATCGATCAGCAGGTGAAGGTACGCGGCTATCGCATTGAGCTTGCTGAAATTGATGCGGTGCTGCTAAAGCAGCCTGACATTCGCGTTGCCTCTGTTCAAGCACTCGACGATGCGAGCGGACAAAAATATTTATGCGCCTATCTAGTCGCAGATAACGAAGAGGCGGTGCTGGCAGCCAAAGCTGCCATTGTCAAAGAGCTTCCAGCATATATGGTGCCTGCTCATTTCATTCGACTAGAGCGGCTTCCGTTAACGCCTAACGGCAAGATCGATATGAAGGCATTGCCGCAGCCAGACGTTCATGCATTGCGCAAGCCTTATATGGCGCCAAGAAATGAAGAGGAGCAAAAGCTTGCACAAATTTGGGAGGAGCTGCTCGGCGTCACTGAGGTGGGCATTCACGACAACTTCTTCGAGGTAGGCGGAAATTCGTTGAAGGCCACCATGCTTACGGCTAACGTGTATGAACAACTGCGGGTGGAGCTTCCATTCCTTGCCGTCTTCCAGCAGCCGACGATTGCGGAGCTTGCTAGCTACATAACAAGCCGCCGCATTCAGCGAAGCGCGGATCAGCCGATTACACTGCTCAATCGTTCAGCAGACAGGCATTTGTTCTGCTTCCCGCCGATTGCCGGCTACGGCTTCGTTTATCAAGAGCTGGGCGCATTGCTGGAAGAGGCAGGCATAGCTGTTTACGGCTTCGATTTCATTCATGAGGATGATCGAATCGAGCAGTATGTTGCATACATTCGCAGCGTACAGCCGGAAGGTCCATATCTTCTTCTCGGTTACTCAGCAGGCGGCAACCTGGCTTTCAATGTAGCCCAAATGCTTGAAGCCGAGGGGAGCAGCGTATCTGATCTCATCATGCTCGATGCCGAGCCTAAGAAGAAGGCGATCAAGCAGTCGGCTGAGCAGACGGAAGAGGAGGTCGGGAAAATTATCGAGCAGGAAGCAGAAGGCTCGCAATATGGAGCGTACCTGCAAAATAATATGATCCGCGATGCGATTTACCGGCACATCGTCGCCTATATGTCCTTTCTGAATAAGCTTGACAACAAGGGCAAGCTTGCAGCCGACATCCATTTCATCGAGTCCGAAGGCAAGGAGCTGAGCCTGCTTCAACGCCAGCTTAACTGGAGCAAGCATACGACCGGCAGGCATCTTAAATATAAAGGCGCCGGCACGCATGAGGATATGCTCGAGCCTGCACATATTACGGCTAATGCGGAATTGATCCGACAGCTGCTTGGCTGATCGGGAAAGGAGCTCACCCTTGGTTAAGCTGTTCAAGTATATGAAGCCTTACAGCTTTTGGATTGTACTCAGCATTGCAGCATCATTGACGGTTGCAGCCATCGATATATGGCTGGGACTCTTCATCGAAAGGCTTGTAGAGGACGCGTCGGAAAGCTTTGCACACAGCTTTGGCTCAACCCTCAAGCTGCTAGCGGCATTAACGGTTATTGGTGCCGCAGCGAGCTATTTGATCAAGTACGCGCTGACCCGGTTCAGCGCGTGCGCCTTGCGCGATATACGCCGCGATATCGTTAGTCACTTGGAGCGATCGACGGTGGCTGCGCTGGAAAGCAGGCACTCTGGAGATTTGGTATCGCGATTGACGAATGACACGGCGGTGCTCCAGCAATTTTTTATGCTGCATTTTGCAAATCTGTTCTACATGCCGGTCGTCTTTATCGGTGCACTGACGGTGCTGCTCATGACGAGCTGGAAGCTGGTTTTATTTAGTCTCTTGTTTCTTCCCGTTGCGATCGTAGTTACGAGCGTCCTTATATTTCCGATGAACAAAATGTCCGAGCAGCTTCAACAGTATTTGGGCTCGGCCAATGCGATCGCGCAGGATACAATCGGCGGCATTCCGATGCTGAAGGCGTTCAATATGTTCAAGGCGATGTCGGTGAAGTACAAGGCTGCAATGGAGCTCGTTCTTAAGAAGGGCCTGCAGGTTGAGAAAAGACGGGCATTCATTGCGCCTATCAGCCTGCTCCTTATGTCGAGTCCGATTATTTTCAGCGTGTCATACGGCGGTTATTTGATCGGAGAGGGAGAACTGACTGCAGGAAGCATGGTGCTTTTTCTCTATATGCTTAACTTCCTGATGCAGCCGCTATCGATGGCACCGGTGCTCTCCGCCCAGATCCAAGAGGTGAAGGGAGCTGCGAAGCGGTTGTTCGAAGTACTGGATCTGCCGCTCGAGCCCTCTGAGCGAGGGGCGCAAACCGTTGATGAGGCAGCCGTACCAATCGAGGTTGACGGCATTTCATTCGCTTATGAAAGTAAGCCAGATGTGCTTGCTGGCATCACTTTCAAGGCGAATCCGAAGCAGACCGTGGCGTTAGTTGGCCCAAGCGGCAGCGGCAAAAGTACGATTTTAAAGCTGATTTGCGGTTTTTACGGCTTGGAGAACGAGGCGGATGTGGATGCGGATGTAAGCGGCGTTCGGTTGTCCGGCGCCATTCGAGTGTTTGGGCGGCCACTGCATGAATGGAACCCAGTTGATCTGCGCGATCAGCTCGCGCTCGTCTCGCAGGATACCTATTTGTTTCCGGTCAGCGTTGCAGAAAATATCGGCTACGGCAGGCCAGGAGCAAGCCGTGAGGATATCTTCCATGCAGCAAAAGCAGCAGGCGCTCATGCCTTTATCGAGGCGCTTCCGGAAGGCTACGAGACCATACTTGGGGAGCGGGGAGCGAGGCTGTCTGGCGGAGAACGCCAGCGCCTAGCGATTGCACGCGCAATGCTGAAGGATGCGCCGATATTGCTGCTTGATGAAGCGACTTCCGCTTTGGATACGCAGTCGGAGTCCATCGTTCAGGAGGCGCTGGAGCGCGTCATGAAGGACAGAACCGTGCTGGTGGTCGCACATCGGCTATCCACGATTAGAGAAGCGGATCTCGTTCTGGTGCTTGATCAAGGTCGAATCATTGAACGGGGAACGCATGCGTCCTTGCTGGAGCAACGAGGCCTTTACATGAAGCTGTACTACAAGCAATTCGCCGCTCTTGAAAGCCGCGATGCGATGCAGCAAGCGTCAGGGGAGGGAGCGCGGAGATGATTGGAGAAAAGTCGCTGCTGAAGAAAAGCAAGGCGGAGCTTGCAAGAATGATCGGATTGCTTGGCTCCGGTCGCAGGCTGTATTTTGCCGGCTTGATTGGCGATAGCATGGTTAATGGCAGCATTACCATAATGATGGCGTTCGTATTCAAAAATTTACTCGACTTCTCGGTACAGGGCGACCGGCAGCTCTTTTACAATTCGATCGCTTTCGTAAGCGCCGCATTTCTAGGCATTGCTCTGCTATCGCCGATTTTCTCTTATCTGTATATGAAGATCGTCAAGCAAACGATGGTGAACACGCGGAGACGGTTATACGATCATCTCGGGGAGCTGCCTCCAAGCTATTTCGAAACCAGGCATTCGGGAGATCTTATCTCCCGCTCAACGAGTGACGTTCAAACGATGGAAAATATTTACGTCGAGCATCTGAAGTCGATTTTAACCGACGCTTTTACGCTGCTTGGCTCCATTATTTCCATGTTTATACTGGATTGGCGGTTTGCCCTCGCCTTAACGGCATTTGGAGCTGCCGGCATCGCCGTTAATTTGGCCTTCGCGGGTCCGCTCCGCGGCACAGGCAACCGGCTGCAGCAGCGGCTGGGCAAATTGACGGAACGCTTAACGGATTTGCTTGCCGGCCTTCACATGGTGAAGATGTTCAGGCTTCAGACCATCATTACCGGAAAATACAATGAAGAGAGCGAACGGGTAAAAGCTTCTTCCTTGGAGCAGGGACACCGCAATGGTTTGCTTGAGGCTGTTAACTACTTGATCAATTTCATAAGCTTCGGCGGCATCTTGGTTGTCGGTATATTTATGTTCGCAAAAGGTGCGCTGGAGCTTGGGACGATGGCTGCAATCGTGCAGCTCGAGATGGGAGTCACGATGATTTTCCTGCAGGTTGGCAGCGTTGTTTCCATGATGCAGAGCTCGCTTGCAGGAGCAGCGCGCGTATTTGAAGTGATCGACCATGAGCCGGAGCAAGAACGGTTTCCGAAACGCGCAGAGGAATCCACGCTGAGCAAGGATACGATGCTGGAGTTTAAGGATGTCAGCTTCTCCTATGAAACTGGTGCTCAGGTGCTGTCAGGATTCCATTTGAATGTCCAGCAAGGGCAAGTTGCAGCGATCGTAGGCGCAAGCGGCAGCGGAAAAAGCACATTATTTAAACTGCTGCTCGGGTTTTACTCGATTGATGGCGGCGCAATCGGCATTGCCGGCAAGCCGTTCTCAGCGTATACATTAGAAGAAATTCGCGGGATGATCGCGTATGTTCCTCAGGATGCCTATTTATTTGAAGGTACGATCGAAGAAAATATTATGCTCGGCAAGCCGGACGGTTCACGCGAGCAAATGGTCGCCGCCGCTAAGGCTGCTTATGCGCATGAGTTTATCGAGGAACAGCCTGACGGTTATGCAACGATGGTTGGCGAGAGAGGCGCCAAGCTCTCAGGCGGGCAGCGCCAGCGAATAGCGATTGCAAGAGCGCTGCTGAAGGATTCTCCGATTCTGCTGCTCGATGAAGCGACCTCCGCTCTCGACAACGAATCCGAATATTGGGTGCAGCAGGCTCTGGAGCAGCTAATGAAAAACCGTACGGTGCTTGTCATTGCTCACCGATTGTCAACGATCCAAGAGGCAAGCGTCATTTACGTATTGGAGCAGGGGGAGGTGTTCGAGAAGGGGAGCCATGAGGAGCTTATTCATCAACGGGGCTTGTACGCGAGTTTATACAAGCATCAGTTCGACAATGAAAGGGAATATGCAGCTGTGTAATTTTGTGAACGATGAAAGGGAAAGGGAGCCAGAACAAGATACGTTCTGACTCCCGTGACCTTAGTATCGCTTCAATGCTGCTTCCGGATAATCTGTGGATTGCTCCGCATCAAGAAGAGGTGTGTCCAGACCTAGCAAATGCTTTTGGAAAAAAGCGACCGTATAAGCATTGATAACCTTATGCGCACGTCTTGGCGAAAGCGGCATTTTCTCCATAATGGGAAAAGCCGGAGACCAAAAATAGTAATCGCTGAAGCTCATGTGACGGGTACGCTGCAACGATAATTCATAGGCTCCTGAGCCTAATGCTTGCTTCATTCGCATTGGGAGCTCAATGGACATTCGATCGAATTGCTTGCGCGTCATGCTCAGTTCTTGCAATTGCGATTCGGTTGGAGCTACAGGGTTGGTCTCCATTTCAAAAGGCTTGGTGTCCATCAGCATAAACGGCTTGCCCGTACCTTCGGCTTTATGCGTGTTGCCAAACAAGGTGCCGTCCATATTAATTGCGGCCTTAACTCTTGGGTCCGAGTACAATACTTGAGCAGCATTCGCGCCGCCGAAGGAATGACCGAACATCCCAACGTGGTTCAAGTCGATTTTGCCGCTGAACAGATGATTCGAGTCTTTATTGCTTAGCTTCTCCAGCTCATCAAGCACGAAGGTTGAATCCTTAACCCAAATGTCCGAAATAAGGCTATCCCATGCGTTAATGTCAGTCATTCCCGGGAGGTTGGCAATCGTTACGAATTTTCCGTCAGGCAGAACGGTTGCAAGGGCGTTGTAGGTATGCTCGATACTGGCTACGATAAACCCTTGACTGGCTAGCTCTTCAAATTGGAACGTATTCGAGAACCGCGCTCCGGGCAGTCCGTGCGAAAACAGGATGAGCGGGTATGACTGCTGTTTGCTTGCAACAGAAGCATTCGGATAAGAGTTCGTCTTGACGAGTTCAAGGTATTGAAACAAAAATTTAGGGATTTGAAGCTTGGTTTTTACTTCTGCTGCGATGACCGGAACATTTTTGACATAAGGAGCTTTGCCCTGAAGAGGCTTATCGATATCGGCGGGATACCAAATCTGAACCAGCACTTCCCTATGATCGTTAGGATCTTCCGTATTGGTTTCCTGTCGATTCGGATCAACCATTGCATATTCTACCGTTCCGACAGCATATGGTCCGGTTGGCGAATCGAAGCCAAATACCGGGAGCAGCGTTGGGAGTGCGATGGCAATAATGATAAATACGGCAAGCAAGGTTGAAGAGATAGCCCGCTTTACCGACAGCAGTTTCGTGCGTGCCAACGATAGTCCTGCATGTCTTCCATGCCGCAGCATGCGGAAGATGCCAAAGAGTGTCAAAGCGTAAGCGGGAATCATTTGCCAGCGGTACCCGTTTACCGTCAGGTGAAGAACAACGGAAACGATTGTAAGTAAAGTCATCGAGATAACCGTCGATCGGGTTATGCTTTTGCCGAAGCGAGTTCGTATGATCAGAAAAATGCAAATGAATAAAACCAAAACTTCAAAGATTTTCATTTCAAACCTCCTTAATAGGGACATGCTTTTTCGGTCTTCTTGCTTTTATTGCAGAAGCCCATCCATATTGTATACTCGCATTGATAGAGTTACAAGTTTTTATTTTAATGAAAAAAATTAACATTTTATTAACATGAATAAGGAGATGTTAATTCATAATTATTTAATCAAATGATGACAGTATGTTAAATATTGTATGGTATTTTATTGAAAACATAATAGGAGAGTGGGATAATGAACGTTTTTGAGACAATGGAATCGAATGTACGGTCTTATTGCAGGTCTTTCCCGGATGTATTCGTAAAAGCAAAGGGCTCTAGAATATACGCCGAATCTGGAAAATCGTTCCTAGATTTTTTTGCAGGAGCGGGAGCCTTGAATTATGGCCATAATAATGACTTTATTAAACAGAAAATCGTTGCGTATTTGGAATCGGACGGCATGTCCCACGGCTTGGATATGCACACCTCGGCGAAGGAAATCTTTCTGAACCGGTTTTCGGACCTTATTTTGAAGCCTAGAAATTTATCCTACAAAGTGCAATTTTGCGGACCGACCGGCACCAACGCGGTTGAAGCGGCATTGAAGCTGGCACGCAGGGTAAAAGGAAGAACCGGCATATTCTCGTTCATGGGAGCATTTCACGGTATGTCGCTTGGAAGCTTAGCCGCTACCAGCAATCTATATCATCGCGGCGCTGCAGGTACGGATTTGGATCGCGTCCATTTTATGCCGTTTCCGCAAGGGTTTATGAATTCATTTGATACGATTCAATATCTAGAAGAGGTTCTTACGGATGGGCATTCGGGTATCGAGAAGCCGGCTGCGATTATTTTCGAGACGCTGCAGGCGGAAGGCGGAATCAACGAAGCTCCGATAGAGTGGATGAAGCAGCTGCGGGAGCTTTGCAACCGTCATGACATCCTGCTCATTTGCGATGAGGTTCAAGTTGGATGCAGTCGGACGGGCCCGTTTTTCTCGTTCGAGAGAGCGGACATCGTTCCAGATATCGTCGTGCTTTCAAAATCAATCAGCGGGTACGGCCTTCCGATGTCCATCGTGCTCATGAAGCCGGAGCTGGACATTTGGAATCCGGGGGAGCATACCGGCACATTCCGCGGCAACCAGCTTGCTTTTGTCGGGGCAACAGCCGCGCTCGAATATGGCGACTCTATTAATCTCGAAGCGGATGTGTACCGAAAAGGGGAGTTTGTCCGTCAGTTTTTGACCAAAGAGATTGTGCCGATCGACCAGTCCATCTCAATTCGAGGGATGGGTCTTATATGGGGAATTGACGTATCTGCGAGCAAGCATGACCTTTCAAAGGAAATTGCTACTCGCTGCTACGAGCTTGGTCTTATCCTCGAGAGGGTGGGTCGCGACGATAAAGTGATCAAGCTGATGCCGCCGCTAACGATCTCGTTGGAAGAGCTTGAAGAGGGCTGTGAAATCGTGAAGCAAGTGGTGCAAGAATGCTATGAGAAGTATAAGGCTTCCGAATATCTTTTGGCATAAAGCAGTCTTAATTAAATAGGTGCCATAGCATGCCTAGCTTTTTAAAAAAGCCTCCAAACTCACCGTGATGGTGGAGTTGGAGGCTTAGCTTTCATATTATCCATATTAAATGGGATAGATGAAACCAGATTCAACAGGCAAGCTGTAAGAACATATTTGCTCTTAAAGCTAATAATCATGTGTTTTGATGAGCTTTAAGCGCACATATGCGCTTAACAGCAGCAAATAGACGTATTAGAAACGTAAAAAGACAGCTGTAAGAACACATTTGTTCTTAAAGCTAATGAATCATGTGTTTTGGTGAGCTGTAAGAACACATATGCGCTTAACAGGATTATGGAGGCTTATCAGGATCGACTTTAAGTGATTTAATTGGCATCGAACGCTTATGAGCAACCTATTAGGTGGTCCAAAGCATCATTATTAAACAAACTTGAACCAATGTGTTCTCTGATTGAAACAAGCTAATCCTCGTAAAGAGGCATTAGCTTGTTTTTTCTTATCGACTTTATAATGTGGTTTTAGTTGTTTTTTATTGTTTTTATATTGATATTGTAAAGGTCGATAAGTAAGATAAAAAATGAAAAATACGAATCAATCGGAGGAGGGATAAGTTATTTCCTTAGGTATCATACTTGTTTTATGCTCAGGCTTGACCCATGCCATTTGGAATATGTTTACGAAGACAATGGTCGGTTTATGTATTACAAGCGATTTTATGGGGAACGGTACTGTCGTCTGGATCATACCTGTTGTTTCTCTTTGCTATGAATCTTGCGCCGCTGTCACATCCGGCACCCATTCGCGAGATAGGAACGGTGTTTGGAACAATGCTCGGCATTTTAAGAGTGTTCAAGTCGTAATACGCGCGCTCGGACTTGCTTCGCCTGTTGAATGGGAAGCGAAGCTGCCAGAGGGCCTGTTTAAGGTATCCTATTAGGGAATTACGAGAAAGCAAATAAGGATGCATGATTTAAAATAGATGCTCAGGGAACAGGATGTTTGCTCTGAGATTGCATCCTTGTTATCTATTTTTCATTCATTTTTATTATCGACGCGTGCTCCGTTTTCGTTTCGTGCTATTTCGCGAAGCTGCTGCTCTTGATCGTAGTTCGACATTTTTTCTTTTCATGCTTGGTTTTCTACTAGGTACGTTGCTTAAAAAAGCTTTTGGTCCCAAAAATGAACCGACCATCTTGATCGCCGGCCGCATCTGCTGGAACATGCCGAAAAATTGTTGAACCTTCCCCATCATAGACATGATTCCGTCAAAACCGCCGACTCGGGCAAACATCGATCTTTCACCTATTGATATAGGCGCTGTTAGAGAATCTTCTCCTGTGTTAATGTCATTTAAAGGCTCAGTTGCAGCAGGTAAAATTGCGCTTGTACGGGCTTTTTTTATTCTTTTCACTTCAAATCACTTTCCTTTCTCCATAATCTTGAATAATACTTTTTGACTACACTGTAAAATATGCATGGATGTCGTTCAATGACTGGATACTTGTTACGGAGACTTTTAATCTATGTGATTTGCCTATGAATATTTAAAATGATGGCAGCTCTTTAAACAGCAAAGAGACCCATCGATGGGTCTCTTTGGAAGCTAACTATAAATGTTCAGCAGCATCTGCCATAGAAGCCGAAATGGAGCTTATCGTCTTTTTTTTCGTCTTTTTTGTCATCTTTTTTCTCATCTTTTTTGTCATCATGTCGATCATTACGGCTAATTAAGCCGCAGTTACAAGCGATAATTATTAATAAAATAAAAAGCACTAAAATTGTACTCGTTTGAGTGAACATCGTTCAATCCACCTCCTATTAAGTTGAGCTCTCTATAAGTTATGTTTGCTGGTAGAACTATGTTTGTATGTTTGTTACGGTAACATATCTTATAGTTTGTTAGACTAGTGAACGGGAGGGGAAATGGTATGAACGTGTTGGAGTACAATATCAAGGCTGGTTGTTTATCGAACCCTCTTACCGTAAAATTTTATAGTGCAACCGGCTGCTTTAGTTCTATCGATCGATACCCTGCAAGGGCAACATTCGTTGAACGCAAGCCGTCTTCGCCTGTAATCGGGACGGGTTGACCGCTATGGATAGCTTGGACAAATGCTTGAATCATATGGAAATCCATGTTGTCTCCCCAATAGTTCCATTGTCCTTTGCCGGCTTGCCGGCTGTACACCTCATTGACTTGGACAGTATGATCCAGCAAAGCGCCGCCTCCGGAGAGCTTGGGATCAACGAACCAGCCGCCTGGCGCAGTCCCCCGATTCGTTCCTTTAATTGCGACGATGCTGCCGATTTCTCCTCTTTCAATCGCTTTCTTCGCTTGTACAACCGCAGCTAAATATCGACAGGGGAAGGCGGTCATCAACTGTACCTGATTGTCGCGGCAAGCTTTAATCATCGCATGCATTTCATCTGTTTGAATGCCCAGCGGCTTTTCGCATAGCACATGCTTTCCTCTATTGGCAGCCTCGATAGTAATCTCGGCATGATGAACATTTTCTGAGCAAATGACGACGGCATCTATCTCTTGATCAAGCAGCTGATGATAATCGCTGTAATAAGGAAGATGATGCTCGGCTACGAGAGCGCTGACTCTGCTTTCTACCGGATCGGCAATGCCTGCGAGCTCTACTTTGGGCAATCTCCTTAGTGCCTCGAAATAGGAGTATGCATGGCCATGCGCAAAGCTGATCATACCCACTTTAAGCTTCTTCATTTTTTTTCCTCCTCGCTATTAGAGTTGAACAGGTTTGCCGGTACGTGCGCTCTCAAGCGCAGCATGCGCCAATTCAAGCGCTTTATACGCATCGCTCGCGGTTACGATTGCTTCAGATCCATCACGAATACAGCGGATAAAATGCTCGAGCTCAAGTGCATATGGACTTTTGAATGCAGGGCTTTCTGGGATGGATACAGCAGGGGCCGACTCTCCGGAAGGATGCTTGTGGATTTGAAGCGAGCTGCTCTTTAAGCTGTTCGTCATGACGACGCCTTTGGTTCCGACTATTTCAGCCTGAGCATGTTGGTCTGTCTGCGAATTATTTTAGCGAGTGCTTTCGGAAGCAGACGGGGACATCTTTCCAAGTGCATCTGCAAGAGAAAAGGCTGCAGTTCGCTAGGGCGCTGCTCTGCAACACGCTGCTGCCGATCACGGAAATCTGTTATGCCTCGGGCTTTAATACGATACCGAATTTCGAGCGGTCCTTTAAACGAAGGTTTAACCTCGCGCCTCGTGAATATCGGAAAATATTTCGGACAAAGTGATCGGGACGGAGCTTAAAAAACGAGCAAAGGCTCTTCTGTGCAGATGACAGTAGGGCCTTTTTCTTTTATTTATACCTATTTATTCGCTTGTGCGCGCTCATATTTCATTCAACTTGGCCGCCTTGCAGCTTGCAAGTAGAAGCACGAACGACAAGCTCCGGTTCCAAGTAGACGATTTTGAGCGATTCCGGTTTATCTATAAGTTCAAGAATGGTAGCTGCGATAACCGATGTGATCGTCGCGATGGCTGCGCCTACCACGGTCATAGGAACGCCGATGTCTTCCATTTGGGGCAGGTTGTCGTAGCTGACAACGGAAATATCCTGCGGGACGCGAAGCCCATGCTCGCCTATCGCCCGAAGGATGCCGCGAGTCAAATCGATGCCGCCGCTAATTACAGCTGTTGGTCGAGGCGTACGCTCAAGCATCGTTCGCGCGGCAATGTAACCGTCGTGAAATTCCAAGCCGTTCATCTGAAGCACTGCGTCATCCGAGGCTGGCAGCCCTAGAGAGTCTATTTCCTCCCGGAAAGCTTCGATCTTGACCGTCTGCAAAGGATCATGCGACTGCGGTTCCCCGATATACGCGATCTGCTTGTGACCGAGCCCCGCCAAGTGACGAACGGCAAGGCGAACCGCTTGACCCCGGTTTACGTCAACCGCGGAGTAAGGCGTATATCCGGCAGCGCCGTAAGTAAGAATCGGGATTTGCAGCGGATTTAAATGGTTGAAGCTGGAAATGCGATCCTGGTCTCCGAAGACGAGAATGGCGTCTACTTGGTAGCGGCGAAAAATTTCAACCGCCGATTCCAAATTGCTGATCGATAGCAAGGTGATGTAGCCATTGTTCTCAAGCTGTTCATTAATTTTGGTAATGAGGGAGGAAAGCGCGGCGCGTTCGATGGATGGCCATACGACGCCGATCGCCCCGCTTCTACGAGAGACGAGACTTCGGGCTGCGATGTTGGGTTGATAGCCCATTTCCTTTGCGATGGCAAGAATATGCTGCTTTGTTTTGTTCTGGACGAGCGGGCTATCTCGCAGCGCCTTCGAGACAGTGGAGAAGCTAACGCCGGCCCGGTCTGCAATATCTTTAATCGTTACCATGAATTCCCTCCGGAAGGCACATATGCACGCACTCAATTATGTCGTTCACTTTATCACAGAATGTCTATTTTGCAAATGAAAGCGGTAAACATTTCGTATAGACAGGTAAGGAATATTCGGATATGATGAAAATAACAACGTTGTTAATTTGGGGTGGGAGTGGTTTGCTTATGTTTAATTTACAGGAAACGGTGTCAGTTGTGATCGGTGGCAATGGCGTACTGGGAAGTGCCATGGCATCTGCACTCGCCGAAGCGGGATCAAAGGTTGCTGTCGTTGGCCGGGATATGGCGAAGGCCGCATTGGTGTGCGAGCAAATAGAACGAAGCGGCGGCTCGGCAAGATCCTTCCAAGCGGATGCGACTAAGAAAAACGAGCTGGAATCGGTACTCGAGCAAGTGCTGCAATGGGGAGGACGCGTGGATACGCTAGTCAACGCCTCGGGAACGAACAGCACGACGCCTTTTTTTGAACTAGAGATGGATGAATGGGACCGGATTATGGACGTTAACTTAAAGAGCGTCGTGCTGGCAAGCCAAGTATTCGGAAAAAGAATGGTTGAACAGGGGTACGGCGGCTCCATCATTAATATTTCATCGGTATCGTCCGCTCCGGCGCTTTCTCGGGTGTTCACTTATTCGGCATCCAAAGCGGGAGTCAACAGTGTCACGCAATTTTTGGCCCGCGAATTGGCCCCGCACAATATAAGAGTCAATGCCATTATTCCAGGCTTTTTCCCTGCTGAGCAAAATAAAAAGATTTTATCTCCGGATCGAATTGAATCGATTATGCGGCATACCCCGATGGATCGTTTCGGAGCTCCCGAAGAGCTCAAGGGAACGGTTGTATACTTAGCCTCACCGCGCGCATCATCGTTTGTAACCGGTGCTTTTCTGCGGGTAGACGGCGGATTTGGAGCGATGACGATATGAGCGATATTTTAACACAGTTAGTTGAAAACATACCGCTTCCCAAGCTTGTGAAGATTCGCCAATCATTTGATGACACGATTCTAGAAGATCCGCTTGAACATCTCACCGCACGGCTGCAAGCATCCGAATCGATGGCCGGCATTGCAGCCGGCCATAAGGTTGCGGTCGCCGTCGGAAGCCGGGGCATTTCCCGAATCGATGAATTGACGAAGACGGTGATCGACGAGCTGAAGAAAATCGGCGCTGAGCCATTCATCGTGCCATGCATGGGAAGCCATGGAGGAGCGACAGCGGCCGGGCAGACGGAGGTGCTTGCCCATCTGGGCGTTGACGAGCAGAGAATGGGCTGTCCCGTGCGCTCATCGATGGAAGTCGTTCTGCTAGAGCGTCTGCCGAACGGCTTGCCGGTTTATTGTGACAAAATCGCTGCGACGGAGGCGGACGCAATCGTCGTCATCAACCGCATTAAGCCGCATACCGCTTTTCGCGGGGCGATTGAAAGCGGGATGTTCAAAATGATTTCGATCGGGCTAGGCAAGCAAAAGGGAGCGGAAGCGTGCCATCAGCTTGGGTTTAAGTATATGGCTGAGAATGTACCTGCAATGGCGAAGGTTATGATCGAGAAGCTCCCGATTAAGTTCGGCGTGGCGGTCGTCGAGAATGCTTATGACCAGATTTGCCGGATCGAGGTTCTTGGTACGGATATTATGGAAGAAAGGGAAAAGGAGCTGCTCATCGAAGCGAAAAGCCGCCTTCCCCAAATTCTTTTTACGGAGCTTGACGTGCTCGTGATCGATTATATCGGCAAGAACATCAGCGGCGATGGAGCCGATCCGAATATTACGGGAAGATACCCTACACCGTATGCGCATGGAGGCCCGGAGGTCAATAAGATGGTTGTTCTTGATCTTACGCCGGAATCCCAAGGGAATGCCAACGGCGTAGGCACGGCCGATTTCACGACGAGCAGGCTGGTTGGCAAGACGGATTGGCCGAGCACCTATGCAAATGGGCTTACATCAACGGTCTGTGCGCCAACGAAGCAGGCGACTACGCTTGCGAATGACCGTGATGCCATTAAAGCGGCTATCAAAACCTGCAACATTTTGGATTATACCGCGTGCAAGCTTGTCCGCATCCGCGATACGCTCCACCTTGGAACGATTGAAATTTCGGCAGCGCTCCTTGAGGAAGCAAAGATCAATCCGCGCATTGAAATATTGGAAGGACCTTACGAGTGGACGTTCGACGAGGAAGGATATTTGCCGAAATGAATGCGGATCCCAAAATTGTTATCGCAATTGATATCGGAACGACAAGCACGAAGACGCTGGCCGTCGATCTTGCTGGAAACATTCACGGCAGCGAGTCGATCGAATATCCGCTGCATACGCCAAGTCCAGGTTATGCCGAGCAGGACCCGGATGTTATCTATGAGGCTGTGCTTGAAGGTGTAGCGAGCATTATGAGGAAAGGCGATTATTCAGCTGAAAATGTAGTGTGCGCTGCGTTCAGCTCCGCCAATCACAGCTTAATTCTTCTGGATGCCAGCGGGCTTCCGCTAACTCCCAGCATTACATGGGCAGACCTGCGCGCCGCCGTTCAGGCTGAACGATTGCTCGCAGACGGCACCGGCTTGCCGATATATTCGCGGACGGGAACGCCGATCCACCCGATGTCGCCGCTCGTCAAGCTGATCTGGATGAGGGAAGAGCGTCCAGAACTTTTTTATTCTGCAAGCCATTTCATTGGCATTAAGGAATATATTTTAAATAAGCTGTTTGGTGTTATGGTTATGGATCATTCTCTGGCAAGTGCAACTGGATTGTTTAACTTGGAGACGTTGGCATGGGACAAGGAAGCGCTGCTTCTGGCAGGTATCCGCGAGGAGCAGCTGCCAAGACTAGTTCCAACTACGGAACGATTGAATGGGTTGAAGCCGGAAGCTGCCGAGCGAATGGGACTTTCCGCAAATACGGCTTTTATCGTCGGCGCGCAGGACGGCGTGCTGGCTAATCTCGGAATTGGAGCTGTGGAGGAAGGCGTGCTCGCCGTAACGATTGGCACAAGCGGGGCGGTACGATCCGCCGTAAGTCAGCCCGCCTTCGATCCGGCTGGGCGGCTGTTTTGCTACGCTTTGACGAGTAACCATTGGATTGTTGGCGGACCTTCCAACAATGGCGCTATCGTAGCGAAATGGATTGCGGATCGGCTATACCCGGGCAAAGCGATTGAAGAGATTCTTCCGCTTGCTGCAGCTGTCCCTGCGGGAGCTAATGGACTGCTCTTTCTGCCGCTTTTATCGGGTGAACGGGCTCCTTTCTGGGATGCGCAGGCGAAGGGGGTTATGTTCGGACTGACGCTCTCGCACAATGAAACGGATATGCTTCGCGCTGCTATGGAAGGGGTCATGTTCCAAATTACGGCTATCGTTGCTTTAATGAGGCAAGCTGGGGAAAAGCCTAAGGAGGTTCGGGCATCCGGAGGTTTTGCGCGCTCAGCTTTATGGTGCCAGATGCTGGCCGATATGCTGGGGGTACCGGTAAGCGTGCCCGTATCCGTCGAAAGCTCGGGACTCGGAGCCGCTCAGCTGGGATTATACGCCATGGGAGGTTGCGAAGGCCCGCTGCTCAGGTGGAAGATGGATGAGGGCAGCCTCTATGTACCTGATTTGATGAATCATCAACTATACCAAAGACTATTGCCGCTATATTTAAGCTTATACGATCGGTTGAAAGAGCCGATGAGGGAAATTTCATTGCTTCAAAATACGTCGGTTGGATGACCTTAGCAGAAGGAGGGAGCAGTAACATGCATGATAAATACAGCAAGCTGCAAGCGATTTTAAAGGACATGGAATCCGTTGTGGTCGCGTTCTCTGGAGGCGTCGACAGCACTTTTCTTTTGGACACCGCAATCAAAACGCTTGGAAGCGAGCGTGTCTTGGCGGTTACGGCTGACTCGGAGACATATCCGTCGGAAGAGCTGGAGGAAGCCATCCAGCTGGCGAAGCGTCTTGGAGCAACACATAAAGTAATTGAAACGTCCGAGCTCCAAATACCTGGTTATAAAGAGAATAATGCGAACCGTTGTTATTTTTGCAAAAAAAGCCTGTTCGAGCATCTTGAACCGTTCATCAAGGACGGTGATTACCGCCATATCGTTTATGGGCTGATTGCGGATGACATGAATGAGCATAGGCCGGGAGTTCAGGCGGCGAAGGAACGCGGCGTGCGCGGCCCTTTGCAGGAAGCGGGTCTTTATAAAGAAGAAATCCGTGATCTATCCCGCGAGCACGGGCTTGCCACTTGGAATAAGCCGTCCTTCGCCTGTCTTTCCTCTCGGATCGCTTACGGCGAGACGATTACGATTGAGAAGCTGGGACGCGTCGGTGAAGCCGAGCGCTATATTCGCTCCCTTGGCTTCGGTCAAGTCAGGGTGAGAAGCCATGGCGATATCGCCAGAATCGAAGTGGAGCAAGGAGCGATGGAGCGGTTGATTAGCTTTGCATCGATCATCTCGGACCGCTTGAAGGAGCTGGGCTTCCTCTATGTGTCCATGGATCTCTCGGGTTATCGCAGCGGCAGCATGAATAAAGTGCTTGAACACGGAGGAGCGGCGATATGAACGAATTTGAGGATCTTGGTTTTTGCAAGCTGGATGTGGGGCGCAATGAGCGGACCGGGCATCCCGAGGTCGTTTTTGGACTGGGCAAAACAACCGAGCAGGTGGAAACGATTTTTTCCCGGCTTGTTGAGATTCATGGCAGGGCGCTTGTAACGCGTGCAACGCCCGAGATGGGCGAACGAGTAGTTGCAAAATTTACTGATGCCCGCTATGACGAAGCCTCTCGCCTTATCTCGCTAGGAAGGTCAACGCGAGTGCTTCCTGGCAAGGTAGCCGTCGTGACCGGCGGGACATCGGATATTCCAGTAGCGGAGGAAGCGGCTGGGACTGCGGAGTGGATGGGCTGCGAGGTTGATCGCATCTACGACGTCGGAGTCGCTGGCATCGATCGGCTGCTAAGCCAAAAGGAACGGATCAGGGAAGCATCCGTTGTCATTGGGGTCGCGGGCATGGAGGGAGCCTTGGTGAGCGTTGTTGGCGGACTTGTTCGCAGGCCGGTAATAGCTGTGCCGACCTCCGTAGGATACGGCGCGAATTTACAAGGCATAACGACGCTTCTTGCCATGATGACCTCCTGTGCAGCAGGCGTTACGGTAGTGAACATCGATAACGGATTTGGGGCAGGATTTCAAGCAGCAATGATTTTACAACTGGTAGCGGAGGGCACGTAGCATGAGGACGCTTTATTTGGATTGCATTTCAGGCATCGCAGGAGATATGGCTCTGTCCGCGCTGGTGGACCTTGGAGCAGACCCGACTTATATGATTAGCCATTTATCGAAGCTGCCAATCGATCCGTTCACCATGGAATTTATAGAGGTGGACCGGAGGGGCATCACAGCGAAATGGTTGAAGTTAGACTTTGTTAACAGCGATCATGTGGATGCTCATGTTCATCATCACCATGATCATGAACACGCTCATAGCCACAGTCACAGTTATGGGCATGATCACGATCATAGTCATGATTACGGTCATGATCTCAGTCATGATCACAGTCACGGTCACAGCCATGATCACAGTCACGGTCACAGCCATGATCACAGTCACGGTCACAGCCATGATCACAGTCACGGTCACAGCCATGATCATAGTCACGATCATAGTCATGATCATAATCATCATCACAGCCACGATCATTCGCATGAGCATTCGCATGAGCATAGAAAAGCTTCCGACATCTTACGCATGATCGAACACTCAAGCCTGCCAGACCGAGTTAAATTGCGGAGTCTTTCCATTTTTCGTCTGATTGCCGAAGCAGAAGGCAAAATTCATGGCATGAACCCGGCTGACGTTCACTTTCACGAGGTCGGAGCTATGGACTCCATTTTAGACGTCATTGGCGTTTGTTTAGCGCTGGAGAGCCTCGATGTCGGCAAAATAATCGTTTCACCCGTGCCTACAGGAACCGGTAAGCTTCGCATGGCACATGGATTATATCCGATTCCGGCCCCTGCGACTGCGGAGCTGCTTCGAGGCGTACCGTTATCGCCGTTCACGGCTAAGGGTGAATTGACGACGCCGACCGGCGCCGGGATCGTCAAAGCGCTGGCAGCAGGCTTCGGCACTTTGCCCGCAGGTACGATTGATCGAATCGGCTACGGCGCAGGTACAAAGGATTTTGAGCATCCGAACGTTTTGCGCGCTATTTTGTATCAACAAGAGCAGCAAGAAAACAAAGAGACGATTGTCGTACTCGAAGCCCAAGTGGACGATTCAACGGGGGAAATGCTTGGTTATGCGATGGAAAAGCTATTCGAAGCCGGGGCGCTCGATGTGTACCATACGCCGGTCTATATGAAAAAAAACCGTCCGGGTGTCCTCGTCAGCGTGTTATGCCGACCAGCTGATAGCGACCGATGCGAGGAAACGCTGCTTGCAGAAACGTCAACCTTCGGTGTGCGCCGAAGCGAGCGGCAGCGCAGGGCGCTGGAGCGCCGATGGATTCAAGTTGAAACGCCATACGGCATAGTAAGAGTAAAGCAGGCGATTGACGGAGAGAGGATCATTCGCCAATCACCGGAATTTGAGGATGCGGCTCATGCTGCCCGAACATCCGGGATACCTCTAGAAACCGTATATCGCGAAGTCTACAAACAGTTGAAAGAATAGGAGACTGGGAGTAGAGGGGATAACGTAATTTCGGCCAAAAATAACAACGTTGGTATAACGTAGCCTATATCCTGCCAAATGCTGCACATGTGCTTTCCGTACTATCGACAAAGCTGGCCTTTTAACATGATCAATGAAACTAATTCAAGGGGGAAAAAATAATGAATACCCAATCCGTTATAAGCTTGGCTGATCTTCGGCAAACGGTACAAAAATGGGCTCACAGCATGCCTGTCACAGATATGCATACGCATTTATACGCTCCCGAATTCGGGGATCTGCTTTTGTGGGGTATCGATGATCTGCTGACTTATCATTATTTGATTTCGGAATCGTTTAGATGGTCAGAGGATGAATACAGCCGCTTCTGGTCAATGACCAAGCGCGAGCAAGCGGATTGGATATGGAAGCAGCTATTCATTGACCATTCTCCGGTAAGCGAGGCGGCTACCGGATTCATCACCATCTTGAAGCGACTAGGATTCGACGTATCCTCGCGCAACCTGGACGATTACCGTCAAGCCTTGGCGAAGCGAACGGTGCATGAGCAAGTCGATACGGTGATGCAGATTGCGGGAATTGAAAAAATCGTCATGACAAACGACCCATTTGATGCTGTAGAACGCCCGGTCTGGTTGTCAGGCAATGGGAAGTCGGATCCCCGTTTTTTTGCGGCGCTTCGGGTTGACGCACTGCTTAATGATTGGCCTCACTCCGTAAACGAGCTGCAAAAGCTCGGGTATGACGTGCAAGCAGAGTGGACGGAGCGGACAAAAGAGGAGACCCGTCGTTTTCTGTCTGAATGGATTATTCGGATGGATGCTCTCTATCTTGCGGTGTCGATGCCGGGCGATTTTAAATACCCAGCCGATGATCATAGAAGCAAGATGATAGATGAAGTTATGATTCCCGTATGCCAGGAGCAGCAAATTCCGTTTGCGCTTATGATTGGCGTTCGCAGAAAAGTGAACCCGTCGCTGGGACTTGCTGGTGATATGAGCATGCGCTCAGACGTGTCTGCCGTTGAAGCGTTATGCCGACGTTATCCGGAGCAAAAGTTTCTTATTACTATGCTTGCAAGAGAGAATCAGCATGAATTAACGGTGCTTGCCCGCAAGTTCCGTAATTTGATGATCTTTGGCTGCTGGTGGTTTCTCCATATCGAGTCCATGGTTGAGGAAATGACTAGGTTCCGCATAGAGCTTCTAGGCACTTCGGTCATTCCGCAGCATTCGGATTGTCGTGTCTTCGAGCAGCTGATCTATAAATGGGAGCATTCGAGGTCAATTATCGGGAACGTGCTGGCAGATAAATACGAGAAGCTGCATCATAGCGGCTGGGAAGTGACTGAGGAGGAAATCAAAAGAGATTTGGATGATATGTTGAATCGGAACTTCTGGCGTTTCCTTGGCAAAGGTATTTCCTAATCGAATGGTGCTTCAAATGAAAAGGCGATTCTTACCGCGTAAAGCGGGGAATTGCCTTTTCTTGCATAAGGGAGATTTTTTTAATTCCGAATATGCATTCCATGCTTCATTAAACGCATAGATCCCTAGCTTCATTTGAGCATTTTGTAAGGGAGTACTATAATAGAAGCAAGCAATTGCCAAGTAAATTTATACTAATATTGGAGGTAAACTGACAATGACATATCCTACATATCAGCATTTGGAAAATTACGCTGCGCTGGCCGTACAAGTTGGCGTCAACGTTCAGCAAGGGCAGACGGTTGTCGTTATGGCTCCGATTACCGCCGCTCCATTGGTACGGCTTATTGCCTCCAAAGCTTATGAAGCCGGAGCGAAAAACGTGCATGTCGAATATAACGATGAGGAGCTAACCCGCATTAAGTACAAGCAGGCGCCGGAGGAAGCCTTCTTGGAGTACCCGATGTGGCGTGCCAAGGCATGGGAGGATTATGCAGATAAAGGTGCGGCGTTTATTACCATTTATTCGCCGAACCCGGATCTTCTGAACGACGTGGATCCGGCCCGGGTTGCGACAGCGACTAAGACGGCCTCTACTGCGATGAGCAGCTACCGCGGCGCCTTGATGAGCCATACCAACGCATGGACGCTTATCTCCTATGCAACGCCGGAATGGGCGTCGAAAGTATTTCCGGATGTATCGCAGGAAGAAGCGGTTCAGAAGCTGTGGGAGCGGATTGTCGATGCCACGCGCATCGGACTAGAAGATCCGATTCAAGCATGGAGAGAACATAATGCGAAGCTGCTCCAAATGGTTGAGGTGCTTAATGGCAAGCGCTACAAGCAGCTGCAATATGAGGCGCCAGGCACTAGCTTGACCGTTGAGCTGCCGGAAGGTCATATTTGGCTGGGCGGAGCCAAAGCGAACGCCAAAGGGGTGTTTTTTAACCCGAATATGCCGACGGAAGAAGTATTTACGATGCCCCATAGAGATGGTGTGAATGGTGTCGTTCGAAGCACGAAGCCTTTAAATTACAATGGCCAGGTTATTAACGGCTTCACCTTGACCTTCAAGGACGGCAAAGTGATCGATTACTCGGCTGAGCAAGGCTATGAGGCGCTGACTAATTTGCTGGGTACGGATGAAGGGGCTAGACATTTGGGCGAAATCGCGCTTGTTCCTCATGACTCGACAATATCAAACTCTAATGTGATTTTTATCAATACCTTATATGATGAGAACGCCTCTTGCCACCTTGCACTAGGTCAGGCGTATCCAGTTAACCTCACTGGCGGTACCAAAATGTCCCCTGAGGAGCTGCTCGCTCACGGTGCAAACAGAAGCCTTACGCATGAAGATTTTATGATCGGCTCGCCCGATATGAATATTGACGGCGTGATGCAGGATGGAACCCGCGAGCCTATTTTCCGCAATGGCAATTGGGCGATCTAGTTAAAGCAAAGGCTTTGGCTCATTCAGAATGATCTGCTTGGCCAATCAACAAAAACCAGCGCAATTGCGATTTCTAAATGGAATCCGCTGTTGCGCTGGTTTTTTTAATTCTTACATACTTGGATTAGAGTAGATGGGCATATCCAAATTACTGGAATTGTCGCAATCGGATTCATGTGAGGTTTGTGTCAGGAATGTGGATTATCCTAAAAAAATTAAACATTAAACCAAAAAAAAACGTATCACGTCAATAGGCTATATTACGTGATAATTGTAAATAGGCAAGGCGCACTATCAAATTTTAGAATCGGGGGAGAAAAAGATGAAGAAATTGATTCTGATCATGGTAATGTCATTATTCGCTATCAGCTTGGCTGCATGCGGAGGCAACAACGCACCAACGGAAGAAAGCAGTAATCCGACTACTGGCAACACAAGCACGGAGAAAAAAGAGGTTACGCTTAATTTTCAAATTCATACAGCAGATGAATCTTCGGTTCAATTGAAAGCGCTTCGTCAAATTGTAAAGGATTACACTGAGGCAAATCCTAACATCAAAATCGAAGTGGACGCGTTAAACAGCGACCAACAGAAATTGAAGTTGAAAACGCAAGCAGCTTCCAATGACATGCCGGATATTACTGTGGTGAATCCAGGGGCTCAAATGAAACCTTATGTTGATGGCGGCAAGCTTGCTCCGCTTGACGACATTTTGGACAAAGACGGCTTGCGTGATTCCTACCAACAAGGAATACTTGACTACTACACATTTGATGGCAAGACTTATGGATTGTCGGAAGCAAATGACATTGGTCTAATGTATTACAATAAAGATCTGTTCGCACAAGCGGGTCTCGAGATCCCGACTACTTTCGAAGAAATTGTAGAGGCTTCCAAAGTGCTTAAAGCTAAAGGAATCATTCCGATGGCAATTGGTGAGAAAGAGCCTTGGACAGGATCGTTCTTGTTCACAAACATCGTAATCCGTCTTGGCGGTGCTAGCTTCTTGCAAGACGTAATTGAAAAGAAAAAATCTTTCGACGACCCAGCATTTGTGAAGTCCGTTGAAAAAATGCAAGATCTCATTCAAGCAGGTGCATTCCAAGAAGGTGCAACATCATTCGACTATGAGCAAGGCGAGAATTTGTTCTTGACTGGCAAAGCTGCAATGTACTACATGGGTTCTTGGGTAACTGCTTCTATCGAAGGATCTGAAGTTCAGGATAAAGTAGTCGCGAAACCATTCCCTACAGTAGATGGCAAAGGCGATCCAAATGAATTTATGCTTGGACCTGGTTCAGGTTATGTTATTTCCGCGGGTACGAAGCATATGGAAGAATCCAAAGCGTTCTTGCTTTACTACATGACTAACTATCCGAAAAAGATGTTTGACATGAAAGGTGCAGTTGGTCTTGCACAAATCGTAGACGGTGATTTCGCTGGCGCGGGTTACTCGCAAACAGCAATTGATGTTCTTGATATTTTCAAGTCAGTAAAAGGCGGCTCGATCGCGTTCGACAACTTGATTGATCCAAGCACGACTCAATATCACTTGAATTCGCTTCAAGGCATGTTCATTCAGAAGGTTAAACCTGAAGATATTGCTGCTGAGCACAAAAGTAATTTTGACATCAACAATCCTTAATCTACAAACCTAAAACATTAACTAAGGGAGCCTTCACGGTTCCCTTCCTTTATTCAATAAGCAGGCCAATGAAGCCTATGGCAACACGGAGGGATTACAATGAATATTTTGAAAGTTTCAAAAACAGCACTAGCGATCTTCATACTGCCGTGTCTTATCTTGTATGTGCTGATGGTGTTTGTTCCAATTATTGTATCCATGTTCTATTCTTTCTACCAATGGGACGGCATGAGCACGGCGAAATTTGTAGGACTTCACAACTTTGTTTCCATGCTTACGAAAGACCCGTTATTTTGGCCAGCGGTAAATCGGGGTTTGCTCTTCGCGCTAATATCGGCATGTGAAATTCCGTTTGCATTGTTTATAGGTATTCTACTTACAAGGTACCTTCGCAAACCGAACACTTTGGTTTCGATTTACTTTTTGCCCGTTATTTTGTCTGTTGTCGTAATCGGTCAGCTATGGCGTTCGATCTATAACCCAGCCGAATTTGGAGGCATGCTGAACAAGCTGCTTGTATCGGTAGGGCTGGAGAGCTGGACACATACTTGGCTGGCAGAACCTAAAATCGCGATCTATGCAATCTTTTTCGTCGCCTTGTGGCAGTATCTAGGCTACCATGTATTAATCCAATTTACAGGCTTGCAGAATATTTCCAAGGAAATATATGAAGCATCACGTATCGACGGAGCAGAAGGCTTTAAAGCTGATCGTTACATTACCATTCCGTTAATGGCACCCGTACTTAAAATATCGCTTATACTAGCGGTTATCGGTTCACTTAATGCATTCGATATTGTTATGGTAATGACAGGCGGAGGACCAGGAAATTCAACCGAAGTTATTTCTACCCTCATGTATAACAAAACGTTCATGTCCTTCCAGTACGGCTACGGCAGCGCAATGTCCGTATTTTTAGTCGCAGAAGGCTTGGTCGCTACAATATTGCTTAATTTTGCCTTCAAACGCTCAGAGAATGCCGCATCTTAATAGTGCGGAACAGGAGGATGATACAAGTGAAAATCAAAAAAACGATTGTCCGGGCTTTTTTGGCCCTTCTAATAATAACACAAGTATATCCATTGCTATGGCTTGTGTTGTACTCCTTTAAGACTAACGAGGAAATATTATCAAGCACCTTCTTTGCCCTTCCACAAGTTATGAAATGGGAAAATTACACGAATGCATTCGTGAACGGCCACTACTTGCAATATTTGTGGAATAGCGTTATTGTGACAGGGGTATCGATGATTATCACATTGATACTCGGCGCCATGGTTTCCTATGCAATTGCCCGTTTCAAATGGAAAGCATCCAAAATCGTCATGCTTGTTTTCTTGGTCGGTATTATGATACCGACACAAGCGACGCTGATTCCGCTTGTTGTATTGTTTAATAAGCTGCATATTATGGACACGCATCTATCGCTTATTTTGCCTTATATCGCATTCTCTGTGCCAATGGCTGTCTTTATTTTGTCCGAATTTTATAAAGGAATTCCTCATGAGCTCGAAGAATCGGCAGCAATTGATGGGGCATCCATTTATCGGATTTTTACAAGCATTATTTTCCCAATTACAGTTCCGCCTTTGATGACTGTATCGATCGTAACGTTCATCACCATTTGGAACGAATACATTATGGCGGCTACTTTTATTTCTAGCTCTCATCTCAAAACATTGCCTTTCGGTATTTATAGCTTTGTCGGAAAATATACGACGAATTACGGTGCAATTGGTGCATACTTGATCTTAGGCGTTATTCCTGTACTGATCGTTTACTTCCTCCTTGCTGACAAAATTACGCAAGGCATGGTTGCAGGCGCGGTAAAAGGATGATCCATTGAGATCTGCCTTAAAATGGATTCAAGGGAGATAAAAGCATGAGGCGGGGCAAACAACGGTTTAATCGATTAGGTGTTCGTTTATTTCTATTGTTTGTCGGGAGCTCCTTTATCCTCATGCTTATGTTAACCATGCTGTATTACCAAAGATCGGCAATCCAAGTCAATGACAAAGTAGGAGACGTGGCATTAAAGAGCATGTCGCAAGCTAGCGGTCATGCCGAGCTGCTTCTGAAGGGTTATTCGATATTGGCGAAATCGATTGTCAGCAGTCCGGAGATCCAAACCTATGCGGCACGTGATCAAAAAGACATTCCTTCACTACAGGCTATTAGAGAGCGTACGATAACAAACGCCTTAGGCTCGATTTATTATTCGTGGGATGACATTATTGGCATCTACGTGATAACGGATACAGGAAAAGTGTACAGCTACGGAAGCCGAAATGCACAGGTGATTGACGTTGGCTATAAGGATTCCCTCTGGTACTATCAGATTAAGCAATCCAAAGGGGAGCCTATTTGGCTTGGCGTAAAGGAAAAATCAATTATTGATCAAATTGAACAAAGATCTGTATTCGCTTTCGGAAGCCAATTGGTGGACTTCACCAATCAGAAGTCGATGGGCATCATACTTGTCGAGATGGAGCCAAAGGCTCTTAATGACATCATGAAAAATTTGGAGTTGTCCAATAATAGCGAATCATTTCTCTTGAACAGCGATAAGGCCTTACTGGCTCATAATAAGCAAGATCACATTGCAACTTCTATTGCGCGTGATATTGCGGATAAACATGACAGCAAGCCTGTTCAGATCATTGACAATGATCGTTATTTAATAGTTAATGGCATGCTGAACAGCAAGGGACTGCAGCTCTTGAGCATAACGCCCAGATCGGATCTCGCTTTTGAGCTCAATCAGACGAAGCAATTTCTTCTCATGATTTTTATGCTGCTGATTTTCTTGTCCATCCTATTGGCATTGTTTGTATCGAGATCGGTTTCCTTGCCGATAAGCCAAATGATTCGTCAAATGAAGCAGGTTGAGCGTGGGGATTTTAATGGTATGATGGAAGTAAAGTCATTCGAGGAAATTAGGGAAATGGCTCAAAGATTTAACCGAATGGTTGATCGGATCAATGGTTTGATAGATCGTATTCGAGCGATATCCGCGAGTGAGAAGAATGTACAGCTTCAAGTTCTGCAAGCACAAGTGAATCCTCATTTTTTGTATAACACGTTGGATATGATTTACTGGATGCTGGAGGAGAAGGAAGAAGAAACGCTTAGCGAGGTTGTCCTTTCCCTTTCTGAAATATTTAGATATAGCAGCAACTGGGAGCATTCATCAAGTGTAAAGCTCCACGAAGAACTCGAACAAATTAAAAACTACGCACTCATTTGCCAAACACGAATGAGTCATCGATTAGAAATTAAAATAGAGATCGATCCCATTTGGCATGAAATAAAGCTCCCGAAGATGATTTTACAGCCGATTGTTGAGAACGCTATCGTTCACGGTCTGGACGAGAAGGACTCGGATGAAGCTGGAGTTGTCCTTATTACATCCAATTTTGATGCTGGGAATCTCTATATTCATATTGAGGATAATGGTGTTGGCATGGAGCAGGACAAGCTTCGGTCACTATTATCCTTACTCCATATCAAGTCTGAGAAGGAGCGCACGTTTGAGAGGAAGACGGCGAACGGGCTCGAGGAAATCCCTGAAGGGCAAGCAGAAGATTTAATCTCCATTGACTTGCAGCGGGAATCCGATACGGGGATTGGGCTGTCTAACGTACACCGACGACTTTTGCTTTGGTATGGACCAGCTTATGGCGTGCAAATCCGCAGCACATTTGGAGAGGGAACGCGAGTATCCATTGTCGTTCCCGCTATTTTGGAGGAGGAGCATTCATGAATATTTTGATCGTGGATGACGAGAAACCGATATGTGACGGTGTGAAACGGACCATTCTCTCCTCCTTTCCGGATGCTTCGATTTTAGTCGCAGGAAACGGGAAGGAAGCGCTGGATCTACTCTCCAAATCACCGGTTGATATCGTCATTATGGACATCAAGATGCCGAAGATGAACGGATTAATGCTTCTGGCAGCAGGCAGGGAATTGGATCAACGTATTAAGTGGATCATCATTTCAGCCCATGCCGATTTCTACTATGCACAGGAAGCGCTCAGGCAAGGAGCCTCCGACTATATGCTTAAACCGATCGGGAAGCAAAAATTGATAGCGCTTATTACAAGATTGCAGGCCGAAATGATTAAGGAGCAAGAAAGATTATCTGCAAAAGAGTTGTTGGAGCTCGAAGAAAAGGCAACAAAGTCAACCCAACTGTTAAAGGATAGCGACAAAGCATCAACAGGAATGATCGACACAGCCATTCAATATATTCATGAGCATTTTCATGAAAATGTGTCGCTCGATAAAATCGCTGCGGCCGTTTTTTTAAATCCAACTTATTTCAGCCTGCTGTTCAAACAAAAAGTCGGTGCTGGTTATAAGGAATACATTACTCAGCTAAGAATGGAAAAAGCCAAGGCATTGCTGCGAGATACAAATCTTAAAGTATCGGATATTGCGGTGCAGGTTGGCTTTAATGATATGCGTCATTTCACGCAGGTGTTCCGAAAATCATGTCAGGAAACACCAACCGAATATCGAATGTCAGAGTCTCAGAAGACTGATCGCACATCACTTTAATTGTAGGTGTGAATCGGGATATAGCAAGCTTAAACCGCCATGCGCATATGGCGGTTTTTTTCTGTTTAGCATCATGGCTGGATGGCAAAGAGGATAAGGCTTCCGCGCGCTGCAAGCGCAAATAAATCCGCATGTTTTGCTGAATACATTAAACTATATAAAGTGGATAGCTATTTAGAACTTAACCTGTCCTATTTTATTCGAAACGGGGTTCTAGGAGGAGTTTCGGTTATTCATAACGGAATTGTCCAACTATTCTCGTTTATGGCTAAATAAAAAAAGGGCTTGCTCGTTTATGATAAAGCTAACGAAGACATCGCGAGAGGGTTTTATCGCAGATTGTCGAATTGAAACGAGAGGCTTCCAAATGCTGTAATTGCTAGACAGGCTCTGAAAATTTAGCTGAAGGGGTCCTTATGCAAAAAAATTTACGCATGTCCACGATACTTAGACTTTTTTTCATTTTAGTCGTCATCGTACCGGTCATATTAATTTGCGCGGTCATTTTGAACATCTATGAGCGGGATATCCTTCAGCAAAATACGGGACGGTCGCTTCAGACCTCGCAAGCGGTAGCCTATTCCGTTAGTCAGGAAATTAACCGGATGGCGGGTCTATTTGCTTCAATCGGGGTGGATCAGGATGTCATATTATCGGTGTTTGACGTCCATCACAAGGTGGGCATTGAGAAGCAATTAGCCAGCAATAAGCTGAAAATATTGATCGAGAAGTATACGGCGTCAGTCTCTGGCCGAGTCTTATCGGTCAACTTCTTTTTTGATAACGGCAAATCGTACTCCTATTTAAAAAATATGGTGAGCGAAGAGTCGAACATCCGTCAGCAGAAATGGTATCACGATACGACGAGTACGCCTAACATCGTCCGTTTCTTAGGCATGCTCCCGAATATGCTGTATGGCAATTATAATCCACATATTATGGCCGCTGCACTTTCCCCAAGCGACCCTAACCCTTTTTCTAAACTAGAGATGATTTTGTTTACGTTTGAGAGCGGCGCATTCGATCGTATTTTGCAATCCCGTGATAATTCCGAATCGGTTCTGCACATCGTAAGCGAGAAAGGTGAAATTATCGCATCCAATACGATTGTGGATAGAGGCAGCTTGATTTCTGGCAATTGGAAATCGAAGATCGGCCATGAGGAGAAGGGCTCTTTCGTCGACGATACAGAGGGCAGCCGCAAATTAATTACCTATGCTAGAGTGGATAATTCAAATTGGTATATTGTACAGATGCTTCCTTATAAGGATTTGCTCGAAAATTACAGAAGCGTTAATTCGTTTGTATGGTTTCTTGCGATTTTGATCATTTTGGCGTTTGTGCTCGTTTCCTTCTATCTCGTATCCAATGTCACAGAGCCGATCAGCGCGCTGCTCCGTCAAATGGTCCGTGTCACCGGCGGTGACTTAAATGCGAGATATACCGGTTCGGGAAGCTTGGAAATGGTGCGGCTTGGCCATTCCTTTAATTTGATGACGGAACAGGTTAAGGAGTTAATTGATCAGCATGAGCAGCAGGAGATCGAGAAGCGCAAAGCTGAGTTTGCCGCTCTTCAGTCCCAAATCAACCCTCATTTTCTGATCAATACGTTAAATTCGATCAAGTACATGGCTTTAATCAGCAAAGCAGACAATATTCGCAACATGACGCATGCCTTAACCCGTTTGCTCGCCTCTTCGTTTAATCGCGGCGGTCTGCTCACTACGATAGAGGAAGAAGTAGACCACCTGAAGCATTATTTATATATTATGGAGATTCGATTCGGAAGGTCGATTCAGACGGAATGGGATATCGACAGCAACATCTCCCGCCATTATTTGCTCAAGCTGCTGCTGCAGCCTATTTTGGAGAACAGTATTATTCATGGACTGAAAGAAATCGATTATCCCGGAAAAATCGATGTTGCCATTCATGCGGCAGATGACGATTTGATCATTACGATCGCAGACAACGGGGCGGGCATGCCAGATGAGCTGATGGCTCAAGTACATGATCGCCTAGCTATGCTTTTAGCGGGATGGGGAATCGAAACGTGCATCGGCGTATTCAATTGCATTATGGCGATCGTTACGGTTTGCAATATGAGCCCAATTATCCGCATGGCACGAAGGTGAGAATACGGCTGCCTTTAATTATTGAACCGGATGAGGAGGAAATGGCCGACATTCCTTTTAGGAAGTAAGCAAGAGTTGGGCTGGTGGATAAGTGGAAAATGATGCATAAAAGATCATGTTTGAACCAAAAACGTCATATCGCTTTGTCTATTTACCGTGTAAGATGGCAAATAGATCGCTGAAAGCGCCAACAAGTCTAATCATATTCCAAGCATCATAGGGAGATAAATGAATGAGATTGAGAAAAGGAGTAGGTTCCGCCTTAGTCATCAGCCTTAATTTTATAAGCCTGCTTGCCGGTTACATCGGCTATAACAAAATCGAAATCAATAATAAGGTTAATTCATTTGGCTCACATGATACACGATCAAAAAAGGCCTCCAATCATAATCAGCCGGTCAAAATAAAATTAGGAATATGGGAATCCAAGACGGATATTGCCTTCTGGACGGAAAAGGTAAAGGAATACTCGGTTGTTAAACCGAATGTAACGGTCGAAGTAGAAACGATTCCGGATAACAGCGGTCAATATTTAAAGGTGCGATTGGCGGCAAATGATTTGCCCGACTTGTTCTATTTGAAACCAGGCCATCTCACGACATATAAAGATTCACTCCTATCGCTGGATGAATTGAATGCGACAGGCAGAAACCGGTACCCGGCCAGGCTGGATGGGCATATACTCGGTTTGCCGCTTGTGTCCTTCTCGGAATACGTCTATTATCACCCTAGTATTTTTAAAGAGGCTGGCGTAGAGGTGCCCCAAACCTATGACGAGTTTATGGCTGTAATGAAAAAAATCAAAAAACATGGCCAATATATACCGATTGCGATCGGGGGGAAGGACGACTGGACCTTTTATCCCTTTATTGAATTCGGCCCTCCTATATTGACGGAGGATGAGCAATATTTGGCTAATCTTGCGAATATTAAAAGACCGTTCGGAGCTGGCTCGGGCTTCGAGAAAGCAGCGAATATGCTGAGAATCATATCGGAAAACAAGCTTGCAGGAGAAGATGCGCTAGCGATCGGGTTCGATCAGGCAACACAATTGTTTCAAACGGGCCAAGCAGCGATGATCGCTCTAGGGCAATGGTATTATACCGATCATATGTCGAAGGTGAATTCGGAGGATGCGGATATCGATGCATTCGCCCTTCCCTGGAGAGCAACGACAAATGAGACGCTGCAAGCTGTCACCATGCCAGATCAATATATGGCGATCAACAAAAATTCCAAATACACGGAAGATACGATAGCTTTTCTGGAATGGATGTTCAGCCGAGATGTTTATCAACAATATATTAACTATTCACAGAACTCTTCCACCTTGAATGATGTGACAGCTCATCTGCCCTTCTTTAATGAGGTGAACAACCGGCATCCCTTCAATCCGTTTATGTATCAAGGGTCGGATGAGAAATTTGTGAAGCTGAAAAACGCAGCGCAATATGACGAGAAGAAGATGGCGCAGCAAATTTTTGCAGGCGCTTCCGTAGCTGATATTCTGAGTAAATTGAATGAAAATTGGAGTAAGGCGGTTGAATACGTCGAGAGCAACAATATCCATTTTCCATTATATTTTGACAGGTGATATCAAAAAGGGGGAAATATGATGGCGAAATACCAAGCTTTCATTATTGACGACGAACCTTTAGCTAGATTGGCACTACGGGAGTATATTTCATTAGCTTCAACGGACATCGAAATTGCCGGGGAAGCCGGTGATGGGGAAGAGGCGTTAACGCTGCTGCGGGAATGTCAGGATATCGACATCATTTTAGCCGATATTCAAATGCCGAGGATGAACGGAGTGGAGCTGCTGAAAGCGCTCCGTGACGCTTCATTATCCCGCGAGCCGCTGGTCATTATGCTCAGCGCGTACGGCGATTACGGTTATGTGAGGGATTCGTTTGTTCTTGGCGCCTTCGATTATATGCTTAAAGCGAAATTGGACGAAGCGTATATCGCGCCTGTGCTGCACAAGACGATAGCGGAATTAAACCGGCGGCAAAACACTGCAGCTGCAGCATCCCCCGCTCAGGATGAAGAGGAAACGGTGTGCGCAATCCTTCACCGGCTTTCCTTATCGCATGCTTCAAATCTACCTTCATACGAGCATGATGAGGAGCTTAGGCAAGGATTGGCATTTGTCAGAAATCATTTGGGAGAGAAAAATCAAGAGGTAGCGCTTATCCGATTATCGGAGGTTGTACCCTTCGAGCATGTTCACCGCATGGTGCTGCAGACGATACGAACGGTGACCAATAGAGACCGGAATGAAGGGGTATGCCGCGTATGCCGCCAAGATGATCGCCATTACACTTTATTTTTTTACGTTTCCCGAGCAGTGCAGCACACTAGCCATACGAAGGCTGACCCAAAGCGTATTAACCGATGTGAAAATAAGGCTGCGCCAGTTTTTGAATCTTAATCTATCGATTGGAATCAGCGATGTCGCAAGCGGCGTCATGCAATGGAACCGGTTGTTCAGACAAGCTGAACGGCTGTCTATTCTTAGCTACTATCATGGTTATGATCGTTTATTATATCCAGAGGCGGAGCGGCCGTATCGAATAGAGGAGGACGATTGGAAGGAGGAGTGGGCGTCATTTAAGCCGGAGCTGCTGCAAGCTTTAAAGGAAGCAGAACCTTCGCTTTGGAAGCAGCGGCTGCAGCAAGGCTTAGAACGGCTGGTCGAGCGTTTTCCTTCTTCGCCTGATGATATCAAGTCAGCGCTGAGTGACCTAATATGGGAGCTGGGATCGCTCATGCACCAAAATGGCGTATCCTGGGAAAAGTTCCATGAGCAGTTTCCTCATCCGATGGAGCATGTTCGGAATTTGGAGACTTGGGAAGAGACCATTCATTGGGTTGAGCTGTTTCTGGAGAAGCTGCATGAGAAATTGCATCCCAAATCACCATCCACAGCTGGCTGGCTTAGCCCGGTTGTCGCGAGAGCGAAGTCGATTCTTGAGAATCATTTTGACGAGGATATTCATCTTTCCAATATTAGCGAGATGGTCGGCGTCAGCGAGAGCTATTTAAGCAAGCAGTTCGCGAAAGAGACCGGTGTTAACTTCATTTCTTATTTGACGAGTTTGAGAATTGAGAAAGCGAAGGAAGGGCTGGAAAACGGCTTGAAAATATATGATGTCGCGGAAAAAGTAGGGTACGTCAACCCTGAGCATTTCAGCCGGATTTTCAAGAAAGTTACCGGACTTAGCCCAGTAGCCTATCGCAAGGAGAAAGATAAGCGTCTTATCATCACTTCTTATATGTAAGGGTACAAAAAGAGCCTACTGATCACGTTTAAGTGGTTTGGGAGGTTCTTTTTTCGTTATAGAGAAAAATAAGTCGTTAAATGCAAAAATAATCAACTTTACTTCAAAATAGATCATGTGTATCCGTTTCCACGGTCTGTATGATAGAGGGGTCAATAAAACCAAGGGGAGGGATACAATTTGTATCGCAAAATACTGTTGAACACGTTAATCTGTACGATTTGTTCCATGCTGCTGATGACGGCTGCCAGTGCGGAGAAGGCATCTGACTTTGTGATGAGCTCATCGGTCAAGGAATCTGCTCAAGCACAGTTTACGATCACCTTTAGCGGAGAAAACATGAAGGATTTGTACGCGTATGAAGCAAAATTCAAGTTTGATCCGGAACAATTGGAGGTTGTAAAAGCGGAATCGAGCTTCAAAGGATTTTCCGTCGCTCCAATCGTTAAAAACAATGAAATTACTTTTGCCCATACGAAGATCGGAAATGTGAAGGGTGAAGCAGGAAATATGGAAATTAGCACCATTACGTTCAAAGCGAAAAAGGCAGGAACCGCCAAGGTGGACTGGACTTCGATGAAAATAATAGATCAAAATCTGAAGGATCAAGCCTTCACGCTAAAGGAGTCCATCGATTTTGTTAGAATCTTCAGCGATATCGCCGGCCATTGGGCTAAAGACGACATTATGCAAATGGTCGATAAAAAAATCGTGGAAGGAATCGATAGCGATCGGTTTGCTCCAAACAACAATGTAACGAGAGCGCAGTTCGCAGCATTGATTGCAAGAGCACTAGAACTGAAGGTCGGCAGCGGGAAAAATCCGTTTGCAGACGTGAAGGCAGGCTCATGGTATGAGGAAACGGTAAAAAGCGCATATGCCGCAGGTATTATCAACGGCATTACGAGCCAAACCTTTGCGCCTGATAAAAGCATTACGCGAGAGGAAATGAGCGTCATGCTGATGAGGGCGAAGGCTTATGCTGCCGGAGTTAAAGTAGACAGCCTTAAAGCGGGCAACCTAAAAGGGTTTAAAGATGAAGGCCAAATTAGCGAATGGGCCAAAAAATCGGCAGGGTTCGCCATTGCTTCCGGATTGTTGAAAGGAAGAACGGCAAGCTCCTTCGCGCCGAAAAAGCAGACAACTAGAGCAGAGTCGGCTGTCGTCATTAAGCGTTTATTGTCAGGCTCTTGATGATACATTTTGTATCGTCAATATCGATCAGACGGCAATGTTGGGGGGGGATGCAAAAAAAAGAAGA
The DNA here is from genome assembly GCF_057221575.1 of Paenibacillus sp. Y660. NCBI lineage: Bacteria > Bacillati > Bacillota > Bacilli > Caryophanales > Paenibacillaceae > Paenibacillus > Paenibacillus sp. Y660. The sequence continues at coordinate 1,106 of NZ_JBXBBJ010000012.1, read as the reverse complement.
TACATAGAACGGCATAGCTTCGTCTGGTTTTCATTAAGCAAAGAGAGGGAGATCAAAGTGAAAAGAAGCACCAAACCGTTCAGCGTTCTTTTGGCTATGCTGCTTGGCATTCAGCTTTGCATGCCTTCCGCTGCTGTTTTCGCAGCTGAGACAAATGATGGCTACTTTAAGGATTACAATGACGGCAGCATTGCAGGTTGGACAGCAGGCAAAGGGATTACCGCTTTTACTGCGGACAATGGGACTGTCAAAGCGGTTACGCAAGGAGCCGTCATCGTCTACGATCAGGATTCGCCGCAATATGCGAATGGCGAATATGAAGTCAAGCTGAAGTTTAACGAGGCGCCGACAAGGTTTGGTTTAGTCTATCGTTATGTGGACAGCAGCAATTACAATGTCATCCAATACGATACGAATACTAAAAGATAGAATAGCTTACCGTGAAGTAGGCTGGGACTATCTAACCTCTTCAACATCATCTGTGGAATATTGGATAAAAAAAATCGAGGCCCAGGGATTCAATGTTAAGGTAGAATCCGCCGAAGTCTCTTAAAAATTTTTGACATTCTTTTTTAAGAGGAGAGTGTCTTTTTGCGCTTTTTTGAGGGGCTATTTTCGTATAAAAAGGACTAAACTCGCTAGAGAAGTAGCTCGGATTGAATAAAAAAGTGATATGATGGTGGTGCAGGGGTTATTCCTGTACCGCTATTTTTCTTTTTAGAGCTATCGCAGCCAAATGGAGTAAATGTTGAGCAAGCGCAAGAGACGCTTCTAAGTGATAGGCTCTTCCACAATCTTCGATTGTAACTAATCAGGCATGAGGGCGGTGGTGTAAATGAGAACTTCGGCGGACAGACAATCCTTTATTTTTCTAATTCAGCGATTATTGTGGCGTTCGCGGACTCAGGTTCCGCTATTCACTCAAAAAACCAATTTCAACCTCGTTTAAATGGTGATAAAATTCCTGTAGGTGCTAAGAAATGGCCTTTGAATGAAAAGGAGCGCCTCTGGTACGATAGGGTTGCACGGGGTCAAAGCCCTTATTACCTATCATCCAAGGAGGACGCTCTACTATGAAGTTTAAATCATCGCACCGTATTAATCAA